>JADGQZ010000446.1 GCA_017881345.1 Myxococcaceae bacterium | reverse complement strand
GCTGGAGCTCCTGGGCGTAGGGATCGCCCGGATCGCGCCCGAGCGCGAGGCCCCGGCGCTCGAGGAGCTGCAGCACCCGGGCGAGATGCCCGCTTTCCTCGCGCGCGAGCCGCGCCATGTGGGCCGGTAGCCCCGGCACCTCGGGATAGGACTGGAGCAGCGAGAGGGCGTTCGCGGCCGCCTTCTTCTCGCAGTGGGCATGGTCGACGAGGACCTCGTCGAGATGTGACAGGGCGTGGGTGAGCCAGCGGGGATCGGTCTGGCAGCGGAGCACGACGCGGGCGCTGGTGGGCGGGAGCGGGGCGCTCATCCGAGGTGGTCTACCGCGGGCCGTTCCACCGGTCACCCCCCGTCGCGGGTCAGCGGAACAGGACGTCGTTGACGATGGAGGGCTCGACCGGGATCTGCTGGCGCGGGAGACGGTCCAGCCTGAAGCCGGGCACGAGATCCTCGACGGAGACCGGCCCTCCGTCCGCGAGTCCGGCCCACCCGGCGAGCAAACCGATCAGCCGCTCCCGGGGCACCGCGCGGTCCCGGAGCTCGCCGAGGCTGGGCGTGCCGGCGCGCTTGGCCAGGCGCTTTCCATCGGGCCCGAGCAGCAGGGGCACGTGGGCGTACGCGGGGACAGGCAGACCGAGTGCCTCGCAGAGCTGGATCTGGCGGGGGGTGGACGCGAGCAGGTCATCCCCCCGCAGCACGTGGGTGATTCCCGTGGCTGCGTCGTCCACGACCACGGCGAGCTGATAGCTGGGCACGCCGTCGTTCCGGAGCACCACGAAGTCGCCGACCTCCGCCGCCACGTCCTGGACGAACGTGCCGTGCACGCGATCGCGGAACTCGGTGGGGCCTTCCCGTGGGCGGAAGCGCCAGGCCGGTGGCCGCGACCGTGCACGGTCGGCGCTGTCGTTCGCCGAGAGCCCGAGGCACGTTCCGGGGTAGCGCGGTCCCTCGTCGGCGGGGCCGTGTGGAGCGGAGACCGCGCGGGCGATCTCGCTGCGCGTACAGTGACAGGGATACACCCGGCCCGTCGCGCGGAGCTTCTCGAACGAGGCGCGGTACAGCTCGAGTCGACGGCTCTGGAACGTGGGAGCGCCGTCGAAGGAGAGTCCGAGCCAGTCGAGGTCGGCGAGGAGCGCGTCGGTGAGCTCGGGCCGCGACCGCGCGGTGTCGAGGTCCTCGATCCGGAGCAGGAACTCGCCGCCCTCCGCGCGGGCCCAGAGCCAGCCGAGCACCGCCGCCCAGGCATTGCCGAGGTGGAGCCGTCCGGTGGGACTCGGGGCGAACCGGCCGCGGTGCGTCGATGCCACGCGGTCGACACGTGCCACAGGGGCATCGTCCGGGCAATCGGCTCCACCGCGAGCGAACTCGGGAGGCCGCTGGAAGGTGTCAGACACCTCGTAATTGACGCTGCGGCCCGTCTCGGAAGGCGTCTCCTCGGAAGGTGTCAGACACCTCGTAATTCCCCGTGATTCCGGCTGGATACAGCCACCAGATCGCTCCCGCCCTCGAGCGGGCGTCGGCGGTTCTTGCCGGCTCCTTGCCCCAGCCCGTCGGGTCGAGCAGGGGACCACCCCGGCTCGGCATCACGGCCGCTGTCTTGCTAAGAGCCCGGCGCCCGATGCGGTTCCTTCACTTCTCGGACGTCCACGTCACCGGCGACTATCGCCGGCACTCCTTCCTTCGCCTGGGCTGGCGCCGGTGGGTTGCGATGGGGGAGCTCACCCTCGGCGGCCGGGCCGAGGCGTTCGCCCGCGCGCCCGAGACCATCGGCCGCATCCTGCAGGACGCGCGCACGCTCGAGGTCGACCACGTCATCCTCTCCGGCGACGTCACGGCCTACGCACTGCCCGTGGAATTCGACGGAGCGCGGAAGGCGCTCGGCCCGTGGGCGGACGAGCCGCGGCGGTGCACCGTCATTCCCGGCAACCACGACCGCTACACGCCGGGCGCGCACCGCACCCGCCGCTTCGAGCAGACCTTCGGTAACCTGCTCGTCTCGGACCTTCCGGACGTCGCCGTCGAGGAAGGCTTCCCCTTCGTTCGTCTCCTCGGCGAGCACGACGCTGTCATCGGGCTCCAGTCGGCGCGGGTCCCGTACTTTCCTGGGCTCTCGTACGGCATCGTGGGCCGAAAGCAGCGGGACGCGCTCGCCGCGCTGGTCAATCGCCGCGAACTCCAGGGCCGCGCGGTCCTGGTGGTCGTCCACCACGCGCCGCTCGGGGCGCAGGGAAAGCCCGACCGGCTGCTGCACGGGCTCGTGGACGCCCCCGCTCTCCTGGCGCTGCTCCCCGGCGACCGGTTCGCCGTGCTCCACGGCCACATCCACAAGCGCTACCACTTTCCCGCCACCGACCGGCGACCCCACATCTTCGGCGCGGGGTCGTCCACCCAGGCAGGCCACGAGGGATACTGGCTCATCGAGACGGCTGGCGGCCGCATCGCGCACTGCGAGAAGCGCAGCATCGCCAGCTGAGGTCGGAGCGATCGGGACGGCGCGTCGGAAGGCAGACGTGCGCCGCGAGTCTCGCCCGAGCCGCCTGACGCGGGGTTCGCACATGCTTTGCGCTGAGATGACGTCGCGCCCGGCGCACCCCTCCCTCGCGCGGTGGAATCGTCGCTGCGGGGCCGCGCTTCGTCCCTGCTCACCCGGGCGGTCGACGCCGCCTTGGCCGGAACGGGGGTCTCAGCCGGCAGGGGCGCTCGAGCTCGAGGGGGCGATGGTATCGGCCAGCGCGACCGACTCTCGTACGCAGTCGGCGATCCCCGGCCCGCGGAGTGCGCTGCCCGAGAGCAGGAGCCGTGGGTGACTCCGAAGCGCGGTGGCGATCGCGTCGAGGCGGCCCTGGTGGCCGACCTCGTACTGCGGAATCGCGTGCGGCCAGCGAACGATGCGCACCAGATCCGGCGGCCGCTCGATTCCGAGGATGAGCCGTAGCTCCTCGCGCACCAGCGTCACCAGCTCGGCGTCGGGGAGCGCGGCCCACTCGGCGCCGTGCGCCCCACCGACCAGGGTGGTCAGCAGCGTTCCACCGCCGGGCGCACGGAACGGATACGCCGAGGACGCGAAGATGATCCCTAGCACGCGTCGGTGTTCCCGTGCCGGCACCAGCACCCCGAAGCCCGCGGGCTCGGGGGTGAGCGCCGGACGCCAACCGAAGTGCACCACCGAGATCGGCACGGCGTGGATGGCTTCCAGGGCGCTGGCGATGCTCGGGTCCAGTGGCCGGAGCAGCTCGGCAGAGATGCGTGGAGGCAGCGCGAGGACGACGCGCTGGAATCGCGAGGCGCCGCCGTCCCAGCCGACCTGCCACTCGCCGCCCGCGTGTTCGACCGCGCGCACGCGGACCCCGAACCGGACCGCCTCGCCCAGTGCCGTCCCCAGAGCGCGCGGAAGCGTCTCGAGGCCACCCTCGAATGATCCGAGCCGCGTCGGCGTCCCGGGAGCTGTGCGGCGCATCGCCTTGGCGGCGAGGAGAAGGCTCCGGTGGCTCCGCTCCATCTGATGAAGGCGGGGGAACGCCGCCCGGACGCTCAGCCGCTCGAGGTCCCCGCCGAAGATGCCGGTCTGCACCGCGTCGAGGAGGGTCTCGGTGACGTGCCGGCCGAGGTGCCTGCGGCCGAACTGGCCGAGGCTCTCGTCGACGCCGACCGGCCCCCGACGGCTGAAGGGCTCGAGCAGGAGCCGTAGCTTCGCCCACCAGGGCACGATGTCCGAGCCGAGGAGCTCGGGGGGTTTCGCCGGAAGGAACCGCACCTTCCCGCGGACGAAGAGCGCCCGGCGATCCGCAGCGACTGACGCGGGACGCATCTGCTCGGCGATCCCGAGCTGCTCCGCGAGCCTGCCGACTGCACCCTCCCGGTCGAGGTACCCGTTGGGGCCCGCCTCGAGGATGAAGCCCTCGTCGAGCCAGGAGCGGATCTGCCCGCCCACCCGGTCGGATGCCTCGAAGACGGTGACCGGGGTGCCGCGCGACCGCAGCGCCCAGGCGAGCGCGAGCCCGGAGATGCCAGCTCCGACGACGGCGGTGCGCAGCAGCGGCACGGAATCTCCAAGACGGTCGAGTGTCACGACACGGGGGCTCGGTTTCCCTCGCCGTCCGCACGACCCTTGCTTATGTCACGGGCATGCGGTTCGTCGTCACCGGTGCGAACAGGGGTATCGGGCTCGAGTTCGTCAAGCAACTGACGGAGAGGGGCGATGAGGTCGATGCCGCCGCCCGTGACCCGGACGACGCGGCCGACCTCCGGGCACTCGCGCTCCCCGGCGTCCGGCTCCGCATCCACCGCCTCGACGTGGTGGACGACGCGAGCGTCCGCGGGCTTGCCGAGGCACTGCCCGCGGGGCCGGTGGACGTGCTCGTCAACAACGCCGGGGTCTCCGGCGTGAAGGGCGGCGAGCCCATCGACCCGGAGGACATCCTCCGGGTCTTCGACGTCAATGCGGTGGGAACGCTCCGCGTGGTCCGGGCACTGCTTCCACGGCTCCGCGCCGGCAAGACGAGGAAGATCGTCAACCTGACCAGTCACCTGGGGAGCATCGCGGACGCGTCGGGGGGGCGGTACGCGTATCGACTCAGCAAGGCCGCGCTCAACATGGCGACGCGGCTCCTCGCCGAGGATCTGCGCGGCGAGGGGTTTCTCACCGTGGCGCTCCATCCCGGCTGGGTCCAGACGCGCATGGGCGGCAGCGCCGCGCCCGTTCCGCCGGAGCAGTCGATCCGCGGGATGCTCCGGATCGTCGATGGGTTGAAGGCAGAGCAGAGCGGGCGGGTGTTCGACTTTCAGGGACGCGAGTTGCCGTGGTGAGCGCGTCGGGCCTGGATGTCGCGCGAGCACGTTCGATGCTACCCGACCGATAGGTTCTGGGGCCGCGTAGAGCGCAGCAGCGCGCCGCGGGACTGACGCGGTGGGTCCGGCGGCCGCGTGCAGGGACGGCTGGCCCCGCTCAGGGGTAGAGACGCTCGACCGTCCAAGCGTCCGCAGCGGACGCGCGGCGGAACACATGCCGGTCGTGGAGCCGGAACTCGCCGGCCTTCCAGAACTCGATCCGGTCCGGGTCCAGGCGGAACCCCGACCAGTGCGCGGGACGCGGGACCTCCCGGCCGGCATACCGTGCCTCGACCTCGCGCACCGCAGCCTCGAGCAGCTCGCGGCTGGCGAGTGGCTCGCTCTGCCTCGAGGCCCAGGCGCCGACCTGGCTCCCGCGCGGCCGGGTGGCGAAGTACGTGTCTGCCTCTTCGTCCGTGACCTGCGTCGTGCGGCCCTCGATCCGGACCTGCTTCTGCAGCGGCTTCCAGTGGAAGTTGAGCGCCGCCCACGGTTGGGCCCGAAGCTGGCGGAACTTCCGTGACTCGAGGTTGCCATAGAAGACGAAGCCCTGGTGGTCGAACCCCTTGAGGAGCACCACCCGCGAGCTGGGACGTCCGTCGGCGCCGACGGTGGAGAGCACCATCGAGTTCGGGTCGACCGGGACGGCGGCCTCGGCCTCGCGGAACCACTCCGCGAACTGCTGAAACGGGTCCGTCATGGCCCCTCCATAACAGAGGCGCGGTGCACTCGGGCGTTGACGGGCGCCCAGCAGTGGGCATGGTGGGGCCGATGAAGGTTCTCTACGTGGCCTCCGAGGTCGCGCCCTACAGCAAATCGGGCGGGCTGGGCGACGTGGCGCACGCGCTTCCCCGGGCGCTCTCGGCGCGAGGTCACGAGGTACGGGTGGTCACGCCGCTCTACGCCTCGGCCCGGATCCCCAACGCGGAGGACTCGGGCCGCTCGATCCGGCTGCGATTCCCCTTCGGTGAGCAGCGCGCGGTGCTCCGCGTGGCGCGGTCGGCGCCCCGACACGAGGTCTGGTTCCTCGACCACCCTGGCTTCTATGGCCGCTCCGGCATCTACGGAGACGCGAGTGGGGAGTACGGCGACAACCACCGGAGATTCGCCTTCCTCGCCGTGGGAGCGCTGGCCGCCGCACAGGCGATGCACTTCGCCCCGGACGTCGTGCATCTCAACGACTGGCAGACGGGGCTCGCGGCGCTGGCGCTCGCGCGCGGATTCCGCGGCACCTCGCTCGGTGAGGCGCGCAGCCTGTTCACGATTCACAACCTCGCCTACCAGGGGCTCTTCCCCAAGGCGGTGATGACGGACCTCGGCCTGCCCTGGGACGTGTTCAACGAGCACGGGCTCGAGTTCTACGACCAGGTGAACTTCATGAAGGCTGGCCTGGCCTTCGCCGACGCGCTGAGCACGGTGAGTCCAACCTACGCTCAGGAGATCCAGACCGAGGCCTACGGCTGCATGCTCGAGGGCACGCTCCGGGCGCGTGCACACGAGCTCCACGGGATCCTGAACGGCATCGACGTGCACGAATGGGACCCGAGGGCCGACCCTCACCTGCCCGCGCCGTACGACGGCGACGACCTCTCGGGGAAGGCGATCTGCAAGGCCGAGCTTCGACACCGCCTCGGTCTTCCTCAGCCCGAGGTGCTCTCGGACGCGCCGTTGTTCGGGGTGGTGACGCGGCTCGCGGCACAGAAGGGTATCTCGTTGCTGCTCGCAGCGTTGCCGGTGCTGCTCGACAGCGGCGCCGAGGCGGTGGTGCTCGGGAGCGGGGACGGCTGGTACGAGGACGCGCTGCGTGCGCTCGCGGCGGCGCGACCGGACCGGTTCCGCGCGTTCATCGGGTTCGACCCGGCGCTGTCTCACCTGGTCGAGGGGGGGTCGGACTTCTTCCTCATGCCTTCGCTCTACGAGCCGTGTGGGCTGAACCAGATGTACTCGCTGCGTTACGGCACGGTGCCGGTGGTGCGTGCGACCGGCGGGCTCGAGGATACGGTGCGCGACGCGGACCTCCCGGACGGGACCGGATTCAAGTTCAGCCACTTCAATCCGAGCGGGTTGCTCTGGGCAGGTGGACGGGCGCTCGAGTGGTGGTGGCAGCGGCGTGACGCGCTGGATGCAATGAGGCGACGCGGGATGAGACAGGACTGGTCCTGGGAGAGCTCGGCCCAGGCCTATGAACGCCTGTACGCCTCGCTCGCTGACTGATAGGCCCGGGGAGATGAGCCCCGCGGCGGAAGCGTTCTGGCAGCGCCCGAAGACGAGCACCCGGTCGGATGCGCTGGTGTTCTTTGGCGCGACGGGTGACCTGGCGTACAAGAAGATCTTCCCAGCGCTGCAGTCGATGGTCGAGAGCGGCGTGCTGGGGTGCAAGGTCATCGGCGTCGCCAAGGCGGGCTGGACGCTCGAGCAGCTGAAGGCCCGGGCGCACGAGAGCGTGCAGACGCACGGACCGGGAGTCCGCGAGCCGGCCTTCTCCAAGCTGATGTCCATGCTGGAGTACGTCGACGGCGATTACGGTGATCCGGCCACCTTCACCCAGCTCAAGTCGCTGCTGGACGGGGCGCGGGCGGCCACGCACTACCTCGCGATCCCGCCCACGCTGTTCGCGACCGTGGTGGAGGCGCTGGCCAAGTCGAGCTGTGCGCAGGGTGCGCGGGTCGTGGTGGAGAAGCCGTTCGGACGGGACCTCGCCTCGGCGGAGCAGCTGAACCGGATCCTCCACCAGGCGTTCCCGGAGCAGTCGGTCTTCCGGATCGACCACTACCTGGGCAAGGAGGCGGTGGAGAACCTCCTGTTCTTCCGATTCTCGAACACGTTCCTCGAGCCGATCTGGAACCGGAACTACGTCGAGAGCGTGCAGATCACGATGGCCGAGAACTTTGGTGTGCAGGGGCGCGGCAAGTTCTACGACGAGACCGGGTGCATCCGGGACGTCGTGCAGAACCATCTGCTGCAGGTCATCGGTTTCCTGGCGATGGAGCCCCCGTCGGATCTGTACTGGGAATCGGTGCGGAACGAGGTGGCGGACGTGTTCCGGGCGATTCCGCCGATCCAGCCCGAGGAGGTGGTGCGGGGGCAGTTCGTCGGCTACCGGCAGGAACCCGGGGTGGCGCCGGCATCGCAGGTCGAGACGTACGCGGCGGTGCGACTCCAGGTGTCGTCATGGCGGTGGGACGGGGTGCCGTTCCTCATCCGGTCGGGCAAGTGCATGCCGGTGACGGCGACGGAGGTGGTGGTGAAGCTGCGCCGGCCGCCGCTGCGGAAGCTGGCCCGCCGAGATGCGAACACGTTCCGCTTCCGGCTCGGGCCGGACGTGGCGTTATCGCTGAGCGCGCGGGTGAAAAAGCCGGGGACCGAGCTCGTGGGTGAGACGGTGGAGCTGGCGGCGGTGAAGCGGGAGACGAGCGACGAGGCGGACGCCTACGAACGGCTGCTCACCGACGCGATGAACGGCGACGCCACGCTGTTCGTGCGGCAGGATGCGGTGGAGGCGGCTTGGGCCGTGGTGGAGCCGGTGCTCGGGAACGTGACGCCGCTTCACTTCTACGAGCCCGGAAGCTGGGGCCCGCCGGACGCGGACCGGCTGGCGGCGGACCTCGGCGGCTGGGACAACCCGGCCGGCACACCGAAGAGCCCCTGAGCCGGGGGGGGTGGAGCGAGTGCATTACGAGGTGTCTGACACCTCGAAAAGCGCAGGACGTCCGGGAGGTTGGCGGCCTCGGCCCGCCAGCTCTCGAGGAACCTTCGGGGTTCGGGGGTTCTAGTAGCCGGCGTTTCGCGCCGGGACGGACGCGATCAGGGCCCCGGTGAAGACGACCCCACCCGCATTCCCTGCCGCGAGCAACAAGCCCCACCATTCCGGGAAGAACATCTGCCCGGCCGGCGCGAAGAAGGGCGTGAGCAGACCCGCGGTCAGTCCGCCGAAGAGGCCAAGGCCGACCGAGGCAAAGACGGAGAGCGGCACCGCGCGGGCGCCGAGGATCCGCCAGAGCGGGAAGAGCAGCACCGGGCCCAGCACGCCGATGACGGTTCCGATGACCGTGAAGAGCAGCGCCCCGATGCCAGACACCAGATTTGGCGTGAAGACCATCAATCTCCCTCGAAGGTTCGCGCACAATGCGTCGGTCGCCGCCGGATTTCCACAGGATCCGTCGACGGGCCTCCACGCGCTGTAGACTCCGCGGCGTGCCGCTGGAGCGGGAGCTCGGAGGGTACGAGATCGTCGGCCGGCTCGCCGTTGGCGGGATGGCCGAGGTCTACCAGGCGCGCCCCCTTCCGACGACGACACCCGCGGCGGGCGAAGGCCCCGAGGTCGTGCTCAAGCGCCTGTTGCCGGCGTACCGGAACGACGGCGCGCACGTGAAGCACTTCATCGACGAGGCAAAGATCGCCGTTCGCCTCCAGCATCGGCACGTGGTCCGCACCTTCCGCTGTTTCAAGGCGGGTGCGGATTACCTGATGGTGCAGGAGCTCGTTCCGGGGCGAACGCTCGCGTACTTCCTCGATCTGCTCATCCAGGCCGGCACTCCCATGCCGCTCCCCGCGGCCAACTACATCGGATGGTGCCTCCTGGATGCCCTGGCGTACTTGCACGGAGGCATTGGAGCGACCCCACCGCTTCCGCTGGTCCACCGCGACGTGAATCCGTCAAACGTCCTCCTCTCGGTGACCGGTGACGTCAAGCTGACGGATCTCGGGATTGCCGAGTTCGAGGGTTTCCCCCGTGCCGAGGCCGGCGCGCTCCGCGGGACCGTCGCGTACATGAGCCCCGAGCAGGTCGTGGGCGATACGGTCGATCTGCGGAGCGACCTGTACTCGGTGGGCGTCATTCTCTGGGAGCTCATCGCCAACAGGCGGCTGTTCCCGCAGACGAACGAGCTGGACCTGCTGCAACGGGTCCGTGACGCCCAGGTGCCACTCCTCGAATCGGTCAGGGCCGCCATCCCCGAGTACCTGGCCCGGGTGGTGCGGCAGGGAACCTTCGCTGACCGTGAGAAGCGCTTCCAGACGGCCCCCGAGTTCGCCCGCGCCCTTCAGCTGAGCGCCCAGCGAAACGGCTGGCCTCTTTCCGTCGAGGCCCTCAACCCCCTCCTCGGTCGCTAGCGCGTCGCCCGCCAGCCCGAGAGCTCGCGCGAAAAGGCCCGAAAGGTGTCAGACACCTCGTAATTCGGACCTCGTTCTTGCCACGTCGAAATCCTCAATGATCTCGCGGCAGTCCGTCCCGCGCTATGGGCTCAGGAGGTGGCGGTCGTGGGCTGCGTTCCGCCTTCGCGGGAGGCGGGAGGTGGGGCCTTCAGACGCGTCATCCGCACGCGGCCGAGCCGGGGTCCCTGCTTCGAGGCGATGGTGAATTGCCAGCCGTCGTAGGTGAACCGGTCCCCGACCTCCGGGATGCTCCCGGAGAGGGAGCTCAGGTATCCGCCGAGCGTCTCATATTCGCCTTCTGGCAGCGGAAGACCGAACGCCTCTGCGAACTCGTCCACCTCCAGCATCGCGTCCACCAGGAACGAGCCGTCCGGCTGCTTCTCGATGAGCGACTCGGTCTGCTCGAACTCGTCCGCGATGTCGCCGACGATCTCCCGGAGGATGTCCTCGAGCGTCACCACGCCCATGAACCCGCCGTACTCGTCGGTCACCATCGCCATGTGGATCCGCCGCCGCTGCATCTCGCGGAGCAGGTCGCCCACCGGCTTGATCCACGGCACGAACACCGCTGGCCGGACCACGTCGGCGAGGACGATGACCTCTGGGTGCTGCAAGAGGGGGATCAGGTCGCGCGCGTGCAGCACGCCGATGATGTGGTCGATGTCGTCGCGGTAGACCGGGATGCGGCTGTGGCTCTCCTCGGCGAGGATTCGGAGGAGCTCCGTCGGCGGCGTGGAGATCTCCACCGCGACCACCTCGGTCCGCGGCACCATCACGTCACGGCACCGCTTGTCCGAGAGCTCGAACACGCTGCGGATCAGCTCCGGCGCGCTCGCATCCACGCCGTTGTTCGCGGCCTGCGCGGCGAGCATCCGCTCCAGCTCCTCGAGTGGGGGCGGCGGCGGCTCGAACCGAGCGCGGATCTTGAAGGGCCGGAGGACGAGGTTGACCCCGGCGAGCAGCACCCGGGCGAACGGTCCCAGCACGGCGGAGAGCACGCCCGCCAGCCAGGACAACCGCAGCGCCGCGACCTCGGGGTCGGTGCTGGCGATGGCCCGGGCGGTCACGTCAGCGAGCGCCGCGAGCATCCCCACGAAGAGGACGCCCGCGAGGGGGGCAGCGAGAGCGCCCCAGAACCCGCCCAGCCGGGAGACGTCGAACTGCACCATCGCCGGCGGCGCGAGCGCCCCGACCCCGGCCGCGAGGAACCCGCTGAGCACCATGCCGATGCGCAGGGAGGCCGCCGTCGTCTCGCGCTGGGTGCGCAGCCGGAGCACACGCCGCCCGGACCGCCCGTGCTGGGTGGCCAGCTCCTTGGCTTTCAGTTCGGAGACACCCGAGAGCGCCGACTCCGCTGCGGCCATGAGGGCACGGACCAGCAGGAGCGCGACACACCCGGGCCACAGCGCCCAAGACTGCATGCGCAAAGCGTTAGCACGGCAGGCCCAACTGTGCTGGCTGACGCTCTAACCCCGCATTAAGACACGAGTGGACGCTTCTTCGGACGGCTGATAGAGGCGGCCCCGACCCCCCGCCCAGTCCGCGGGTGTCGCACCGGAGGAGACATGCTCGCACGGGTGTACGTGACGCTGAAGCCAGGGGTGCTCGACCCGGCCGGCAAGGCCGTGGAGGGCAGCCTGCACGCCCTCGGCTTCGGTCAGGTCTCGGGCGTCCGGCTGGGCAAGTACATCGAGGTGCAGCTCCCCGACGGCAGCGGTCCCGAGGCCCGTGCCCAGGTCGAGGAGATGTGCCGGAAGCTCCTCGCCAACACGGTGGTGGAGAACTTCCGGGTGGAGATCGGATGAAGGTCGGGATCGTCGTCTTCCCCGGCAGCAACTGCGACGAGGACGCCTTCCACGTGGTGGGGCAGGTCCTCGGGCACCAGCCCCGGATGCTGTGGCACAAGGAACGGGACCTCCGTGGGAGCGAGCTGGTCATCCTCCCGGGCGGCTTCAGCTACGGCGACTATCTGCGCTGCGGCGCCATCGCCCGTTTCTCGCCGGTGATGGAAGAGGTCGCCGCGTTCGCCCGCAAGGGTGGCCCCGTCATCGGCATCTGCAACGGCTTCCAGATCCTCACCGAGGCGGGGCTCCTCCCGGGTGCGCTGCTCCAGAACGCGAACCGGCAGTACATCTGCCAGGACGTGGTTCTGCGGACGGAAAAGGCCCGGACGCGGTTCGCCACCGAGCTGAAGCCGGGCGAGCAGTTCAAGATCCCCATCGCCCATGGCGACGGGAACTACTTCATCGACGACGAGGGGCTGAAGCGGCTCGAGGGCGAGGGCCAGGTGGTCTTTCGCTACGTCGGCAACCCCAACGGGAGCCGGGCCGACATCGCGGGTATCGTGAGCTCGTCGGGGAACGTTCTCGGAATGATGCCCCACCCCGAGCGGAACGCCGAGCCGCTGCTCGGCAATGCCGATGGCCGCCGGGTGCTGGCCTCGTTCCTCCACTGACATGGCCCTGAGCAAGGACGTCATCGCGCAGCACGGGCTCACCGAGTCGGAGTACGCCCGGATCCTCGAGCACATGGGGCGGGAGCCGAACCTCCTCGAGCTCGGCATCTTCAGCGTGCTGTGGAGCGAGCATTGCTCGTACAAGTCCTCGCGCCGCTACCTGCGCGGGTTCCCCACGACGGGCCCGCGGGTGCTGGTGGGCCCGGGCGAGAACGCGGGTGTGGTGGACATCGGCGACGGGATGGCTGCGGCGTTCAAGATGGAGAGCCACAACCATCCCAGCTACATCGAGCCCTACCAGGGCGCGGCGACCGGGGTGGGCGGCATCCTTCGCGACGTCTTCACCATGGGGGCGCGGCCCATCGCGTCCATGAACTCGCTGCGGTTCGGCGATCCGTCGCACCCCAAGACTGCGTGGCTGGTCGACGGCGTGGTGCGGGGCATCGGCGGCTACGGCAACTGCATCGGTGTCCCCACGGTGGGGGGCGAGGTGGCCTTCGACGAGAGCTACAACGGCAACTGCCTGGTCAACGCGTTCACGGTGGGCGTGCTGGAGAGCGACCGGATCTTCAAGGGCACAGCGTCGGGCGTGGGCAACCCCATCCTGTACGTGGGGAGCAAGACCGGGCGCGACGGCATCCACGGTGCGACGATGGCCTCGGCCGCGTTCGACGAGGACAGCGAGAGCAAACGCCCGACGGTCCAGGTCGGCGACCCGTTCACCGAGAAGCTGCTGCTCGAGGCGTGCCTCGAGCTCTTCCAGACCGATGCGCTGGTCGGCATCCAGGACATGGGCGCTGCGGGGCTGACGAGCTCGTCCATCGAGATGGCTGGCCGGGCCGGGAGCGGCATCGAGATCGACGTGGGCAAGGTGCCGCGCCGCGAGGAGGGGATGACCCCGTACGAGATCATGCTCTCCGAGAGCCAGGAGCGGATGCTCATCGTGGCGAAGCGGGGTCGCGAGGACGAGGTACTCCGCATCTTCCACAAGTGGGACCTGGACGCGGCGGTCATCGGGCGAGTCACCGATGACGGGCGGGTCCGGATCCTCGAGCACGGGAAGGCGGTCGCGAACCTCCCCGTCACACCGCTCACCGAGGGCGCTCCGGTCTATGACCGGCCGACGTCGCGACCCGCGGGCCAGGACACGCTGCAGCAGTTCGATCCGCTGTCGGTTCCCCCGGGGCGGGACCACGGCGAGACGCTGCTCGGGCTGCTCGCGCGGCCCACCATCGCCAGCAAGGAGTGGATGATCCGGCAGTACGACCACACCGTCCGGCTCGGCGCGGTGGTGCGGCCAGGCCCGGCCGACGCGGCGGTGGTGCGGGTCGAGCGGACGAAGAAGGGCCTCGCGATGGCGGTCGACTGCAACGCCCGGTTCGTGTTCCTCGATCCGTTCGAGGGCGCGCGCCTCGCGGTGGCCGAGTGCTCGCGGAACGTCTCGTGCGTGGGCGGAGAGCCGCTGGGCCTCACGGACTGCCTGAACTTCGGCAATCCCGAACGTCCGGAGATCATGTGGCAGTTCGCCGAGGCGACGCGCGGCATCTCGGCGGCTTGTCGCGAGCTGGGCGTCCCCGTGGTGAGCGGGAACGTGAGCCTGTACAACGAGACGGAAGGTAAGGGGATTCTCCCCACACCGACCGTGGCGATCGTGGGGTTGCTGCCCGATGTGAGCGCGACCTGCCCGGGCGTGTTCCTGCGCGCTGGAGACCGGGTAGCGGTGCTCGGCGAGACGCGCGGGCAGCTTGGCGGCTCCGAGTGGCTTCTGATGACCACAGGGAAGATCGCTGGCCGGCCGCCGTCGCTCGACGTGGTGCGCGAGAAGGCGCTTCAGTCGGTCGTTCGGGAGCTGGTCCGTTCGCGGAAGGTCGTGTCCGCGCACGACACGAGCGAGGGTGGGCTGGCCGTGACGCTCGCCGAGTCCTGCATGGCAGATGCAGAGCGGCCGATCGGCGCCCGGCTCTCGATTCCGGTCGGGTCGGTCGCGCCGCACGCGTACCTCTTCGGCGAGGATGCCTCGCGAATCGTCGTCTCCTACGCGCCGGAACACGAGGCAGAGATCGCCGCGGCCTGTCAGAGCGCGGGTGTCCCGTTCGCGAGCATCGGGTCCGTCGGCGGAGACCGGCTCGTCATCTCCGGCCTGCTCGATCTACCGGTTGCGCGTCTCTCGGACGCCTGGCGCAGCGGCATCCCGGCACTGATGAAGAAGCCCACGCACCTCTAGAAGCACCGACGAGGTGTCAAACACCTCGTAATCATCCATGGCCGGGTTCTTGCTCGAGCGTTTCCCCTGAAGGGGGGAACTCGCATGGGCTGGCCTTTGAGGATGCAGGAACAGACGTTGATCTATTTCGTGACGGTGAGGTGCGCCCAAGCGCGTCTCCTGCTTCGCCCATCCCTAAAGACGAACGACGTCGTCGGAGGCGTCCTGGCACGTGCGGTCGAGCGGAGCGCCGTCGAGCTCTTCGGGTTCAGCTTTGCCTCGAACCACGTCCACATGCTGGTTCGCGCTCCGCGGGGGAATCTTCCGCAGTTCATGCAGTACCTGCTCACAAACGTCTCGAAGAAGGTGGGCGGGTTGATCAACTGGAAGGGATCGTTCTGGGAAAGCCGATACTCGGCCGAGCCAGTGCTGGACGAAGGCGCCTTGCTCGGACGCGTCAGGTACATCCTCTCTCACGGGGTGAAAGAGGGACTCGTTCGGAGTTGTAGGGATTGGCCCGGCCTCAGCTCGCTGCCAGAGTTCCTGGGAAGGACCGACCGGAGCTTCCGCTGGTTCAACTGGAGCCGACGGTGGACAGTCCGGTCCGGTCATGGAGTTCCGGACCGCTTCGAGGCGCGATTCGGCGAGCGGCAGGTCCTCACGATCACCCCGCTCCCTCTTGAACGGTTCAGACGGCGGTCCGCCTGGCGACGGTTCGTCAAGCGTGCGCATGCTGCCATCGAGGGTCACGGCCGGCTCGCCCATCAAAACGTTCTCGGGCGCGCAGGCGTACTCGCCCAGGATCCACACCACCGTCCCGAGCGAACGAAGCGTTCACGACGGCCGTGGTGCCATGCGGTGTCTGCGAGGCTGAGGATCGCCTTCATCTCGCGATATCGGGGATTTGTCGCCGCCTTCGCAAAGGCATCTGAGTGTTGGCGGAGTGGCGAGCTATCCGCCGTATTCCCGCCTTACGCACATCGGCCCTTTCTCAGTCCGCCACGCACAAGTCTCCCCCCGGGCTGAACCCGGATCGCGACATCGGCTGGCCTCTCCGCGAGGTGTCAGACACCTCGTAATGGACACCTCGCGACGAAGACCGTTCCTGGCCACCTGCGCGTCACGATGAGCGGCATCGGCGTCGGCCCGAGCCAGCGAGCGTGGCTGGTCGGCCTGGGCCCGGCCTCACGCCCCTAGTGACAGACCACGGGCCCGCAGGGCGGCCTCAGGAGGGGGTCGCACACCTGAATGCAGCACTGACCGATCACCGAGCAGAACTGGTGCTCAGTGTCGGTGTCCGTTGTCGGGCAGGCACGCCCACAAGCCCCACAGTTCTCCGCATCGCCCAGCGGCTTGCAGACCGGCGGCGCCCCGCACGGGTCGGGATCAAACCCTGCGTTACACTTCAGCCCGCAGCTCCAGGTCGCCGTCGGATCGGTGGGAGCCCTGTCCGGGGTGCACGTTGCGTATCCGTTCGCGATACCGGGGCACCTGACGGTCCCGCTGCAGGTGCTCGGGTCGGCGAAGTTCGTCTCGCAGCCGTCCGGATCATCCTCCGTGGTCTGCTGGGAACAGTTCGGAGCGGTCGCCCCGGTGCAGTTCCGCCACGCGCCGTCACACGTATACGCGCACCGTCCTTCGGAACAGAAACGACCGCCGCTCGCGTGCTTCGTTGCCGGCAGCGCATCGGGGCAGCGGCGGCCGCACGCCCCGCAGCTTTCCGGGTTGTCGACCACGCGTGTCTCGCACCCGTCCGCGTCCGGGCCCTCGGTGGTGACTCCTCCGCCGTTGCAGTTGAGGTGGTCCGCGTCGCACGCGAAGGTACAACTGCTGTTCGCGCACCCCCTGAGCGTGAACGGTCGTGTCGGGCAAGCCGTCTGGCAAGCCCCGCAGTGCTCGGGGCTCTGGAGCGAGACACAGATGAAGCTCTCGGGGCGCCCATCGGTGCCGGAACAGCACGCTGGCGTCGCCCCGGAGCACGGGCCGGCCGAGTTCCCGCACGCGCACGTCCCCACGCAGCGGTTGCTCGAGGTTCGTGGGCAGGTCTCGTCGCAGCCGGCCCCGCAGTGGCCGGTGTCCGCCTCGTACGGCGTCCGACCCGGGTCGGGCGTGCACACCCCCAGCTTCCCGCCGAGGCAGACGCGACTTCCACCGACGCACATGCCCTGCGCCGGGTCTGGCACTCCGCACGGACTGCTCGCCCCCTCCAGGCAGCCCACGGACAGGGTGAAGGGCGCCCGGGCCGTCGAGGTCCCGTTGGTCACCTGCGCGGTGAACGCCCCCGCCGGCGACACGACATCGATCGGGCGCCCAGTGAGCTGACCGGTGCTCTCGGTGATGGTGAGCCAGGCGAGCGACTCGGGAAGCTGGGCCAGGCTCCACGAGAGCGAGCCACTGCCTCGCTCCACCTGAAGAACGACGGCCTTCTCCTGATAGTCCCGTCCCACGACGGCATCGGGCAGTGCCGCCGCGAGGATG
>JADGQZ010000445.1 GCA_017881345.1 Myxococcaceae bacterium | reverse complement strand
GCCATCGAGGCTGGATAGTCGATCAGGAACGCGGGCCGGTCACGTCCAAGTCGCGGCTCCACGCGTTCCAGGAAGAGCCGGAAGAACACGTCGTCGAACCCATCTCCCGGTTCGGTCCGGACCCCCACCGCGCGTGCTGCCGCGGCCAGGGTCGACGCGTCGCCGGCCTGGTGCAGGTCGATGCCCGTCTCGCGGCGCAACGCCTCGCGCACCGTCACCCGCTCGTAGGGACACTGGCCGAAGAGCTCGGGACGACCGAGCGCCGCGGCGCCGGCGGCGAGCGTGCCCTCGAGGTCCGCCATGATCGCCCGGTAGTCGGAGTGCGGGCGGTAGAACTCCAGCATCGTGAACTCGGGGTTGTGCGTCGGGCTGACCTCCCCGTTCCGGAACACCTTGCAGATCTGGAAGACGGGGCCCGTTCCGTCGGCAAGGAGCCGCTTCATCGCGTACTCGGGGCTGGTGTGGAGATAGAGCGTCCGGGGCCGCCCCACGTCGGTCTCGGGCACGAACGGCACCTCGAAGGCCCGGATGTGCGGCTCCATCCCCGGCGCGGGGACCAGCAGCGGCGTCTCGACCTCGAGGTACCCGAGCGACTCCAGGTGCTGGCGGATCGCGCGCTGGAGCACCTGGCGGGCACGCGCCGCGGCCCACTGCGAAGGATTGGGCATCTCCGGAACGGACGGTACAGTTCGCCCCTTCATGCGTCCACGGCTCTCGCACGTCCTCCCCGCGCTCGTCCTCGCCGCCTGCGCCGGTGAACCGGTCCCACCGGCACCGGTGGCCAAGCTTCCTTCCCGCTCCCCGGAGCGGGAGGCACTCGGGCCGGCGGTGGCCGAGCTCTCCTCGAAGGCCGAGGCGCTCCTCCGTGCGCAGGACGAGCTGGTGTGGAAGCACTGGACCGAGGGCGTTCCCGCGGATCTGGCCCGGACCTACGCCGGGACCGAGGCCTGGCTCACCCCCGACTCGGTGGCCACGGTGTGGCGGATGCGGGAGCAGACCACGGATCCAACCGAGCGGCGGGCGCTCGAGCACCTCCACGCCTACCTCGCCGGCGAATGGATCGCCCAGCAGCTGGCGGACGTGTCCGATGCCATCGCCACGCTCGAGCAGTCGCTCACCTTCCAGGTCGCGGGGACGGATCGCCCTTACCGGAATCTCGAGTCGATCCTCGCCACCGAGAAGAGCGCCCTCCGCCGCAAGCAGATCTACGAGGCGGCGACCCCGGCGGTGCAGAAGATCTCCGCGCTGGTCGAGCGACGGGGCGCGCGGGCCGCCGAGCTCCTGCCGAAGCTGAACCTCGAGCCCACCGCCTGGACCACCGAGCTCCGCGAGGCGACGCCGGAGCAGCTGGCTGCGCTGGCGGACGCGGTCCTGAGCCAGACCCAGGACGCCTGGATCGCGACGCTGACCCGACTCGCCCAGCGCGAGCTCCAGCTCCCGCTGGAGCGGATCGGACGGCAGGACCTGCCCCGGCTGGTCCGGCTGCCGGCGACCGAGGGCTTCAAGCGGGCCGAGGTGGTGTCCCGCATCCGCTCCACGCTCGACCCCCTCCAGCTCGATCCGGCGGCGCTGAAGACGGTGACCCTGGACACGGCCGACGGGCCGAAGAAGAACCCCCGGGGCCTGGTGCTCGGCGTGGTGGTGCCGACGGACGTGCGCATCTCGCTCAAGCCGGTGGGGGGCGCTCGCGATCAGCGAAGCGCGCTGCACGAGTTCGGGCATGCGGTGCACGACGCCTACACCGAGGAGCGCCGATTCGAGCTGGCGAAGCTCGGCAACCGCACCACCGCGGAGGCCTTCGCCGCGCTGCTGGAGTCGCTGACCAGCGAGCCCGCGTGGCTGGAGCAGGCGGGGCTCTCTCCCGACGCGAGCCGCACCTGGATCCAGGCAGTGGCGGTGCAGGAGCTCTTCCTCGTGCGCCGGGCCGCGGGCAAGGTGCTGTTCAACGTGGCCGCGTCCCGGCCGGGGGCGGACGTGCGCGCCACGTACCGGAAGACGATGGACCGCGCCTACGGGCTGCCGGGCACACCGCAGGACGATGCCCGGGACACCCTTGACCAGGAGGCGACGCTCGGAGCGGCGGACTACCTGCGGGGCTGGCTACTCGGGGCCCAGCTGCGGGCGGCGCTGATCAAGAAGTTCGGCGCCGCGTGGTGGCAGGATCCCGCGGCTGGCGCGTTCCTGAAGCCGCTGCTCGCGCCAGGCAACCGCCTGGACGCGGACGGGCTCGCGCGGCAGGTCGGAGATGCGGGGGTCTCTCCCGAGATGTTCGTGGCGGCGTTGATCCCGAGGCTCTCCGGAACGGCGGCGCCCATCCCCGCGACGTCGAGAGCGCCTCCGCCGGTCACCCCGGCCGCTCCCGCGCCACAGGCGGACGCGGGCCCGGGCACGGCTCCCGCGAGCGCGACCGTCCCGGCGGCGACTTCCCCGGCGACGGGCGCAGCGGCGGCCGATGCGAGCCAGCGCACCGGGGCGCAGGACGCGGGCACCGTGGGACCCGAGCCCGCCGGCGCGAAGTGACGAACCGGGTTCGAGCGTCAGCCGGTGACTGGCTTTCCGCAGTTCCCGCAGAACTTCGCGCCCGGCCCGAGGTCCGATCCGCACTCGGTGCACTTCCGCCCCACCGGGGCGAGCGGCTCGCCACAGTTCCCGCAGAACTTCCCGGTCCCCGGCGTTCCACACTTCGGGCACGGCGTCCCGGCCGCCGCCATCGGGGTTGGCGCTGCCGGAGCTGCCGGCGGCCGCTGCTGCCCCTGCTGGAAGGCCTGCGCCATCCCGAATCCGACGCCGAGTCCCGCTCCCTGGAGCGCGGCCCCGCCCCCCTCCCCGCCCTTCGCCATGCCCTCGGCCGCGCCGAGCATCGCCTGCCCCTGCGCGTACTGCTGGAAGCCGCCGGCGAGCTTGCTGTACGCGGTGTCCTTGCCCAGCCGCTTCAGCGTGACCTCGTCCTCGTCCTTGATGGAGACGGTGAAGTTGCCCATCCGGACCACGGTCAGGCCATAGCCGTCGACGTGCGGCCTGAAGCCGGCGATCACGTCCTGCTCGATCTCCTCGGTGTACGCGCCCGAGGTCACGTCGAGCAGCGGCCACTTCTTCTTCACCAGCAGCTCGGCGATCCGGTCGCGCACCACCTTGAGCACCTGGCTCTTGAACCAGGCCAGGAACTCCTCGTTGCCCGTCCGCCGCAGGCCGACCAGCCCGAGGATCAGCTTCTCGGGATCGGTGACCCGCACCGAGAAGTCGCCGTACACCATCGTCCCGATGCCCAGCCCGGTCTCCGGGTCGCGCACGTCGCCGATGGGGCCGCCGAACTTCACGCCCGGGAACTCGCGGATGCTGACGAAGTAGATCTCGGCCACGAAGAGGTTGCCGCCGGTGAACCCCTC
>JADGQZ010000444.1 GCA_017881345.1 Myxococcaceae bacterium | reverse complement strand
GTGCCGCTGGCCACGGCGATCCCGCGGTTGGTGGTCGCCGAGATGCCGAGGTTCTCCTCGTTCCGCAGTACCTGCACCGCCTCGTGGCCGGCGAGCCTCGAGAGAATCTCCGCCACCGCCGGGTCCGGAGAGGCATCGTCCACCAGGATGATCTCCTCCGCCGGACGGGTCTGCGACAGCAGCGAGTCGATCATCTCCGGGAGGTGCCGGGCGTGCCCGTAGACGGGGACCACCAGCGACAGCCGGATGGGGACCGGTGGCACGGGCGCCACATCCACCGGGGCGGGAGGCTCCTCGATGCGGAGCGGCTCGGGGCGGCGGAACGGATCGTAGAGACGGTGCTTCAGGCCCGCCGGCAGCAGCCGGGAGACGAGGCGGCCGATCCGGAGCGCACCGGACTGCTTGATCTCCCGCAGCTCCACCTCCAGCCGCTGCAGCCGGCGCTCGGCCTCGAACGTGCGCTCGCGCAGCCGGGCATTCTCACGCCGGAGCGCCTCGGTCTCGTCGTCGCCCGGGCCCGGCCTGTCTGACCCGCCGCTCACGTCTGGCTACCGCTCGAACGTGGGGAGCACCGGGGAGGACTCGAGCGTCGGTGCCGTCCGGTCCTTGCTCGAGAGCAGCGGCTCGGACAGCGGCCAGCGGATCCCGATCTGCGGATCGTCCCAGGCGATGCTCCGCTCCGCCTCGGGGGTGTAGAGCTCGGTGCACTTGTAGAAGAAGTCCGCCGAGTCGCTCAGCACGCAGAATCCGTGCGCGAAGCCGGGCGGGATCCAGAGCTGGCGGGGCACGGTTTCCGACAGCTCGATGCCGACCCACCGGCCGAACCTCGGCGAGCCACGCCGCACGTCCACCGCGACGTCGAACACGCTGCCGCGGAGCACCTGGACCAGCTTCCCCTGCGCCCTCGGCTCCTGGAAGTGCAGCCCGCGGAGGGTGCCCCTCGCCGAGCGCGAGAGGTTGTCCTGGACGAAGGCGCCGGTGATGCCGGCCGCGGCGTAGCGCGCAGCCTGGAAGGACTCGTAGAAGAAGCCGCGCGAGTCGCCGTGCACCTTCGGCTCGATGATCAGGACCTCGGGCAGCTCGGAGGCGACGATCTTCATCCGATGGCCCCCCGGTTCTCGAGCAGGTCCAGTAGGTACTGGCCGTAGTCGTTCTTCAGCATCGGCTCCGCGAGCGCCCGGAGCTCGTCCGGTCCGATGTACCCCATGCGGAAGGCGATCTCCTCGAGGCACGACACCTTGAGCCCCTGCCGCCGCTCCACGATCTCGATGAAGGTGGATGCGTTCTGGAGCGACTCGTGTGTCCCGGTGTCCAGCCAGGCGAACCCGCGCCCGAGGACCTGGACGTGCAGCTCGCCCCACTCGAGGTAGGCGCGGTTCACGTCGGTGATCTCCAGCTCTCCGCGCGCCGAGGGCCGGAGGCCCGCCGCGATGTCGAGCACCCGGTGGTCGTAGAAGTAGAGGCCGGTCACGGCGTAGCTCGAGCGCGGCTTCACCGGCTTCTCCTCGATCGAGACGGCCCGACCGTCCTGGCCGAGCTCCACCACCCCGTAGCGCTGGGGATCTCGCACGTAGTAGGCAAAGACGGTCGCCCCCGCGGCGCGCCCGGCGGCGGCCTTGAGGTGCTCGGGCAGCCCGTGCCCGTGGAAGATGTTGTCCCCGAGCACCAGGGCCACCCGCTCCCTCCCCACGAAGGTCCGGCCGATCAGGAACGCCTGGGCGAGCCCCTCGGGCCGGGGCTGCTCGGCGTACTCGAGCCGGAGCCCCCACTGCTGCCCGGTGCCGAGCAGCTCGCGGAAGCGGGGCAGGTCCTGCGGAGTCGAGATGACGAGGATGTCCCGGATCCCCGCGAGCATGAGCGTGCTCAGCGGGTAGTAGATCATCGGCTTGTCGTAGACCGGGAGCAGCTGCTTGCTGACCACGCGGGTCAGCGGGTAGAGGCGCGTCCCCGAGCCGCCAGCGAGAATGATGCCCTTCACGCCCGGCCCTCCACCTCGGCGCGAAACTGCTCGAGCGAGGCCCGGAGCCCGAGGGGCCCTGCCCTCAGCGCGCCGAGCGCCTTGTCGACGCGCAGGCCGCTTCGCGGTGGACGGGGGCTGGCCATGCCCGCCTCGGCGAGCGTGATGGGCACGAGCAGGCGGCGGTCGAGACCGAACACGTCCGCCAGAGCTTCCCCGAACTGCATCCGGTTGACCACCTCCGCACCGGACACGTTCCAGATTCCGGGGAGCCGGCGCTCGGCGAGCTCGGCGAGCTGCTCGGCGACGTTGAGGGCCAGGCTGGGAGAGACGTACTGGTCGACGAAGAGCCGGGCCGTCCTCCCCTCCCTCAGCGTCCCGAGCAGCCAGCTACCAAAGTTGGGGCGCTGGGAGGGCGGATACCCGTAGACCACCGCGGTGCGAGCGATGGCCCAGCTGCCCGCGAGCAGCCGGACCGCCTCCTCCCCGAGCCACTTGGTCCGGGCGTAGACGCCGGAGGGGTTGGGGCGGGCCTCCTCGTCGTAGGGCCCGTCCTGGCCGTCGAAGACGTAGTCGGTCGAGACGTGCAGCAGGTGAGCCCCGGCGGCGCGAGCGTGGCGCGCGACGTGTGCGGCGGCGAGCACGTTCGCTGCCCATGCTGCCTCGGGAGCCCGCTCGCACGCGTCCACGTCGGTCATGGAGGCGGTGTGCACGACCACCTCGGGCCGCGCGGAGGCGAGCGCCCGCGCGACGCCCTCGTGGTCGGCGAGGTCGCAGCTCAGGTACTCGAAGTCGCCCACCGTCCGGCGTTCGCCACGCGCGACGGCGGTGACCACGTGTCCCTGGACCACGAGCAGCCTGCTGAGCCTGCTGCCCACGAGCCCGTTGGCGCCGGTGACTGTGATCCGCATCGGTGCGGAAGGTTAGCCTCCCAGGCGGCCGCGGTACTGGGTTTCGTAGTACTGCCGGTACGCTCCGCTCTTCACCTGCTTCCACCACTCGGGGTGGTCCACGTACCAGCGGACCGTGGCCTCGAGCCCCTGCTGGAAGGTGCGGCCGGGCGTCCAGCCAAGCTCGGTGCGGATCCGGGTTGGATCGATGGCGTAGCGCCGATCGTGCCCCGGCCGGTCCTTCACGAAGCGGATGAGCGTCTCGGGCTTTCCGAGCGCGGCGAGGAGCATCTTCACCAGGTCGACGTTCCGCTGCTCGGCGCCGCCGCCGATGTTGTAGACCTGGCCCGCCCGGCCCCGCTCGAGCACCGCCACTAAGGCCCGGCAGTGGTCCTCCACGTGGAGCCAGTCACGGACGTTGGCGCCGTCGCCGTAGACCGGCAGCGGCTCGTCGTGAAGCGCGTTCACCACCATCAGCGGGATGAGCTTCTCGGGGAACTGGTAGGGGCCGTAGTTGTTGGAGCACCGGGTGACCACCACATCGAGGCCAAAGGTGTGGTGGAAGGCGAGCGCGAGCAGGTCGGCGCTGGCCTTGGACGCGGAGTACGGGCTCGAGGGCTGGAGGGGCGAGGTCTCGGTGAATGCGCCGGTGGGCCCGAGCGAGCCATAGACCTCGTCGGTGGAGACCATCACGAACCGCGAGACCTTCTTGCGGTGGCAGGCCTCCAGCAGCACCTGGGTCCCGAGCACGTTGGTCCGGACGAACAGCTCCGGCCCGAGGATCGAGCGGTCCACGTGGCTCTCCGCGGCCAGATGGAGCACCGCTTCGATCGCGTGCTCCGCGAACAGCCCCTTGAGCAGCGCCTTGTCGCCGATGTCGCCCTTGATGAAGACGTGCTTCGGGTCGCCCTCCAGCGCCTTG
>JADGQZ010000443.1 GCA_017881345.1 Myxococcaceae bacterium | reverse complement strand
GCGAGCGCGCGCATCAGGGCGCGACAGGCCTCCTCGTCGGTGGGCTCGTCCTGGAGCAGGCGGCGCAGGTGCTCGACCGCAGCCGGGTAGTCGCGGCCCGCTTCCTCCAGTGACGCGAGCCGGGCAAGGGCGCGTCGGTGGAGCTGGCGCAGGCGTTCCCGGTCCGGCTCGATCCATCCGTCGTAGCAGCCGGGGAGCAGGTCTCCGCGGTACAGCTCCACGGCGCGACCCAGGGCGGCCCGCTCGGCCTCCTCGCCACGGGAGCGCGCGGCCTCGGACACCGCCGCCTCGAAGCTGGCCACGTCGAGCGCGAAGCGGGCGTCGGCGCGCCACCCGGCAGTCCGGGTGTCCGCGACCAGGAAGCGGTCCGCGTCCGGAAGGGCGTGGCGCAGCTCGTGGAGGATCTGCCGGAGGTTGTTGCGGGCCTGCGCCTCGCTCGAGTCCGGCCAGAAGACGAAGGCCAGGTGCTGCCGCAGCTGCGGCGTGTCCCGGTGCAGGAGGAGATACGCGAGCAGAGAGTGGAGCCGCGGCGAGCTGACTCCCGTCACCGGCTGGTCGCCATGCGCCAGGCTGAGCCCGCCGAGCAGACGGATGTGGAGGGTCGGGTCCGTGCCCACGGGCGCGCAGCTTAGACCCGCCGGTGGGCGGTGCGGCTCACCTCTGGATGGTCGCGCCCGACGAGCGACTCCGGCAGGACTCGAACCTGCTACCCCCGGACGTGCGACTTTCGGGCGGGCGCCCGCACTCCCGGAGCCAACATGGGTCCTCCGCTCCGACGCCTCCCGATTCTCGTCATCGTGTTCGTCCTCGTGCTCGGAGGGGCGTGCTCCGACGGCCCCGCTCCGACCGGCCCGACGCCCTGTGGCCCGGGGCAGACGCCGCCCAATCCATGTCCGGTCGGGCCCGCGCCCGCGCCAACGCTGGCTTCGGTCGCACCGGCCACCGCGACTGCCGGAAGCGGAGGATTCACGCTGACGGCAACCGGAAGTGGGTTCACCGGCGGGTCCGTGGTGACGTGGAACGGCTCCCCGCGGTCGACGACGTTTGCCAGCGCAACGCAGCTCACGGCGGCCATCCCCGCGTCCGACGTTGCCAGCGCGGGAACGGCCCGGGTCACGGTGACGACCCCCCCGCCCGGCGGCGGGACGACGACGGCCGCGACGTTCACCATCACCGCGACCCCTGCGCCTCCGGGCGCTATCGTCGCGGTGGTCTCGGCCAATCCGAGCGGAGCCCCGGGAAACGGCGCGAGCTTCGACCCCGCGCTGAGCCAGGACGGGCGCTACGTCGCGTTCTCGTCGCTGGCCAGTGACCTGGTCGCCGGCGACACGAACGCTGCCCCGGACATATTTCTGCGCGACACCTGCCGTGGCGCGAGCGCGCCCGCCGGATGCGTTCCCTCGACGATCCGCGTGTCGCTCGACGACGCCGGGCACCAGCTCGCGCACGGGGCTACGGTGAACAACAGCATCGGCTCGGGGAGCACGGTCAGCGGAGACGGGCGCTACGTGGTCTTCCTTGCGCAGGCGGGTGACATCCTCACCTCTCCGAACGTCCCCGCGTACACGGTCGAGGGCTTCGAGCGCGACACCTGCCTTGGCGCCCCCGCCGGGTGCGTCCCCTCGACGACGCTCGTCACCGTTGGAACGGGCGGGGCCGCGAACGCCAACGCCCGGAGCATCACGGTGAGCCGGGACGGGCGCGTCGTCGTGTTCATCTGCGGAGGGAGCAACCTGGCCGCCGGGCCGGTCGGGGTGGAGCAGCTCTGGGCCCGCGACACCTGCGTCGGCGCCCCCGCCGGGTGCACGGCCTCCAACATCCTGCTCTCGGCGACGAGCGCGAACGTTCCGTCCAATGCCGGGATGCGGAGCGCGACCGTGTCCGGCAACGGGCGCTACGCCATCTTCCAGACGTCGGCGTCGGACCTCGTCGCGGGTGACACGAACGGTCGGGACGACGTCTTCCTCCGCGACTCGTGCATCGGGGCCGCGAGCGGCTGTGTCCCGTCGACCGTGCTCGTCTCCGCCAGCGTGACGGGGGGCAACTCGCAGAGCGGCGCGTACGCACAGTATGCCTCGGTGAGTGCCGATGGGCGCTACGTCAGCTTCCAGTCCACGGCGAGCGATCTCGTCGCGGCGCCGACTGGCGGCACGCCCCAGGTCTTCCTCCGGGACACCTGCGCCGGGGCGGCCGGCCCGTGCACGCCGGTCACGACGCTGGTCTCCGCGTCGGCCTCGGGCGCGGTGGCAAACTCCAACAGCAGCGTCAATGGACTTTCCGAGCTCTCTGGCGGCGGGCGCTACGCACTCTTCTCATCCCTCGCCGACAACCTGCTCCCCGGCGTCGGTGCGGGCGCCGTCTATGCGCGCGACACGTGCGCGGGCGCGCCGGCCGGGTGCACGCCTTCGCTGACCGTCGTCTCCGTCGACGCGCAGGGGAACGTCCTGCTCGGTGCGAGCAATGCGCTCGGGAGCGAAGGTGCTCCCGCCATCAGCGCCGACGGACGCTTCGGCGTGCTGGAGCGCTTCGATTCGGCGTCCAACGCGACGCAGGCGTATCTGATCCAGACGGGCTACTGACGCGCAGGCTCGATCCGCATGCTCCTCGCTCGGTCTCGGCTCGGCCTATCCCACGAGATTGAGTGGGATCCTCGCGTCGGTCGACGACGTTCCCCCGCCGGTGCGACACTCCGCCGCGAGCGCGCACTTGATCTCCGGGGACGGGCCCGGACGCCCGTCCACCTGGGAGGACGCGGTGAGGGTGCGACGGACGACGCGGTGGGCGGCGCTGTGGTGGGCGGGGCTCGTGGTGGCGGGTTGCAGCTCGACGCCGTCCCCGGGTGGTTCCGACTCGGGTTCCAGCGCCGGCTCCGACGCCGGCGTGTCGCTCCAGCCACGGGCCAGGGTGGCCGACGCCACCGCGCTCGCGGCGCTGGTCGCGTTCAACCGTGACGCGGGCACGCTCCGCTTCGGGCCGAACGCCGGGCAGGTGGCCGAGTGGGCGGTCGGGGACGCGGTCGTCGGCGGGCCCTGCCCGGCCGCACCGGCCGGCTTCCTTCGCCGCATCGTCTCGGTGCAGACGGACGCCGGCGTGCGCACCTTCGGAACCGTGCAGGCCGCGGTCACCGACGTCATCCAGAACGGGAGCGCCGAGGGGACCTTCGTGGTCCGGACGCGAGGCAACGCGCCGGACGGAGGAATGGCCCGCTCACCCGGGCGCAGCGCCGGGCTCTCGCTCGGGGACTCGCGCAGCTTCGACGTCGAGTACCAGGACCCGAACATCCAGGTCTCGGCCAAGGGCCACGAGGCGACCGCCGCCGGCGTGAAACTCTCGGTGGGCATCGACGGGTGGTGCGCGATCGACGGTGACCCCTGCGCGCAGTTCACCGCCACCATCGACCTCGCGGACGACTTTGCCATCGACGCCACGGTCTCGGGGAGCAAGGGCTGGAACCAGAGCTACCCGCTCTTCGACGAGACGTACGACCCGATCGTCATCAGCATCGGTCCGGTCCCCCTGGTCTTCGTACCGCACATCGAGGGCGAGCTCGACCTGGACGAGAGCGTCCAGGCCACCGTCCACGTCGCAGCCGCGGGAAACGGGCCGGAGTTCGAGCTCTCGGCGCACTGGGACAGCTCCCACGGCTTCAGCTCGAACAAGGCGGTGAAGACGCCGAGCCTTTCCGGGACGGCCAACTTCTCTGGGTCGGTGTCGGCGCACGCCCAGCTGCCGGTGAAGATGCGCCTGCTCCTCTACGACGTGGGCGGGGTGGAGACGAAGCTCACCCCCGAGCTCTCGGCGAGGCTCCAGTCCCCCGGGAAGCCGCTGTGGACGCTGGATGGGGAGTTCAAGGGAGAGATCGGCGTCGCCGCCGAGCTGCCCATCGTCGGGGACCTCGGGAGCTACGACACCACGCTCTTCGACGAGAGCTTCCACCTGGCGCAGTCGCTGAACGTACCCCCGGGGGTGGTCATCGTCAGCCCCTTCCCGGGCCAGGCCTTCGACGTGGCGCCTCCGGACGACGCGACGGTGTACCTGCGCGCGGTGGCGAGCGACGCCGAGGACGGGCCGAACTGCTGCACCCTCCGCTGGAAGCTGACCGACGGGACCCCGCTGGTGGCGGGGAACGACGTCCCCTACACCTTCCCGCGGGCCGGCCACTACGACGTGGTCGCCACGGCGACCGACAGCGACGGCGCGAGCACCGACTCGGCGCCGGTGGGCCTGGACATCACTGCCTACCCGCCCGGAGCGCGCATCGTGCTGCCCGCGGCCGAGTGCGAGGAGAAGCTCTACGCCGGCTACCCGGTCCGGCTGCGGGGCAGCGACACCCGCCCGCCGCTCGCCCCCCTCCCCTACGACTGCAACTTCGGGAGCACGGCGTTGCTGACCGGGGGCATCGACTCGGCCTTCCCGGTGTTCGTCTCGAGGGATCAGGTGGGCGTCGACGGCTGCGACACGACGGTCCGTTTCGCCTTTCCCGACTGGCGACGGATTCACCTGCTCGTCCGGCAGTACAACCCGGATGGCACGCTCGGCCTCGGCTCGGTCGTCGATCGGGACATCCCGATCCAGGCGCCACCGCCTGGCGCGATACCCATCTTCCTCTCCCCGGGCCCTCCGGGCTGCGCCCAGGAGCTTCTCGGGTACACCGCCGGACGGCTCGACCTCTACGTGCAGACGTTCGGTGACCCGTCGACGGGCGTGAGCTGGACCTGGCAGCCCGACGGGTGCGCAGCAGTGGCCGTCCCGACCCACAAGGCACCCCTCGGGGTCTGCACGCCGGACTACTGCCCCTCGCACTGGGAGTTCTTCGGCCCGGACGTCTACTTCGCCACCCCTCCCGGGTGCGGCGGGCTCGCCGCCGCGGGCAAGCTGGTGGTGACCACCACCAGCGCCGCGGGCCCGCCACAGTCGGCGACGGTGTTCGTTCGCCTCTTCGACGACGTCATCCACTGACCGGTGCGCTCGAGGCGCTGGCCACCCGGAGCTCCGCTCGGCTCAGGGCGCCGGCCGGGCGTCGCAGTCCAGCCACCGGAAGTAATCCCGGTGCAGCTTCGCCAGCTCCCGGGCGAGCAGCCCGTTCAGCCGGAGGAAGGCGCAGCTGCCCGCGCGGAGACGGCCGGCGCTATCCCCCTCCGGAAGGCTGGTCCGGCACACCATCTGCCGGAGCTCGGCGTTGGCAGCCGTGATGTCGGCCCACACGGTGGGAGCGATGATGCCCTAGATGCCGCTCTCGCGCAGCACCGAGGCGAGCGCCTCCACGCGGACGACCTCACCGTCGCCCGCCTCGAGCGTGACGCGGGCGAACGGCGCCGCCTGTCGCTCACCATCGGCCACGCTCGGATCGAAGCGGGTGGCGAGGACCGGGACGTCGACTCTCCCGTCGCCCGAGGGCGGCCCGCTCGGCGTTCCGGCGCAGCTCCTTCTCGTTCACCCTGGCCTCCTCCTGGGGCGCGGCGGAGATGGCGCCCGAGCGAGCATCGACGCAGGTCCGCCGCTCACGCTCGTCGACCACGACGATGCACGGCCACCGGGGCTGAAGCGCGCGAACGCACACGTCCTGCACGTCGGTCTCCTGGTGCCGCTCGTAGCGGACCTCATAGACCCGGACGCTCCACAGCCGGCGCTGGGTCGCGAGCTCGACCGCCTCCAGCGTGCCCGCGTTTCGGGACTCGTCGGCCACATGCCCTGCGCGGTAGGCGATGCCGTCGCGCAGGATGGGCGCGACCGACCGTGGTGCCGCGCGCTTGGCGAACGCCGGGCTGGCGACGACGGCGAGGGCAACCACCGAGCGCAGGGTGCGATTCACGGCATCTCCGCCGAGGCCTTCCCGTCACGGAGTCGTGTGGACTCAGCGCGGGGCCACCGAGGAGGCACAGGTCTCCAGCAGGCGGTTGAAGCGGCGCTCGCCCTCGAGCTCGCCGGCGCTGAGACCGTCTAGCTGGGCGAGCTCGGCCGCCGAGTACTGGGTCTTGACCCCGGTCACCACGCAGCCACAGTACCGGTCGATCCGGGCCTTCACCTCGGCGGAGGACGGGTTTATCGCGCTGACGGTCGCCGTCTTCACTGCCGACTCGACGCAGGCCCTCCGCATGCTCTCCAGCGCGCCGTCGTCCCGGACCCGGGCATTGACCCCGTTGGCCAGCCTGAGCAGCCCGAGACCGAGCAGCACCGGGACGATGGCGAGGTAGGGGCTCCTGGACAGCCGCGCCGCGGGAGTCGTGGGGTCCGCGCCGGGCTGGCGCGCCATCCGGATCCGGACGACCCAGTTCCAGGCGATCCAGTTCAGGGGCAGCAAGGCCAGCCCGAGCACCAGGAGAACCGCTGCCTCCGCCGCCGTGTGGTTCGGCCGGGTCGCCGAGAGGTAGGCGAAGATCAGAAGGGCGGCGCTCGGAAACAGCAGGACCCCGGTGGTGATCCGCTGCAAGAGCCTGAGCGTGCGTTCCACGTCTGTGCCTCCTCGGGGCCGGATGGCCCGGCCCGCTCCCCGGAAGAAGTGCACCGGCCGGCCTCGCTGTCGCACCCGTGGCCAGGGTGAGCCCCGGGGCTCTCAGGGCCTCCGGGCCTCCACCGTCCTGAAGCGGTACTGGGCCACGGCCACGGTCTTCCCGGCGCGGGTCTGCCCCTCGAGGGAGACGGCATGCTCGCCCCTGGCGAGCAACGCCGAGTCGAGCGCCAGCACCACGGTGTCGCGAGAGCTGGGGGGGAGGCGCTCACGCAGCAGCTCCGCGCCGTCCGGGCCCCGCAGCGTCACCTGGTACAGCTCGAAGCGCGGGGGGCTCTCGCGTTCCATCGAGAGGACGACCGGGCCGGCCACGGGAGGGATTTCGAGGAGCGGCACGTCCCCACCCCGGGTGGTGATCAGGCTGAGCACCGGCACCTGCAGCGGCGAACGCACCGGCGCCGCCGGAGCCGCTGGCGCGGAGGTGGCCTGCGCCGCGGCGGCCCGGGCGCGGACAAGCTCCTCGGCCAGCGCTCCGGTCCGGGCGCGCTCCTCGGCCAGCGCCGACTCCAGACGGCGCTCGCCCCGGCCCGCCAGGAGCGCCACCACTCCCGCCGCCGCGGCCGCGCCTGCGACCACGAGCCCCGCCCGCATCGCCCACCGTGGAATCGCGCGACGGCGGATCGGCTCCGCACCGCCGCCGGCGCCCAGAGCGCGGAGGCCGGCGGCCAGGCCCTCCACCGCCTCCACCCGGTCCAGACACGACGGGCAGTCCACCAGGTGGGCCTCGAAGGCCGAGCGGTCCTCGGGGGACAGCCGACCCGTCACGTACAGCTCGGGAACCGCGCGCTCGTCGATGCCCAGGTGCTCCATCTCAGCCCTTCAAGGTGTCCCGTCGGTGCGAATTGTCGCCCGCGCCCAGAGCTCGCGAAAGCGCTCCCGGGCACGGTGGAGGACCCGGTTGAACTGGAGGCTGGTGAGCCCGTGGTCGGCACACAGTCGCTCCTTGCTCTCCTGGTGCAGGTAGAAGCGGCGGAGGACGTCGCGATCCCGCGTGGTTGGAAGCTCCTCCAGGACCTGCCGGACCAGCCGGGCCTGCTCGGCCATGCTCACCCGCTCCACGGCCGTGGGCGCAGGGTCGGCCAGCGACGCCACGTCCTCCGGTTCCCCCGGGGCGGTGCGCCGGTCCCGCCGCAGATGCGCCACGGCGACGTTGCGCGCCAGCGTGGCCACGAAGGCCGGCAGGGCCTCCGGCTCGCGAAGGCCGCCGGCCCGCAACCGCTCCAAGAGTACGCGGAACGTCTCCTGGCGAAGGTCCTCGAGGGAGCTCGCCTCGCGGGTGGTGTTCCGGAGGATGGCCCGGATGCCGCGATCGAAGCGGCGGACCAGCGCCTCCTCCGCCGCGGGGTCGCGCCCGCCGATGCGCCGAACGAGCGAGACGTTGCTGTCGGAGCGGCCCTCCGCCGAGTCACTCACCAGGCCGCCATCCTGCCAGATCTGCCTCATGCCACCGAGTTGTCGGCGAGGGGGTCGAGGCGCCCCGGGGGGCCTCGGCTACGCTTCCGCCTGCCTCGAAGGAAGGATCGCTCCCGTGCCCGCGCCAGCCGTGTTCCTGCTCCTCCTCCTGGTGGGCTCCGCGAGCGGTCCGGGCCAGGAGGAGCCGGCCGCGCCCAGGCCGGCCAGGATCGGTGTGACCCTCGCTCCCGGGGCGTCGAGGTCCATCCCGGTTCCGCTCCGGCGCGGCGAGTTCGCGCGGCTCGAGGTCCTCCAGCCAGGAGCCAGGTTGACTCTCACGCTGCTCGCGCCCGACGGGGCCACGGTCGCCGAGAACGCAAACCCGACCGAGGACGACGAGCCCCTGCCCCTCTCGGTCATCGCCCCCCGGGGCGGGACCTTCACCCTGCTCCTGGCGCTGGACCCGAGCACGACGTCTCCCGTCGTGGTGACGGTGGTGCTCGAGCCCCCGTGGCCGGCGAGCGCCACCGACCCCGTGCGGATCGAGGCCGAGCGTCTGTTTGCCGAGGGTCAGCGCCGCCGCGCAGAGGGCACGAAGGAGGCCCTGCGGGCAGCCCTGGCGCTGGATCTCCGGACCGCGGAGAAAGCGGGCCAGGCCGGCGACACCCTCCGCGAGGCCTACGCGCGCGCCGAGGCCGCCGAGGTCCACTGGCTCCAGGGCGAGCTCCGCCTTGCCCGCGAGGAGGGAATCCGCTCGGTCGGGCTCTGGCGAACGCTGGGGCGAAAGAAGCAGCTCGCCGCCGCGCTGAACGACCTCGGGGCCTTCGAGCGCGACCTGGAGGAGACCCAGGCCGCGCTGGAGCACTACGGCGAGGCCCTGCGGCTGGGCCGCGAGATCGGCGACCGGAGGCTCGAGGCGGCCCTCCTGCACAACATCGGCGGAGTGTACGGCCTGCTCCGCGAGCACCGGCGGGCCATCGACTTCCTCCGCCAGGCGCTGGCCATCAAGCGGCGGCTCCACTGGCACGAGGCGGTGACCCTGGACGTGCTGGGGATGGAGTACCACGGCCTGCGCGACTTCCAGACCTCCCTCCGCTACCACCGGGAGGTGCTGGAGATGCGCCGCCGGAGCGGCGATCTGCGCGGGCAGGCCATCACCCTCACCAACATGGGTTGGAACCTCGACGACCTGGGCCAGCGCCCTCAGGCCTTGGCGCTCTTTCGCCAGGCGCAGGCGCTGGCCGAACGGGTGGGAGACCGGCGTCAGGAGGCCATCCTCCTCGACAGCACCGGAAAGACGCTGGCGGCGCTGGGGCGCGCGGACGAGGCGCTGGACTGCCACCAGAAGGCGCTCGCGCTGAGCCGGGAGATCGGCGACCCGGAGGAGCAGGTCTACGCGCTCGAGGACTCGGCGCGGGTGCTCCTCGGGCTCGGGCGCCCGGCGGAGGCACTCCCGCGGATCGAGGAGGCACTGGCGATCACCGAGGAGACCCGGACCCGGATCGCCGCCACGGAGCATCGCGCCGCCTACTCGGCCCACGCCCGGGAGCGCTACGACCTCCTGGTCGACATCCTGTGGACGCTGCACCAGGCCGATCCCACCGCTGGCCACGACGCCCGGGCGCTCCAGGTGAGTGAGCGCGCCCGGGCGCGAGGCCTGCTGGACCTGCTCGCCGAGACCCGCACCGACCTCCGCGAGGGCGTGGACCCGGCGTTGCTGGAGCGGGAGCGCGCGGCGTCGGCAGCGCTGGAGCAGCTTGCCACCGAGCAGGCGGCCCAGGTGTCGGGCGGAAAGGCCAGCCCCGAGGCGCTGGAGGAGAAGAGCCAGCGGCTCGCGGTGGATCTGGAAGAGATTCGGGGGCTGATCCGCGCCCACAGTCCCCGGTACGCGGAGCTGGTCTTCCCCCAGCCGAAGGGCCTGGAGGCCATCCAGCGGTCGCTCGACGGCGAAACCCTGTTGCTGGAGTATCACCTGGCCGAGGGGCGCAGCTTCGTCTGGGCGGTCGGCCCCACGACGCGGGTCCTCCGGGAGCTGCCACCGCGCAAGACGCTCGAGGCCGAGGTGCGAAGGCTCTACCGGAGCTGGAGCACGGTGGGCGCGGACGGGGCCCGTGCGGCACGCGAGGCCGCGGTGGTCTCGCGGATGTTGCTCGGCCCGGTGGCGGAGCAGCTCGGGGCGAGGAGGCTGGTGGTCGTCGCCGACGGGGCGCTGCACTACCTTCCCTTCGCGGCCCTCCCGCTTCCCGGCGGCGGGCAGCGACTGGTGGTCGACCAGCACGAGGTGGTGGCGCTGCCGTCGGCCTCGGCGCTGGAGATCCTTCGCCGCCAGGCGAGCTCACGGCCCCCGGCGCCCCTGGCGGTGACGGTGCTCGCCGATCCGGTCTTCGATGCCCGTGACCCACGCGTTTCCCATCGCAGCGCGCTGGTCGCCTCCGCCGCCAGCCCGGGCCTCCTCCGCCGCTCGCTGTCGGAGTCGGGGCTTGCGGGGCTGGAGCGGCTGCCCGCGACCCGGAGGGAAGCCGAGGCCATCCTGGCGCTCGTGCCGGCGGATCAAGGTGCTGCGGCCCTGGACTTCCAGGCGAGCCTGAGCACCGCCAGCTCACCGGACCTGGCACGCTTCCGGATCGTCCACTTCGCGACCCACGGCCTGCTGAACAGCAGGAGCCCCGACCTCTCGGGGCTCGTGCTCTCGCTGGTCGATGCGGAGGGGCGACCCCAGAACGGCTTTCTGCGCACCCACGACGTCTTCGGCCTGCACCTCGGCGCAGACCTGGTGGTCCTCAGCGCTTGTCAGACGGCGCTCGGCCAGGAGGTCCGGGGCGAGGGCCTGGTCGGCCTCACCCGGGCCTTCATGTACGCCGGAGCTCCGCGAGTGCTCGCCAGCCTGTGGCGCGTCCGCGACGCGGCCACCGCCGAGCTGATGACCCGCTTCTACCGGGGGGTGCTGGTGGAGCGGCTGACCCCGTCCGCGGCGCTCCGGACCGCGCAGCTGGCGCTCAGGCGCGAGCGGCGATTCTCCGACCCCGGAGCATGGGCGGCCTTCACCCTCCTGGGGGACTGGAGCTGGCCTACCCCGGGCGGCTGAACTCGGGGCCAGAGTACCCAGGCTAGAGCTTCGGCACCGCGCGGAGGACAGCCTCCCCGTCCTTCACGAACACCCGGTACTCGACATCTCGCGCGTTGTGCCGCTCGAGCAGCTCCGGCACCTGCCGCTTCAGGCTCGCGGCGACCGCGTCGAACGACAGGCGCGTCGTGTCCTCGTTGGAGCGACGCTTCGCCTCGACGTAGGCCCGGTACACGCTCCGGAGCCGGTTCTCCGAGAGCGGCTCGGGCGGTGCGGCGCCGGCGATGTGGATGGCCGGCTCGCGGGCAGCGTCGAGCGGCGCCTCCTGGCGAGGCTCGGGCGGCGTCGGAGACTTGCCGGGCTCTCCGGGCACTGCCGGCGCCTTCGCGGGAGCCGCAGGATGCTCGGGCGAGGAGCTCTTCCGCCGGAGCCGCGCCCTGAAGATGTCGCGCCGGTAGGTCCCGTCCTCGATCTCCTGGAGCGTCCGGGCCCAGAGCCGCTGGCAGCCGCCTCCGAGCAGCGGCCCAGGAGCCCCTGCACCGAGGCGGGGGGTTCTGGGCTTGAGTAGAAAAGGAGACAGGCTTAGAGAGACGGACGCCATGGCCGCGGAGTTTCCTGGACTGAAGAAATGCCTCTCGATGATGCGGAAACACAATCCGCAGACGCAGGAGGACGGATTTCATCTTCTGCTCCCGCACGTTGCAGAGTACGTCGACGAGCTTATCGCGGAATTTCATGCGGAAAGAGAACACGGTCTTCGTTGCTGGCTGCTCGAGCTCCCCGGTAGTGCCCAATCCGAGAAGGCGCTTCCTCTCTTCATCGAGCATCTTAAAGGCGACGACGAGAGCCTCAGGACCTGGGCAGCGTATGGTCTACACATGCTGAACACGAAAGACGCTCGTCAACTGCTCTGGGATGCACGCTCTCACCAATTCAAAGACCAGGAATAAACAAAAGAATTCAAAAGAATGCTCGAGGAGGTAAGAACGTTGAAATGATTAATTGAGCTATCGCTGAAATTACACAGCACCCGGAGCGAGACCTCGGGGCTTGGACTCCGACTCACCAGAGGCTGAGCTGGGGGCAACGGGCCCTGAGGTCGCCGAGGCAAGTGCCAGCAGTTGACGCAGTAGAGGCTGCTCTGAAGGCCTCCCGCGGTGCTGCGGGCGGACTGAAAGCGGGTGGCTGTCCAGCCTCGTCTGATACCTCCTCTGGACGCTGTGCCGGGAGGCTGCGCCGAAGCGGTCCGGGAGGTCCTCGCCCAGCTCCGGACCTGCTTCCGCCTCCCCCAGTACGTCGTGGACGTCCTGGAGGCGGAGATGAAGGCCAAGAGGCTCAACATCCGCGGTTACTTCAGCGCGTCCTGGCCAACCTCCACCCGCGCTGGCGGCCGATGTTTCGCCTGCGCCATCTACACCGGCCTTCGGAAGGGCGAGCTCGCGGCGCTCCGAGCCACAATCCCCGCGAGAAACCCCGGGGTATCTCGCCCCCTTTGACAAGCGACTCCGGCAGGACTCGAACCTGCTACCCCCGGCTTCGAAGTTGATTCCCAGTCCCATCCAGACCCTGCTCGCAGCGTCCAAGGCGCTGTTTCCGTTCGGAACGGTGGGGGAGGGCGTCGAGCGGATGGACGTGGCGGACGGCCCAGGACGGCTGCGCGTGTCCCCCTAATGTCCCCCAATCTGCTCTCGGTCCGGGAGGTCGCCGACAGGCTCCGTGTGCACCGGTCCACGGTGTACGCGCTCTGTGACCGAGGCGAGCTGGTCCATGTTCGGGTCAGCAACGCGATCCGGATTTCGGCGGAAGCCTTGGATGCCTTCCTGAGGACGCACTCGACTTCGGCCAAGCACCGGAGCTCGGCCAAGGGTGGCGTCGAAGACCCAGATGTTCAGATCTGAGGCGCGGCGCGGTGGATCAGCGCTTCTGCGGCTTCGGGGCTGCTCCCCGGGGCGCCGGGCCCTGCGCCCCGGGCGCCCGGACCTCCCGGTCTTGGGCCACCAGCTCCTCGTAGCGCTTGTGGAGCAGCATCTGGAGGTACTCGAGGAGGTGGAGCTTCTGCGCGGCGGCGTCCTTCTTCAGCCGGTCGACGACGTAGGCCGGGAGCCGGAACCAGGTCCGCAACTGCGCCAGCACCTGCCGCATGGCATCGGCGTTGTAGGACGTCCCCAGTGCCGGCTTGAGCTCCTCCTGGAGGAAGTAGAGGTCCTCCATCGGCACCTTCACGTTCAGCGGCTGGAGGGCCTCGTCCCGAGGCAGCGGCGTCTTTCCCATCGCACCCACGCTGCAGCATGGGCGCACTCTGGCACCCACGTGCATCCGATGTCAATCCTAAAAAGAATCTAAGTGTGTTCTGTGTGCAGTGACGTCAGGGACACGTCTCTATGCCATGTGGGGGCGACATGGAACCTGGGTGCGGGGACGCGGGAGCTCGATTCTGCGGGGTGGAGCTCG
>JADGQZ010000442.1 GCA_017881345.1 Myxococcaceae bacterium | reverse complement strand
TGGCCGTCAGCCCGCATGCTCGCACCGGGTACGCGCCGGTGGAGGTGTGCGTCGAGCGGCTCGTGGCGCTCCGGCGCACGCTGGCCGAGGCCGGCGTGCCGCTGGCGCTGGAGCTGGGGGCGGAGAACGCGCTCGTCGAGGACGGGTTCCTCGAGTCGCTCGGGACGCCCGCGGCGCGCCTCGTCCACCGGGGGCCCTACGTGCTGGTCGAGGTGCCGTACAGCGCCCCGGTCCCGGCCCTGCCCGCCCTGGTCTTCCAGATGATGCGCCGGGGGGTGGTGCCGCTCTTCGCCCACCCCGAGCGGTGCCTCGAGCTCCAGCGGCCCGGCCGCGCCGCGGAGGTGGTGGCCCTCGGCGCCCGCCTGCAGCTCGACATGGGAGCCCTGAGCGGCCGCTACGGGCCCGTCGCCCGCCGGACCGCGCGCACGCTGCTCGACGAGGGGCTCTACGCGGTGGCCGCGACCGACCTGCACGCTCCCACCGGGGCCGAGCGCTGGATGGACCGTGCATTGGCCGACCTCCAGGCCTCTGCCGGCGACGCGGCCGTGGAGCGGCTGTTCCGGACCGGTCCGGCGCGCGTGCTGGCTGGCGAAGCCATGGAAATGCCTGGCGGGGGTAGGGTAGACGGCAGCACCCCGTGAAGCGTTTCCTCAAGCTCCTGGCCAGCCTGGCCGTGACCCTGGTGTTCGGTTGGTGGGCGTTCCGCGACACCCACTGGGACGAGCAGTGGGCCAGCCTGCGCGCGGCCCACTACGGATGGCTCATCCCGTACATGGCCATCCTGCTGCTCATCCACCTGTGCCGGACGGCCCGGTGGGGGGCGCTGCTCGCCTCCCAGGAGCGGGTCCGGTTCCGGGCGCTGAACGACGCGAGCGCCATCGGCTTCATGATGCTGCTCGTTCTGCCGTTCCGGCTGGGCGAGTTCGCCCGCCCCTTCCTCATCGCCCAGCGCAGCTCCATCCGCCGGAGCGCGGCGATGACCAGCGTGGTGCTGGAGCGGGTCGCCGACGGGGTGTTCGTCTCGCTCCTGCTCCGGGGGCTGCTCTTCTTCGTGCACGGCGATGCCACGCCGGTGCGGCTCGCCCGGTACGGGGCGAACGTGATGTTCGCGGTCTTCTTCGGCGGCTTTCTCTTCCTGCTGTTCGCCGCCTGGCGCCACGACGGCGCGGTGGCGCTGGTGCGGGGGACGCTGGGCCGGCTCTCCCCGCGGCTCGGCGAGCGTGCCTCGGCCATCGTGGACAGCTTCGTGGGAGCCCTGAAGCAGAGCCACCGCCCCGCCGAGATGGCGGCCTTCCTGACCTGGACGGTCGTCTACTGGGGGCTCAACGGGTTCGGGATGTGGGTGCTGATGCGGGCGTTCCCGTTCCAGCTCTCGCTGGTCCAGTCGTACGTGGTGATGTGTCTCCTGGTGGTGGGGGTGATGATCCCCGCCGCGCCCGGGATGGTGGGGACCTTCCAGGCCGCGGTGAAGATCGGCCTGTCCATCTTCCTGCCCGCGGCGGTGGTGAACGGACCCGGGCTCGCCTACGCCAACGTGCTCTGGCTCTGCCAGACGACGCAGCAGATCTGCCTCGGGCTACTGTTCCTCTCGCTGGACCAGCTGTCCTTCCGCGACCTTGCCGGGCGGCTCGAGCACGAGGGGGACGCGGCGTCCAGCGCGGGTTAGACGCCCCCGGCCTCAGCCCTGCGTGCAGCTGCCAGCTGAAGTTGCCGCAGCTCGACCCATAGTCGGTCGCGCACTGGTCGGTGGGGTCCGGCCCGCTGGGGTAGGTGTGCGAGCCGCTCGTGCCGTCCCTTCAGAGCTGTCCGTCAAGCCAGGTGAGGATGGCCTGGACGATGCCCTCGGCGCGCGACGAGGAAGGAGAGTCGGGGCGGCGGAGCGGGTGCTTCGTCTCGCGGGGTGTCGGCTCGCGCTCGCGTGTCCGCTCGGCGATCGGGGGCGTCACGGCTCGACCTCCACCCCGTACTTCTTCAGGAGGTCCTCGACTGCCTCCCGGAGGTAATCACTCTGGGCCACGCGGGTCCGGGCAGACAGCGCCCGAAGTCGGCGGACGTCCTCCTCGGGGACCAGGACGTGCGTACTCACCGTGTAGCTGGCGTCCGGTTCTCCGGGCTGGTCGGCCGTGGCCGGGAGCTCGGGGACGGTGGGGCTCGGTTCCATTGCAGGCGAACTCCTCTCCGGTGCGACAGGTCTGTCGCGTCGGATGGCCCGAGGTTCGCCCGTCCGGACTGGAAGTCAATTTCGCGGCACCGGCACCGCTGCCGCGGGGCGTAAGCTCCCGCGGCTCCGTGCAGGGCCGGAGAGGGAGGAACGTTGGCAACGACGCGACGCCGGTTCCTGGCGCTGCTCGCGCAGGTGGGTGGTGCGGCGGCCGTCCAGGGGGCGCTTCCGGCGCTCGGGTTCGGACAGGCGGAGGCGAGCGAGCGATTCACTCCCGAGCGCAACGCGCGGGCCCGCGGACGGAAGGTCCTGGTGCTGGGCAGCGGCATTGCCGGCATGACCGCCGCATACGAGCTGGGCAAGCTGGGCTACGACGTGACCGTGCTCGAGGCCGCTGCCCGGCCGGGCGGCCGCTGCTTCTCCGTCCGCCGCGGCACGACCGTGACCGACACCGACGGCGAGACCCAGGTCTGCGGCTTCGACGAGGGCCTCTATTACAACTGCGGTCCGGCGCGCATCCCCGGGTTTCACGTCACGCTCGACTACTGCCGCGAGCTCGACGTCCCGGTGGAGATGATGATCAACCGGAACCCCCTCGCCTGGGACTACACCACCAGGGGTCCGCTGGCCGGCCGCCGGCTCCGGCAGAAGGAGGTCGAGGGCGATCAGGACGGCTACATCGCCGAGCTCCTCGCCAAGGCGGTGAGCACCAGGGCGCTCGACGCCGAGCTGAGCGCCGAGGACCGGGCGAACCTTCTCGACTACCTCTCCAGCTTCGGCTGGCTGGAGAAGGACGGCCGGTATGCCGGGACCGCGCGCAGCCGCGGCTACGCCGTCCAGCCCGGTGCCGGCGAGCAGGACGGGCAGATCGGCACGCCGCTCCCGCGGTCGGCCGTGCTGGCCCGCGAGCTGGGCTTCCGCCACTTCTTCCTCCGCAGCCCGTTCCAGCAACCGGTGATGCTGGAGATCGTCGGCGGCACGGACCGGCTGGCGCACGCCTTCGCCCGCAAGCTGGGGCCGAGGATCCTGCTCGGTGCACCCGTCCGCGAGCTGCACCAGGACGCGCGCGGGGTCAGGGTGGTCCACGGCGTCCAGGGCAAGCTGCGCGAGTCGCGCGCCGAGTTCGCGGTCTGTGCGCTCCCCCTCACCAGGCTGCGCGACGTGGTCAGCGACTTCTCCGCCGAGCGGCGCTCGGCGCTGGCCAGCGTGAACTACGAGATGGCAGGAAAGATTGGCCTCCAGTTCGGCCGCCGCTTCTGGGAAGAGGACGACCGGATCTTCGGCGGCAACTCCTCCACCGACATGACCATCACCCAGATCATGTATCCGTCCACCGGGATGCTGGGGAGGAAGGGCGTGCTGGTGGGCTACTACGCGTTCGGCCCCGACGCACTCGAGCTGCAGGCGATGAGCCCCGCCCAGCGGCTGGAGACTGCGCTGGCCCAGGGCGAGAAGATCCACCCGCCGTACCGCCGGTCCTTCGAGCACGCCTTCTCCGTGGCCTGGGGCAAGATGCCGTGGCTCGACGGCTCGTGGGCCTCGTGGGGCGAGAGTCAGCGGCCTCCCGAGTACGCGGTGCTCTGCAAGCCCGACGGCCGCATCCAGTTCGCCGGCGATGCGTTCAGCCACGAGACCGGCTGGATGGCCGGTGCCATCGACTCGGCGCGGCGGGCGGTGCTCGCCATCCACGCCCGCGCCTCCGCCGAACCTGCCAGCCACGCTCCGGAGGTGACCCGATGAACCGTCTGCTCGCCCTGTTGCTCGTCCTCGCCGTCCCCGCCGTCGCCGCGCCGCCCGCCACCCCCTCCAAGCCGACGCGCAAGCAGGTCCTCGTGCCCGGGACCGGCCCCGCGCCGCTCTCGTCCGTGGTGCGGGCCGGCGACCTGGTCTTCGTCTCCGGTCAGCTCGGCTTCCCGGCGGGGTCCCGTGACCTGGTGCCGGGCGGGGTCGGGCCCGAGACGCAGGCGGCGCTGGAGGGCGTCGCGCGCAACCTGGCCAAGGTGGGGCTGACGATGGAGGACGTGGTGAAGTGCACCGTCTTCCTGGCCGACATCGCCGACTTCCAGACGATGAACGGCGCGTACACCAAGGCCTTCCCCACGGATCCGCCGGCCCGCTCCACGGTCGCGGTGGCCGGTCTGGTGGCCAAGGCGAAGGTGGAGATCGAGTGCATCGCCGTGACGAGGTGAAGTGGCGAGGATGTGGGTAGGCCCTGGTGGCTATCGACGTCTTCACTTCTCCGGGCCGGTTGACCGCCCAGGGGCTCCTCGCGACTCCGCCATGCCCGCGACGCGTAGCTGCAGCTGCGCCACCAGATCCTGGAACGCGGGCGCCGACCGCAGGGCGTCGAACTGCGGCTCGACGGCCACGAACACCACCCAGGGGAACCGGTCGTCGTACGCCGCGCGCAGATCTGCGACCGCGCGGTCGACCTCACCGAGCGCGGCCTCGATGACCGCGAGGTGGTAACGAGAGACGTAGGTCCCGCCCCGGGCGCGGCGCTCGAGCTCGTCGGCGAGCACTCGGGAGCCCCGGAAGTCGCCAACGGCCGCCCGGGCGCTCGCGAGCTCCGCCAGCGCCGACGAGGCGCGCTCCGAGAGCGCCACCGCGCGCGACAGCTCCGCGACGGCTAGGTCGGTCAGTCCGTACTGACGGTACACCCTCCCGAGCTCCTGGTGCGCGCGCGCGAAGGTGGGATCGAGATCGATGGCCGCCCGGAGTTGCTCGATGGCGGGGGCGTACCGCCGCGCGTAGTAGAGGTGACGCCCGAGGTCGGTCGCCACGATCGGCGAGAGGGGGTCGGCCTCCGTCGCGCGCCGCGACGTGGCGATGGCGTCCTCGAACCGCCCCTGCGCGGCGTAGCAGAGCGCGAGCCACTGGAGCGCGGTGGCGTACCCCGGGGCGAGTTCGAGCGCGC
>JADGQZ010000052.1 GCA_017881345.1 Myxococcaceae bacterium | reverse complement strand
GTGCCCCGCTCCGCCCGGCTCGTCGGCACCGTGCTGGGCGGTGAAGACGAGCCCGCAGCGGGTGCACTGGACCGGGGCCCCTCCCGTGGGGACCAGCCGGTCATCCAGCGCGTAGCGGGTGTGGCAGTTGGGACAGGCGATCTGCACGGAGGCGGAGGCAACTCGTTAGCAGGAATGTTTTCACGGATCGAGTTCGGTTGCCTGTTGCAAGCTCCGCAGCCGGGCAGGACCCACCCCCTTCACCGCATCGACCTCGTCCCAGCCGGAGAAGGGTCGCGCCTGCACCAGCGCGCGGGCCGCCGCGGGGCCCACACCCGGGAGCCGGGCGAGATCTGCCTCCGCGGCGCGGTTCAGCGACAGCCGGAGCCCCAGCGCGACCCGGACCGAGGGCGGCGGGGCCCCTCCCGCATCGCACTGCGCATGGGCGAGCACGCCCTCGCCCGACCAGCGGACCTGCCCCGGGGGGCAGGGTAATGCCGGCCTCGGATCCGGCCAGCGACCCTGGTTCCAGGCGCCAAGCCCCAGCGCCCCCAGCACCGCGACCGAGAGCGCGGCGGTGCGCCCCCCGTTCACCGCGCGGGCGATGCCTCGGGCCGATCCAGCCCGAAGGCGGTGTGCAGGGACCGGACGGCAAGCTCGGCGTACTTGGCCGCCACCACGCACGAGACCTTGATCTCCGACGTGGAGATCATCTGGATGTTGATGCCCTCCTTGCCGAGCACCTCGAACATCCGCGCCGCCACGCCGGAGTGGTTCCGCATGCCCACGCCGACGATGGAGATCTTCGCGATCTGGTCGTCGCTCTCCACCGCCCGGAGCCCGAGCTCGGGCACCAGCTTCTCCATGGCCTCGCGGGCCGCGGCGAAGTCCGCCCGACCGATGGTGAAGCTCAGGTCGGCCCGACCGTCGTGCTGGGCCGTCTGGACGATGATGTCCACCACGATGGAGCGCTCGTCGAGCGCCCCGAAGATGCGCGCCGCCACCCCGGGCTTGTCCGGCACTCCACGCAGCACCAGCCGCGCCTCGTTCCGGTCGTGGGTGATGCCGCTGACCAGCACGTCCTCCATCGCCGCGTCCTCCTCGCACACCAGCGTCCCCGGGTCGTCGGTGAAGGACGACTTCACCCACAGAGGGACCCGGTACTTCATCGCGAACTCCACCGAGCGGATCTGCAAGACCTTCGCCCCGAGCGACGCCTCCTCCAGCATCTCCTCGTAGCTGACGCGGTCCAGCTTGCGCGCCGCCGGGCACACGTTGGGATCGGCGGTGTAGACACCGTCCACGTCGGTGTAGATCTCGCAGCGCTCGGCGTGCAGCGCGGCGGCCAGCGCCACCGCGGTGGTGTCCGAGCCGCCGCGGCCGAGCGTCGTCACGTTTCCCGCCTCGTCCACGCCCTGGAACCCAGCCACGACCGCCACGTCGCCCCTGCGGAGGGCGGCGCGCAGCGGCTCCTCGTCGATGTGCTTGATGCGCGCCTTCCCATGGACATTGTCGGTCACGATCCGGCACTGGTGGGCGAGGAAGCTCGCCGCATGCCCGCCCTGAGCGTGGATGGCCAGCGACAGCAGGCCGATGGTGACCTGCTCGCCCGTGGCCACCACCACGTCCTGCTCGCGCTCGCTCGGCCGCTCGTTCACCGCCTGCACCAGCTTCAGCAACCGGTTGGTCTCGCCGGACATCGCCGAGACCACGACCACCAGATCGTGTCCCGCCGCCCGGGCCTGGAGACACCTCCGTGCCACGGCCCGGATGCGGTCCGGATCCGCCACCGACGTTCCCCCGTACTTCTGGACCCACAGTGCCACGCTTGGCGCTCCTCCATGCTCTGCCTGCAGCAGGCGCGCCCGAGGCCGATCTCTGGCGCGCGACTTGCGCGCCACCTTAGACGGAGAGCCGCGCGTCGGGGTACCTTCCGCGGCCCATGACGGACCGGCGATTGCTCCTGGACGGAGAGACGTTGAGCCTGGAGGAGATCCGCGAGGTGAGCCGCGGTGACTGGCACGTTGCGCTCGCGCCCGAGGCCCTGGCGCGGGTGGAACGGGCGCGAGCCCTGGTCGACCGGATCGCCGCAGGTGAGGCCGCCGCGTACGGCATCAACACCGGCTTCGGGACCCTGGCCGAGGTCCGGATCGACCGGAAGGACCTCCGGACGCTCCAGCGGAACCTCCTCCTCTCGCACGCAGCCGGCGTGGGGACGCCACTCCCCGTCCCCGAGGCCCGGGCGCTGCTCCTCCTGCGCTGCAACGTGCTCGCCCGGGGCCACTCCGGCATCCGCCCGCGCACGCTCCAGCTCGCGCTCGACATGCTGAACCGCGGAGTCATCCCGGTCGTCCCCGAACGCGGCAGCGTGGGCGCCTCGGGCGACCTCGCCCCCCTGGCCCACCTGGCGCTGGTGCTCATCGGAGAGGGAGAGGCCTTCGCCGGCACCGAACGCCTCCCCGGACGAGCAGCGCTGGCCCGGGTGGGGCTCGAGCCGGTGGTGCTCGAGGCCAAGGAGGGCCTCGCGCTGGTGAACGGCACCCAGGCCATGTGCGCGGTGGGCGCGCTGGCGCTCCTTCGTGGCGAGGCCCTGGCCGAGACGGCGGACCTGGCCGGGGCGATGACCCTCGAGGGGCTCCTCGGGAGCCACCGGCCCTTTCTCGCCCCGATCCACGCCGCGCGGCCGCACCCCGGACAGATCGCCGTCGCCGAGCACCTGCGCTCGCTCCTCCGCGACTCGGAGATCGTCGAGAGCCACGCCGACTGCGCCAAGGTCCAGGACCCCTATTCCCTGCGCTGCATGCCCCAGGTGCACGGCGCGGTGCGCGACGGCCTGTCGCACGCCCGGCGCGTCCTGTCGATCGAGGTGAACTCGGCCACCGACAACCCGCTGGTCTTCCCCGACGAGGACCTCATCGTCTCGGGCGGCAACTTCCACGGGCAGCCGGTGTCCCTCGCCCTCGACGTGCTGGCCATCGCCTGCACCCAGCTGTCCTCCATCAGCGAGCGGCGGGTGGAGCAGCTGGTGAACCCGGCGCTGAGCGGACTCCCTCCCTTCCTGGCGAAGAACTCGGGCCTCAACTCCGGCTTCATGATCGCCCAGGTGACGGCCGCCGCGCTTGCCTCGGAGAACAAGTCGCTGGCGCACCCGGCGAGCGTCGACAGCATCCCGACAGCGGCCAACCAGGAGGATCATGTCTCGATG
>JADGQZ010000441.1 GCA_017881345.1 Myxococcaceae bacterium | reverse complement strand
TGCGCGAGCACCCCAGCCGCTCGCCGGACATCGGGCAGGTGGGACGGAGCTTTGGCGCCTGGCTCCGCACGCGGCCGGGGGTCCGCGCGGATCTGCCCGATCTCGCCTTGCTCGAGCGGGCCCGGTCCGAGGTCCGCACCGCCCTCGATGCACCGACCGCCGAGGCCTCGGCCCTGCAGTCTCTCCCCGCCGAGGCGCTCCCCTCCGCCCGGTTCATCTTCTCTCCGGCGCTGCGCATGCTCCGGCTGCAGCACGACGTCCGACCGCTCTGGGATGCGCTCGAGGCGGAGGCCGCGGAGGTCCCGGCGCCTGTCCCCACGCCGACCACCGCCGTCGTGTGGCGGCAGGAGACCAAGGTCTTCCACACCGGGCTCTCCGACCCCGAGGCCCGCGCGCTGACGGTCGCTCGCGAGGGCGGGTCACTCGAGGACGTCTGCGCCACCTTCGCCGGCGAGCCCGATCCGGCACCTGCCGCGTTCAAGACGGTGCTGAGCTGGTTCGCCGACGGCTGGGTGGCGGCCGTCACCTCGCAGCGGGCCTGAGAAGCAGGGGGTTGTTCAGGGCCCGATCTCGACCGTCCGACCCTTGAGCGGCTGCACCGGCCGCGCGTTCTTCGGGTACTTCGCGCGGAAGTCGTCGATCTCGACCTTCGAGACGGTGTCCGGGGCGAGCATGACGATCCACTGCACGTCCTCGCTGCAGGGCGGCGTGGTCAGCGAGCCTGCATAGGCAAAGTGCTTCTGGTCCTTCGGCGCCATCGCCGGCAGGTCCACGGTCACCGTCCGCTTCTCGCCCGGGGCCGGGAGCGCGGTCAGCACCGGCGCGAAGGGGGAGGCCGCCGTGCCCTGCGTCAGCATCACCCCGACCACCGCCAGCTTCCCGTCGGCCGACTTGTGGACGAAGTGAACCTCCATCGGCGACGCCTTGCCGTTGATGGTGTGCTCCGACGGGGTGTGGAAGTGGAACTGCAGGAGGTCGTAGCGGGTGCCCCCGTAGGTGAGGAAGCTTCCCGCGGGCAGGTTCACCTGCTCGCTGTGTCCCGTATCGACCAGCTCGCCCGTGACCTTGCTCCAGGTCAAGGCGAGCGTCGGAGGCGGTGGCTGCGCCTTTGCGCTCTTGGTGGAGAGGGCCACCGGGCTCTGCGTCGAGCCGGTGGCGCAGGTGGGAGCGACCTCGCCCCACTTCGGCGGGGTGATCCCGCTGGTGTAGCTCCAGTGCTTCTCTCCCTCGGCCTTCTTCGGCTCGTCGGCACGGGCCGGGCTGACCAGCACCAGCGCAGCGACGACGGTGAACGTCCGGGTGATCCACATGGGGCACATCCCTCCCTCGTCGGATGAAGGGCCGGATGAGAGACCGGGGAGGGAGGAAACGGCAAGCGCCTCGAGTGCCTGCGGCCGCCGGCACCCGCACGGGCGCCCTACTTGTGCACCGACAGCGCCACCGGACCCGAGCGCCGCGAGACGTCCACGCCGGCCGCGCCGTCGGCGTACCGGTGCATCCGGAGGTCGATGCGGGAGGCCCCCACCCGCAGACCCTCGATATGCAACACGTCGAGGAACGCGGGCAGCATCGGGCTGTGGAGGGTCACCTGACCGCGCACTCCGTCCACGTCGAGCCCGAGCGCCGCGCGGAGCATCATCAGCACCGCGCCCGACGACCATGCCTGCGGCGAGCACGCCACCGGGTACAGGGTGGGGCCCGAGCCAGGCCGGCGCGCGAAGCCGCAGAACAGCTCCGGCATGCGCCTGAGCTCGAACGAGAGGCTCGCCTCGAAGAACCGCTCCAGCACCGCCAGGGCCGCATGCTTCAGGCCGTAGTGCGCGAACCCCAGCGCGGCGAGCGCGTTGTCGTGCGGCCAGACCGATCCGTCGTGGTACGACATCGGGTTGAAGCGCGCCTCGCCCAGGGCCACGGTCCGGATCCCCCAGCCGGAGAAGAACGCCTCGTCGGTCAGGGTGGCGGTCACCCTGCTCGCTCGCTCCGCGCCGACCAGCCGCATCGCCAGGCAATGCCCGGGATTCGAGGCGCGCACCCGGCACTGCTTCTTGGCGCCGTCCAGCGCCAGGGCGTACGTGGAGAGGTCTTCGCACCAGAAGGCGCTCTCGAACCGGACCCGGAGCTCCTCCGCGAGCGCACTCTGCCGGCGGCCCAGCGATTCCTCACCGAGCGCCAGGGCCATCTGGGACATGGCCCGCCGGGCCGCGAACACGTAGCCCTGCACCTCGCAGAGCGCGATGGGCCCCTCGGCCAGCCGCCCATCCGCGTGGAAGATGGCGTCCGCGGAGTCCTTCCAGCCCTGGTTGCTCAGACCGGTGGGCGATCGACGCGCGTACTCGACGAAGCCGTCGCCGTCCAGGTCCCCGTGGGTCTCGATCCAGGACAGCGCCGCCAGGAAGTTCGGCCACAGCTCCTTCACCAGCGCGAGGTCGCCGGTGGCGTGGAGGTACTCGCCGGCGAGGACGAGGAAGAGCGGCGTGGTGTCCACCGCCCCGTAGTACCGGCCGAAGGGCACCTCGCCCCGGGCAGCCATCTCACCCTCGCGGATCTCGTGGACGATCTTTCCGGGCTCGGCGTCGTCCTCGGCCGACGAGTGCCTGGACTGGGTTGCGGCGAGGAAGCGGAGCACCCCCGCCGCCACCTCGGGCTGGATCCAGAGCATCTGCAGCGCGGTGATGATCCCGTCGCGGCCGAAAGGCGTGCTGTACCAGGGCACGCCGGCGTACGGGTACAGCCCTTCCGGTTTCCGGGTGAGCAGCATCCGCAGGTCGGACGTCGAGCGATCCAGCCACTCGTCGAAGAGGCCGCTGGACGAGCCGATGTGCGCCTCGTGGCGTTTCAGCGTCTCCTGCTCCGCCTCCCTCCGGCGGGCCGCGTCCCCGTACGAGGGCACCTGATCGGTGGACGTTCCCTGCGTGCAGCTCACCTCGAACGAGAGCTCGCGCTCCTCTCCGGCAGAGAGCGTGAGCGCGAAGCGGACCTCGCCTTCCGTCACCTGCGACGGAGCCGGCCGGCAGCGCAGGCGGGTCCGGCGAATCACCCCGTCGAGCCCGTGGTAGGCGAGGGCGATCCCGTCGGGGTGGATCTCCGGAGGGTCGTGCTTCCCGCGCCGGCTCCGCCGGGTGCCCCGGACCTCGAAGACGTCGGCGAAATCCCCCTCCAGGCGGAAGTGCAGGTCGAGGGAGATCTCGCCGACCGAGAAATTGTGGACCCGCAACCGCTGGTGACAGACGCCGTCCTCGAGGATGCAGCCCCGGAACAGATGAACGCTGCCGTGCGGCAGCGCCACGTTCCCGTCGCGGGAGAGGTCCGGGTTGGTCAGGTCGACCGCAAGCAGCGTGTTGTCCCGGACGACGGTCGAGCTCAGCGTCATCGGCCGCTGCCCGTCGATGCGGAGGTCGAGCCGGGACACGTGGCGGGTGCCTCGGTGGTAGAGGCCCTGCTCCTGCCGGGCCGCCGAGGAGATGGCACCCGCGCGGTCGAACACAGCGAACGTGTCCTGGTGCATCAGCACCCGGGCGAGCTCGTCGTGCCCTTCCGTCACCCGGGTCTCAGCCATGAGACTCCGCTCCAGCGCTCAGGCCGGGCCCGCCCACGTCCCTCGACGACCGCGCCAGCCGCTCGTAGATCCGGACGTAGCCCTGGGCCATCCGGGCAACCGAGAAACGCCGCTCGTACTCCTGGCGGCACCGGGTGCGATCCAGGGCGATGACAGCAGGAAGGGCAGCCACTGCCTCGTCCACCGAGTCGACGATGGCGCCGGTGACTCCTGGGCGGAGCACCTCCTCCACCGCACCGCCGCGAAAGGCGAGCACCGGGGTTCCACAGGCCATCGATTCGATCATCGCCAGCCCGAACGGCTCTGGCCAGTCGATCGGGAACAGCAGCGCACCGGCCCTGCCGAGGAGCTCGTCCTTCTCCGCGTCGCCGATCTCACCGAGATACTCCACGCCCGGTCCGGCGAGCAGTGGCTCGATCTCCCGCTCGAAGTACGCGCGGTCGACCGGATCCACCTTGGCGGCGATGCGCAGGGGGAGGCCGACCCGGCGGGCAATCTCCACCGCCCGATCGACACGCTTCTCGGGCGAGATCCTGCCCAGAAACGCGAGGTACCCGCCGGCACCCGAACCGGGGCGATAGAGCGTCAGCGGAAGGCCGTGGTGCACGGTTCCCACCCATCGCGCATGCGGCAGCGGGGTGCGCTGCGCCTCCGAGATGGAGACCACCGCGGCGTGCGAGAAGACCCGGTAGAGCTGCTGGAGCTCTGGAAGGTCCAGCCGCCCATGCAAGGTGGTGACCACCGGCGTCCAGACCTCCCGGAGGACCGGATAGTGCACGCCGTCGCCGTGAAAGTGGATCACGTCGAAGTCGTCGCTCCGGCGGAAGACCTTCTCCACCTGGATCAGCGCGTGGATGAGCCAGAGCGGGTCGCCTCGGAGCGGCGCGTCCACCACCGGGACGAGGCGCGCCGAGGTCTGCGAATCGGCGGTCGCGAAGAGGGTGACCTCGTGCCCCTGACGGACGAGCTCCTCGGTGAGGTACGAGACCACCCGCTCCGTTCCACCGTACCGTCGAGGGGGAACGCTCTCGAACAGCGGGGCCACCTGCGCGATCCGCACGACTTCCTCCTCTCGGAAAGATCCGGGCGAATGGTAAGGACGGGAGGTGGTGAATGGCAGCCGCCCGGCCTTGCGGCCTCGCGGCGCCGAGCCTGGGCGCTCGGCGGGCAGGAGCCAGTGGCCCCGGGATCAGCTGCGCTCGAGGCCGGCGATGCCGACCTCTTCCGCCGGCACGTGCCCGCAGAAGATGCAGCGCTGGGACTCCGGGTGGTCGAGCTTGGGGCACGCACGGCCTCGATGGCGTACTCCGGCAGATGGTCGAGGAAGCGGCGCATCGCTCACCCCTCGCCGACCCGGACGAGCACCCGCAGCACCTCGGCCACGCTCCACGCCTGGGCCGGCGCGCCCACCGGAGCGAATGGCGGCTCGGGCGCGAAGCACTCGGGCAGCTGTCCGAGGCACCCGGTCTCCATGCGCCCGATGAGCGAGGCGATGGCTCCGCGGGCCCGGGCGCGCGTCTCGGCCGAATCGCCCCGGACGGCGAACAGCGCGTCCACGTAGGGACCCACGAGCCATGGCCAGACCAGACCCTGGTGGTAGGCCGCATCGCGCTCGGAGGGAGCGCCGCGGTAGCTGGGACGGTAGCCCGGGTCTCCGCGGGCCAGCGTGCGCAGACCCACCGGAGTGACCAGTGCGCTCTCCACCGTGTCCAGCACCATCGCCCGACGCCGCCCGTCGAGGAGCGGGAACGGAAGCCCCAGCGCGAACAGCTGGTTGGGGCGGAGCCGGGAATCCGGTCCCTCGGGGAGGATGACGTCGTGACAGCAGCGGCGCGCGCCGTTCCAGAACGCACGGTCGAACGCACCGGCCACGAGATCTGCCTCGCGGCCGAAGGAGCGCGCCCGCGGACCATCGCCGAGCTGCCGCGCCCACCGCTCCGAGAGACGGAGCGCGTTGTACCAGAGCGCGTTCACCTCGACCGGCTTGCCGTGCCGCGGCGTCACCGGCACATCGTTCACCCGCGCGTCCATCCAGGTGAGGTTCGTGCCCGGGCCGCCGGCGACGAGGAGCCCGTCCTTCGGGTCCACGTGGATGCCGTGGTGGGTGCCCCGGAGGTGCGCGTCCACGATGGTGCGGGCCGCCGGGTAGAAGACCTCGCGGATGAAGTCGGGCGAGCCACCGGCCTTCTCCCAGGCGTGCACCGCCTGGAACATGAAGAGCGTCGCGTCCACGGTGTTGTACTCGGCCGGGCCCGCCGCGTCGGGGAAGCGGTTCGGGACCAGGCCCCCGTCGAGATGGCCGAGGAACCCCTCGAGCACCTCGCGCGCGAGCTCGAGCTGCCCGCGGGCGATGGTCAGCCCCGGGAGGGAGATCATGGTGTCCCGGCCCCAGTCGGTGAACCACGGGTAGCCGGCGATGACGGTGGCCGAGCGGTCGGCCCGACGGGCCAGGTACGCATCGGCGGCACGCTCCAGCCGGGCACGTCCCTCGCCGGGCGCGTCCGTGGGGCGCACTGGCCGCGAGGCCGCCACCGACCGCGGGCCCGGCTCGGCCCGCAGGAACAACCTCGAGAGCGCCTCGAGGTCGAGCGCGGCGCCGGACTCGACCGTCGCCGCGACCAGCTGGGGCCGCCCCGGCGCGAGCTGCAGCTCGAAGCTGCCCGGGAGCAGCAGGTCCTCGCGGAAGTCGAGCCCGCGATCCAGCTCCTCGAGATACTCCACGTTCTCGTGCCACTCCGGCGCGCCGGCGAAGGCGGACCCACAGTGCGCGAGGCGGAGCGAGGGGAGGCCCGGGTACGGCTGGAAGCGGACCACCCGCGTCGCGCCGGACGTCTGCTCCTCGAACCCGGCCCAGGCGTCGGGGTTGCGGTGGGTGAGCCCGTGGTAGTCGCGGAAGGCGAGCAGCGGCTCGACGCGGAGCCGGACCGGCCCTGTGCTTGCGTAGCGCAGGACGACGGTCTGCTGACCCGGGACCAGGAGCACCCGCCGCTCGATCTCCACGCCACCCACGGACCAGGTCCACGCCGGGCCATCGTCGAAGGCAAAGCGCTGCAGCCGCGTGTAACCGTCCGGGTACAGCGTATTGGGGTACTGGTTGACCGCGAGGGGAACCGCGGCGTCGGCGGTCAACGCGGTCTCCTCGATGCGCGCCAGCGTCACCACCCGCTGGACGGGAGGATGGAGGCTCGCCACCAGGAGCCCGTGATAGCGCCGGGTGTTCGACCCGGCCACCGTCCCCATCGCGAAGCCGCCGGTGCCGTTGGCGAGCAGCCACTCCAGCCGCGAGGCACGCGGATAGAGCGTGCACACCTCGCGGGGCAGCTCGATCGGCGCAAGCGGACGGGTCGACACCGGGGCTCCCGGGGTGGGGACGGGGGCGGCGCTGATCGCCCGCGTGCTCACGGAGGACGGACCTCAGGGAAGGCCTTGATGACCCCCTTCTTGCCGTTCAACGCCTCGAACAGCATGGGCCAGTTCTCGAATCCGCGCACCGGGCGGGTGAGCAGCTGCTCGAGCAGCCCGTCGGCCCGGAGCGGATGACGACCCAGGGCGGCGACCCCGTCTCGGCTACTTCGACGCGGCACCCATCCCGGCTGCGGAGGGAGCGGAGGGAGCCCGGTCGTTCCGGACCACCGTGCCACCCTTCATCACGAAGAAGAGCCGCTCCATCACCGCGATGTCGCGCGAAGGATCGCCAGGCACGGCCACCAGATCCGCCAGCTTCCCCACCTCGAGCGTGCCGCGGTCGGGCACCCCGAGCAGCGCCGCGTCCACCGAGGTGGCGGTCCGGATCGCCGCCAGCGGCTTCATTCCCGCCCCGACGAACACCGCGAACTGGTTCAGCTGCGTCCCGTGCGGACAGACCGCGGCGTCGCTCCCGAAGGCAATCCGGGCGTTCTTGGCGATGGCGGTCTTCAGCGTTTCCCGTGCGCGCGCGTCCGCGGCCGCTGCCTTCTCCACGATGTTTGCCGGCGCCCTCGCCTGCCGCAGCCTCGCCATGATGCAGGGGAGCGGGGTGGGCACGAAGTACGTGCCCTTCTTGCGCATCAGCTCGAACGCCTCGTCGTCCAGGAACGAGCCATGCTCGATCGAGTCGATGCCGGCGCGGATCGCCCGCTTCGCTCCCTCGGCCCCGTGGGCGTGGGCCGCGGTCTTCCGTCCGAGGGCATGGGCCTCGTCCACCAGGGCATCGAGCTCGGCCTGGGTGAGCTGCGGCGAGTCGACCTTGTCCGCCTCGGAGAGAACGCCACCCGTGGCGCAGGTCTTGATGACGTCCGCCCCGTGCTTGGTGTCGAAGCGAACCGCGGCGCGGATCTGATCCGGCCCGTTCGCCACGCCCTGCTCGGGCCCGGGCTCCTTGAGCACCTCCGGACGAAAACCGCCGGTGGGATCGCAGTGGCCGCCACGGGCGCCGATGGCGTTCACCGTGACCAGCATCCGCGGGCCGGGGACCTTTCCGGCGTTGATGGCGTTGCGGAGCCCGACGTCGATGAGGTCACTCGAGCCGAGGTCGCGCACCGTGGTGAAGCCCGCGAGCAGCGTCCGGCGTGCGTACTCGGTCGCGTCGATGGCCTGCTCGGGGATGGGCTTCTTCAGCGCGTCCAGCTGGTCCTGCTTCCAGTCGAGGCTCGACTCGAAGCTCAGGTGGGTGTGCGCGTCCATGAGGCCGGGGAGCAAGGTGGCGTCACCGAGATCGATGACCGTCGCTCCCGCCGGGACGTCGATGCGGGTTCCCGCTCCGACGATGCGCCCGTCACTGACCACGACCATGCCCGGCGTCACGACGGTGTCGGACCTTCCATCATAGAGCCGGGCCGCGCGGACGACGGTGACCGGGCCGGCGGCAGCGGCACTCGCGGAGGCCAGCACGACGATGAGCTGCAGGACACGGCGCATTGCAGGGTCTCCCTGGAGAGGACGTTCGGAGGGCATCGCTGCGTCTTCGCATCTTCACCGGCTAGGTGCCTGGCCAAAGTTGCGAGCGGTGTCCTTCCCGCGGGCGAGCGGCGGCGCGCCCGGTAGCGGCGG
>JADGQZ010000051.1 GCA_017881345.1 Myxococcaceae bacterium | reverse complement strand
GGTCCCCGCCGAGGCGATGGGCCGGTACGAGGGGTACAGGCCCGACGACTCGACGAGCTCGAGGGTCCGTTCGATGCGCTCCAGCTTGTGGGTCTCCGCCGCCGCGCCGAGCGCGTGCAGGTTGCTGAAATCCATGTGAGGAGCCTCCTGGGGGTGGATGCGACAGTCTCGACTCCTCGCAAGCTGATCTGACACCCGGAGCGAAGTGCACGCCGAGGCCGGGTGACGGTGCGTCCGGGCGTTCCCTCGATCTAGGTGGGTCGCCGTGGCTCGGCCACCTTGCGGGGCGGGTCGCCGGCCGGTGAACGCGCTTGCGCGGTGCGATCGACCATGCGAGCGTGGGGCCCCCCGGCAGCCTGGAGGTCACCTCGATGTCCCTCGGCGGCATCCGAACGCAGCTCGGCTGGTTCTCCATGGCGCTGGCGTTCGTGGCCTGCACCCTCATCGCCGGCGCCGGCGTCGAGCGGATGCGCTCGCGGGCGGTGCGGAAGATCGACGTCACCGGCTCCGCCAAGAAGCGAATCGTGTCCGACCTCATCGAGTGGCGGGCCGGGATCGAGGTGACCGCGCCCGAGCGGATCAAGGCCTACCGGGAGCTCACCGGCCACGCCCAGGCCGTCACCGCCTACCTGGCGGCCCAGGGCGTGAAGCCGGAGGAGATCCGCACCGGCGCCGCCAGCGTGGAGGAGCAGGTGGAGACGGAGCTGGTGGGGGCGGGCGAGAGCCGGGTGGAGCGGAAGGTGCACAAGGGCTTCCTGGCCCACCAGACCATCGCGGTCCGCTCCGGCGACGTGGAACGGGTCGAGCGGCTGTCCCGGGAGATCTCGCAGCTCCTGGAGCGCGGAGTCCCGGTCGCCTCCGAGCCGCCCCGCTACCTGTACACCAAGCTGGGAGAGCTCAAGATCGAGATGCTGGCCCAGGCCGCCAAGGACGCGCGCACCCGCGCCGACAGCGTGGTGGCCCAGACCGGGGCAGCGCTCGGGCGCCTGCGCTCGGCGGACATGGGGGTCATCAACGTGAACCCGGCCAACTCCACCGAGACCTCCTGGCAGGGGAACAACGACTCCACCTCGCTGGAGAAGGACATCGTCGCCGTCGTCCACGTCACGTTCGAGCTCGATTGACGGCCAGCCCCGGGCGCCACGCGCCGGCGATCTAGGCCGTGGTCAGCTCGGCATGCGCCGGGTCGTCCTTGGCGTTCTCGCTCCCGGAGGCGTCCTCGCACCTGCACTCGGGCCCGGGGGTGAAGCCGATCGCCGCCGGGCGGAGCAGGTGGGGGCGGTAGGCGCGGAAGGCGGCGTCGCGCACCGAGGCCAGGTGGCGGCGGAGCTTGATGGCGCGGCGGCGGTTCTTGCTGTTCAGCTCCTCGAGCGGCGTGGACTGGAGCGGCAGGGGGATGGCCCAGGCCAGCGGGCTCGAGCGCGCGCCGGACAGGGAGCGCCAGAACTCGTCGTACATGGTCTCGAGGTGGCTCTCGCCGTCCGCGCGCACCACGCGGCCCGCCGGATGGCGGTCGGCCGGGATGCCGCGGAGCTCGCGGCTGCCCTGCGCCAGCGCGATCCCCTCCAGCGCCGCGACGCACAGGTGGCCAGGGGTCCCCCGGCCGAAGGTGTCGGTGAAGGCGCGGCGGTAGGCGTGGAACGAGGACTGGCGCCGGGTCACGAAGGGGACCAGGGGCGCGTTGCTGCCGTCCGGGCGGGCGGGCGGCGGCCGGCCGTCGAGCAGCCACGGCACCACGTTGGAATACGAGAGGACGGCGATGCGGTGGTCGTCGACGAAGAAGGTGAGGCTCAGCCCTCCCTCGAAGAGCACGTCGTTGCCGGGCATGAGGCGGATGTCGAAGACCACGCCCTCGTGCTCGCGCCGCCAGAGGCGCAGCTCACCGCGGCCGTAGACCGCCTGGTGGTACTCCGCGTCGAGGGCGCTGGACTCGTTCCGGTAGTGCACGAGCGCGGCCTGGCCGCGGCCGGGGCGATCCAGCCCGCGGACCAGGTAGGACCGGTGGGCGGCGAAGAAGAGCTCGTCGCGGGGAGCCACGGCCGCCACGTGCGAGCGACAGCTGGGGTCGGTGAGGAGCGTCTCGACGACCGACCGCTCGGTGAGAGCGAACCAGGTGACACGCGCCGCCCGGGCGCACGCAGCCCTCAGGGACAGGCTGCGGGTGTCCTCCGTGAACCCGGCGACCATCGTCCGCAGCATGCCTACCCGCTCCCCCCGTCCGTCCGGCCGCCCTCGCTCCGCGGGTTCCCGGCAACCGACACCACATCCTATCGCCGGCCCCGACGGAACCCCAGGTTCAAGGGACTCGGCGTCGAAGCCGGAGCTGGAGCCTTCGGGTGCGCGCACACGCCCACCCTCCTCCCGTGGAGGGCAAAGGCGCAGTGCGGGGTGCCGCAGCCGATCCCTCGCCCACTCGTCCACCTCCGCTGCGTTGCCTCCCTCCGCGAGGATGACCATCCTCGCCACCTTCGACACGCCCACGGGGGCCAGGGCAGGGGAGCGTCCGAGCCCCGGGACCGGCGGCCCGCGGAGCGCGGCCTGCCCGAAAGCCCGATACCTGCCGGGGCTCGCCTTCTACTGGAGGTTCATTAACTTTGAGAGACCTAGAGAGGGGAGGGATTCCAGCATGACCAACAAGACCCGAAGTGCGCTGGGCGCGATGAGCTCGGCGCTGCTGATGCTCGCGGCCGCGGTGACGCCGGCCTGCGCCGCGACCCGGACCCGGGAGAGCACCGGCCAGTACGTCGACGACTCGACCATCACCGCCAAGGTGAAGTCGGCCATCGTCGGAGATCCGGACCTCCGGACGCTCGACATCCACGTCAACACGTACAAGGGCGTGGTGCAGCTCAGCGGCTTCGTCGACTCGGAGCGCGTGGCTCGCCGGGCCGAGGAGGTGGCCTCCAGGGTGCGCGGCGTCCACGACGTGAAGAGCGACCTGGTGGTGAAGCAGGGCTGAGCTAGCCGCGGGCTTCGCGCGGAGGGGCGCCCACCAGCTTGGGCAGGTTGCGGTGGGAGAGGACCTCGTCGAGGACGAGGACTGCGGCGCCGACCAGGCCGCAGTCCTCCCCGAGCGCGGCCTTCCTCACCACCAGGTCCGAGGTGGCCAGCGGGGTCGAGCGCCGGTAGACGGCCTCGCGGATGCTGGCGATGTACCGCTCGCCCACCATCGCCACCCCGCCGCCGATCACGATGAGCGACGGGTTG
>JADGQZ010000440.1 GCA_017881345.1 Myxococcaceae bacterium | reverse complement strand
GGATGGTCCGCAGCTCCGACTGTTGCTCGGCTCCGAGCCCGGGCGCGCCGAGCAGCTTCTCGGTGGGGCCGAGGATGAGTGCCAGCGGGGTGCGCAGCTCGTGACTCACGTTGGCGAAGAACTGCGTCTTGAGCCCCTCGAGCTCGTGCGCCGCCCGGACCCCGCGAGCCAGGGCCACGGCCTTCGGGACGAGCGGCGGCAAGAGCAGGGCCGTCCCCACCGAGGCCACGGCCGTCACCGCCCGGATGCCGCCGTCCACCCAGTAGAGCGGCGACCAGATGGTCACGATGTCCATCAGATGGGTGAACCCGCAGGTGAGAATGAAGACGCCGAAGGCGAGGTAGACCGGCTTGAAGGGGATGTCGCGGACCCTGCGGACCAGCACCGCCAGGGCAAAGGCGATGGCCCCGTAGGCGAGTCCGATCGCGCCATTGGTGAAGACCTGGAGTCCCACCAGGCCGGGCTCCCAGCGGTAGCAGTGACCGTGGGGCATGAACCACTCGGGAGAGAAGAGCTCGGTCAGGCTGGGCATGCGTGGCGGGAGCATGCTCACCCCGCCGCTCGGGACGCCACCGGGGTCGACTCAGCTCAGCCAGAAGTAGGCGGTTCCCACCAGCGCGCGGCGGTCCACGACCTTCGCCCGGGCGGCGAGCTCGGCCAGCGTCCGGTCCTTGAGCGCGTATCGCGTCTCCTCCTCGGCGCGGAGCGCGGTGAGCTTGCGGCGGTGGTCGCGCTCGGCGCGCTCGATGGCTGCGCGGGCCCGCGCCCGCTCCGTGCCGTCCTCCACGCCGGTGAGCCGGCTCCGCGCCTCTTCCCAGGCCGCACGTGCCCGGGCGAGTGCCTCGCGCGCCTCGAGCAGGCAGTCCTCGGCGTAGCGGTCGGCCTGTTCGCGCATCCGGTCGAGCTCGAGCTGGTTTCGCCGCTCGGCCTCACGGAGCACCGTCTCGCGAGCCGCAGACAGCGCCTGCTCCTGGGCCTGGGCCACCGACACCGCCGCCGGCGGCCGGGGCTGCCCCTCCCGGGCGGGCACGCGGGCCAGCAGCACCGCGTCGTCCGGGGCGAGCACCCGGAAGCCGTCGCGGTCGCGGAGCAGGACGAGATGCAGGAGGCGCTCCTCCGGCAGGAGCCCGGTGGCCTCGAACCGGTAGACGAACCACCAGCCTTCGCCGCCGGCCATCCGCGCCAGGCGCGACGGGAGCGCCGAGGCGTCGAGCTGGAGCCAGTGCACTCCATCCGTCGGCGTGGAGCGGACCGCGCCGGCGGCCTCGCTCACCTTGCGGCCACGGGCGTCCTTGCCCAGCACCTGCCGGGCGAAGGTGCGGGCGTTCCGGCGATGGCGCTCCACCGCGGCCTCCGCCTCCTCGCCCGTGACCCGGAGCCGCCGCCGCACGTCACCGTCGAATCGCTCGAGCAGCAGCGAGCGGGCCTGCGTCATCCGGGCGTCGATGCGGTGCTCGAGGTCCTCGCGGAGCGCGTCGAAGGCCCGGGTGATCTCCTCGGTGGAGCGGCAGGACTGGTAGATGTCCAGCACCCGGCGCTCGAAGTCCACGCCCGTCTCCAGCGCGCCGAGGATCTCGTCGGAGGCGCCGAACACGCCGTCGAAGAGGTGTAGCTTCCGCTCCAGCAGCTCGTAGAGCCGCGCGTCGGCGGCGTTCTGGCGGTTGAGGAAGTTGAGCACCAGGACGTCGCGCTGCTGCCCGTAGCGGTGACACCGCCCGATGCGCTGCTCGATCCGCTGCGGGTTCCAGGGCAGGTCGTAGTTGACGACCAGGTTGCAGAACTGGAGGTTGAGCCCCTCGGCCCCGGCCTCGGTGGAGAGGAGGATCTGCGTCCGATCGCGGAACTCGTCCACCAGCGCCTGCCGCTCCTCCGGGGTACCGGCGTCGCCCGAGAGGAGCGAGATCCGTCCCGCCCAGCCGTGCGCCGAGAGCAGCTCGGCCAGATACCCCTGCGTCCGGCGCGACTCGGTGAAGACGACCGCCTTCTCCGGCCACTGGTGCGCCCGCGCCACCGTGAAGAGGCGATCCAGGGCGCGCTTCAGCGCCTCGCCCTTGGCGTTGACCCGGATGGACTCGGCCCGCGTCGCGTAGCGCTCGAGCTCGAGCGCCTCGGCCTCGAGCGCCGCCACCGAGGGCAGGTTGGGCCGGCCCGGCTCGTCGGACCAGGCCTCGGCCTCCTCGGCGTATGCGCTGGCCTCCTCGGGCTCGAACAGTCCGAGGGCCTCCGCCCCGCGCTTCGCCGCGTCGATGCGCTTGCGCAGACTCTCGGCGAGCTTCCGCAGCGTCGGCGCGATGGCGTACGTCGAGGAGGCGAGGAGCTTCCGGTAGACGAGCGTGAGGAGCGTCCTCTTCCCGGGCTCGATGGCCGCCGCCTCGCTGCGCCGGAGGTACTCCGAGACCTCGTCGTAGAGGGACTGCTCGTCGTCGGACGGCGCGAAGTCCTCCACCATGCTCCGGCGGTTGGTGAAGCGGACGTACTCGCGGACCTGCCGGCGGAGGGTCCGGTGGACCGCCGTTGCGAGCCGCTCCCGTAGCTCCTGGGCGGGTCCCTCGGGGATGCCGCCCGCCTCGGGGTCGACGCTGTAGCGGCTCTTGAAGGCGTGCTCGGGGCCGAGGATCTGCTCGTCGAGGAACGACAGCAGCCCGAACAGCTCCATCAGCTCGTTCTGGAGCGGGGTGGCGGTGAGCAGCAGCTTCGCGCGGTCCCGCAGCGCGTCCCGGAGCGCCCGGGCGATCTTGTTGCCCGTCCGGTGGGCGTTGCGGAGCCGGTGCGCCTCGTCGATGACCACCAGGTCCCACGGGAGCTGGCGCACGAGCTCGGCACGTCCCGCGGCGAACGGGTGGCTGGAGATGACCGGCACCGGCTGGTCGAACGGGTTGTGGCCCGCGCGCACCGCGCGCCCGTCGACCACCAGCGACTCGAGGTCGAACTTCCCGAGCAGCTCCGCCTGCCACTGCGCCCGGAGCGTCGCCGGGGTGAGGATGAGGATGCGGCCCTTCCCCTCGGCCAGGAGCTGGGCCAGGACGATGCCCGCCTCGATGGTCTTCCCCAGGCCCACCTCGTCGGCGAGCATGCAGCCGCCACGGGGGAGCGACTCGAGCGCGAACGCCGCCGCCTCCACCTGGTGGGGATTCAGATCGACCCGGGCCTCGGAGAGCGCCGAGGCGAGCCGGTCGGTCGCCCGCCCCCCCTTGAGGGCCAGCTCCTCTGCCAGCAGCCGCTGATGAAACCGCGTGAGCGGGGTCTCCCCCGCAGCCTTCTCCCGGACCGGCTCCGCCACTCCACCCTCATGCGAAAGGACCGCCCGCCCACTGCGGGTCGAAGCGCGAACTCTAGCGCCAAGAGAGCTGACGCCGGTGGCTGGCACGTGCGAACGTCCATCCCATGCGGGTCCGGTGCTGGGGGGTGCTCGTCTGTCTCGTCGGTGGCCAGGCATCGGCTGCCCCGAAGCCGCCGCCCACCGACTTCGCGGCCATCGAGCGCGCGCGCATCGCCGAGCTCGAGCTCACCCGTGACCTCCGCGGCGACGTGCTCGTCTCCCGCGCCCGCCTGCACGGCGACCCCACGGTGCGGGCGCGGGCGCTCCTGGCGCTCGCCCGGATCCAGGACCCGTCCACGGCGCCCACCGTCGTGGAGGCGCTGCTCGATCCGGTGCCCGCCGTGCGCGCCGCGGCCGCGTTCGCCGCCGGGGAGATCGCGCTCGGCTGGGAGCCGGTGCCGGACGAGACGCGCGAGGTCCTCGCCCGCGGTCTGCTCGGCGCCGAGACGAAGGAGACCGACGGGGCGGCGCGCCTGGCCCAGATCGACGCCCTTGGCCGCGTGCGGACCGCCGCCACCCTCGAGCGGCTGGTGCTGCTGCTCGGCGCCCCGGCCGGCCAGCTCGTCGACGTGAAGGACCCACTCTCCGACCCCCCGGTCCGTGCGGCCATCGCGCTCGGCGTCGCCGCCCGCGCCAAGGCCAAGGTGCCCGATGGGGCCCAGCCCGGATTCGAGCGGCTCGCCGGGAGCCTCCTCCCTTCCGCGCGCTGGGCCGGGGTGTATGCGCTCGCGCAGATGAAGACGCCCACGGCCCGGCCGGTGCTGCTGGCCGCGCTTCGCGACGGCGACCCGGAGGTCCGAGCCATCGCCGCCCGCGGGCTCACCGACGTCGTCGCCCCCGAGGACACCCCGTCGCTCAAGGTGCTGCTCCGGGACCCGGACGGACGGGTGGCGGCCGAGTCGGTCCGCGCGCTGGTGGCGGTCGCCAGCCGCTGTCGCCCCGGACCGTGCACCGCGGCGGACGCCCTGGGACAGCTCGACGCGCGGGCGGCCGGCCTGGGCGTGGAGACCCTGGGGCAGTCCGTCCCCCCGCTGCTCGCGTTCGCCCAGGCGACGGTCCCCGAGTCCGGCCGGAAGCTGCTGGCACGGCTGCGCGCCTCGCTCCGCACGTCGGCCGAGGCCGCGCCGGACCCGGTCCGCTTCACCGTCGCCTCGCTCGATTGCCGCCTCGCCGCGGCGATGGACCGCCAGCGGGGCTGGCTCGACGAGACGCTGCGCTGCGGCCTGGCCCGCATCCCGGAGTGGCGGCGTCTTCGCCTGGGCCTCGAGGCCGTCGCAGGGAGTCCGCGCCTCGCCGAGGCCCGGGTGCAGAAGCCGCTGCTGCCGTACCTCCAGAACCGCTCCCCGTCGGTGAGGGCCGCGGCGCTGGGCGTCGTCGCCGCGCTCAAGTCCCCCGATCTCGTCCAGGCCGTCCGGCCCCTGCTCCAGGATCCGGACCCCATCGTGCGCGCCGCGGCGGTGGACGCTCTCGCCGCCCTCGGAGACCAGACCTCCGGGCCCATCATCCTCACCGGCGCCCGGACGGCCGGGGTGGACGTGGCGACCTCCTACGCCGACGCGCTGATCAAGCTGAAGCCTCCCGGTGCGGCGGCGGTGCTCCGGCAGTGGCTCACCTCGCCCCACGCGCACGTCCGCCAGGAGGCCGCCCGCGCCCTGACCCTCATCGAAGGGGCTCCGGTCCGGGCCCCGGCCATCCCCGACCCGGGCGATGCCCCCCGCGCGCCGCCGGTTCCCGCCGGGACGACCTGGCGGCTCGAGACGGTGCACGGTCCGGTGCTCATCGCTCCTGATCTCGACGCCGCACCCGCCACGGTCGCCCAGCTCAGCCGTCTGGCGGCGGCGGGCTACTTCCGGAACCTCTCCTTCCACCGCATCGTCCCGGACTTCGTCGCCCAGGGCGGCGACCCCCGCGGGGACGGGGAGGGCGGCCCCGGCTTCACCTTGCCGTG
>JADGQZ010000439.1 GCA_017881345.1 Myxococcaceae bacterium | reverse complement strand
TGCCTGCCGATGCTCGGGGGCGGGTTCCTCGTGAACTCCTCGAGCGACCAGATGTGGACCGGCGTGCCGTTCCGCTGGTTCGGGGCCGAGCAATGGCGCACCACCGGCAGCGTGCCGCTCTGGAACCCCTTCATGTTCGGGGGCCTGCCGTTCGTGGGGGCGATGCACGGGGACATCTTCTATCCGACCGCGTGGTTGCGGCTCGTCCTCCCCATCGACACCGCGATGAACCTCGGCTTCGCCGTGCACTACCTGCTGGCCGGCTTCTTCGCCTATCTCTTCCTCCGGGCGATGCGGCTCGGCTGGACCGGCGCCCTCACCGGCGGGCTGGCGTACCAGCTCTCCGGCGTGCTGGCGTCGCTCGTGCGGCCCGGCCACGACGGCAAGCTCTTCGTGTCGGCCCTGATGCCGCTCGTGCTGTTGGGCTTGGTGATGGCCGTGCGCCAGCGGAGGTCGGAGGGCTACGCCGTCCTGGCCCTCGCCGTCGGGTTGGGGCTCCTCAGCCCGCACATCCAGCTGATGCAGTACACCCTCATCCTCGCCGGGCTCTTCACGCTCTATCTGGCCTTCTGGGCGGAGGACCGTCCCGAGACGCCCCGCGAGCGCTACTCGGCGCTCGGACTCGCGCTCGCGGCCGTGGCGCTCGGATTCGGGATGGGGATGATCCAGCTCTGGCCGTTCATCCAGTACCTCCCGCACGCGGCGCGCTACGCAGGAGCGATGGGCTGGGAGTACGCCACGTCGTACGCGATGCCGTGGCCGCACGTGATGGATTGGCTCGTCTCCGACTTCACCGGCAGCGCGGCGACCTACTGGGGCGAGAACCCGATCAAGCTGCACACGGAATACCTCGGAGCCGCCACGCTCGTGCTCGCGAGCGTGGGGGTCGCCGACAAGTCGCAGCGCCGGTTCCTGTGGTTCCTCGGCGGCGCCTTCCTGCTGTTCGTGCTGGTGGCGCTCGGCGCGCACACGCCGTTCTACCGGTTGTGGTACCTCGTCGTGCCTGGCGTGAAGTCCACGCGCGCGCCGGGGATGGCGTTCTTCATCCCGTCCTTCGTCGTCGCCACGTGCGCGGGGCTGGGCGTCGATCGGCTCCTGCGCGGCGAGGGCAAGAAGGTGCTCGTCGGCTGGATGGCCGGGGCAGGGGCCCTGCTCCTCCTCTCCGCCGCGGGCGGACTGGCCGCATTGGCGGCGTCCTGGGCCGGGCCGGAGAAGAGCGGCATCGCCGCGCAGAGCGCGAGCACCATCACGCTGAGCGGGGTCAAGTCGGCGGTGTTCGCCGCGGCGGTCGCGGGACTCGGCTTCGCGGTGCTGGCGGGCAAGGTGCGGCGACTCCCCGCCGCGATCTGGCTGGTGGTCCTGGTGGGCGGCGACCTCTACATCACGGCGCGCCAGTTCTGGCAGTATTCGCCTCGCGCGGCGCAGCTCTATCAGGACGACGCCGTGACGCTCCGACTCCGCCAGACGCCGTATCCGTACCGCGTGCTCGACCCCGGCATCTATCCGACGGCGTACCTGATGGCCAAGCGCGTGCCGACGGTGCTGGGCCATCACGGCAACGAGTTGCACACCTACGACGAGCTGCTGGGAGGGAAGAACGTCTGGAGCAACCTGTTCCCGACGGGCTCCATCAGGTTGCAGGACTTCGTCGCCCCGCAGTACCCCGTGCTCTGGGACCTGCTGGCGATCCGGTTCGTCATCCTCCCGGAGGACAAGCTCCCGCTGCCCGGGTGGCATCAGATGTCCGGCCTGGCGACCGCACCCGGGGGACAGGCGGCCTATCTGTACGGGCGCGACACGATCCCCGCCTACGCGCGGGTCGTCACCGGCGCAGCGAAGCTCCCCGAGGAGCGCCTGCTGCCGACGCTGCTCGATCCGCGCCTCGACGTGTCCCGCGTGGTCCTGCTGCCCAACGACGCCCCCGTCCAGCCGGCCGCTCTCGACTCGATGCCGGCACGCAGCTCCAGCCGGGCGACGGTCGCACTCTGGGAACCCGGCCGGATGCGCATCCGTATGGATCCCGTGCCCGACAGGGATGGCTATCTGGTGGTCAGTGAGAACTGGTACCCGGACTGGCACGCGGAGGTGGACGGCCGGGAGGCCCAGGTCCTCCGCGGTGACTACTCGCTCCTCACGGTCCCGGTGCCCAGGGGCTCCCGCGAGGTCCGCCTCTCCACGCGGAGCACGGCCTATAGCCGCGGCAAGCTGGTGACGTTCGCGTCGCTCGCGGCGATCCTCCTGTGGCTCGTCCTGCCCGTGGCGCTCCGGAGGCGGGATGCCTGAGCGCGCGCTGGTCATCGTCCCGACCTACAACGAGCGGGAGAACCTCCCGATCATCGTGCCGATCGTCCTCGAGCAGGACCCGCGGCTGGAGGTCCTGGTCGTCGACGACGGCTCGCCGGACGGCACGGGTGAGCTGGCCGATGCTCTGGCCGACGCTGACAAGCGCATCCACGTCATCCACCGCGCCGGCAAGCAAGGGCTGGGCACGGCCTACCGGATGGGCTTCCGGTGGGCGATCGAGCAGGGGTTCGACTACGTCTTCGAGATGGACGCCGACGGCTCGCATGACCCGAAGCACCTCCCGATCTTCCTCAAGGAGATTCACGACGCCGACCTGGTCATCGGGTGCCGGTACTTCGATCACCGCGTGACGGTGGTCAACTGGCCGATGAAGCGGCTGCTCCTCTCGTACTTCGCGAACATCTACGCGCGCGTCGTCACCGGGCTGCCACTCTGGGACTCGACGGGCGGGTTCAAGTGTTACCGACGAGCGGTCCTCGAGGCCGTGCCGCTCGATCGCATCCATTCCAACGGGTACTCGTTCCAGATCGAGATGTCGTTCCACGCCTGGAGGAAGGGATTCCGGCTGAAGGAGATCCCCATCACCTTCACGGACCGGGACCTGGGTGAGAGCAAGATGTCCCGCGCCATCGTGTACGAGGCCATCTGGGTGGTCTGGCGGCTGCGCCTCGCCAAGCTGCTGGGGCAGGTCTGAAGCCGGGCACCGTCTTCTTCAAGCTCACCGGGTCGGGGAACGACTTCGTCGCCCTCGATGGCCGGAGCGTCCGTGCCTCCGACGTCACGCCCTCCGTGGTGCAGGCGCTTTGCGACCGGCGCCACGGCGTCGGGGCCGACGGACTGATCCTCCTCGACCCCCCGGGCGGGGACCCGGTCCACTTCATCTTCCGTTTCTGGAACAGCGACGGCTCCCCGGGACCGATGTGCGGCAACGGCGCCCTGTGCGCCACCCGTCTGGCCGCGACCATCGGACTGGCCCCGCCGGACGGCGAGATCCGCATCGGCACCGACGCGGGAGTCCACCGCGGTTGGCTGGTGGGAGAGAATCAGTCGGAAATAGAGTTGCCCGACTGCGACCTCCCCAAGCCGAGGCCAGCGGTCGCCACCCTTTCCGGCGAACTGGACCCCATGGTCGGCGTTCCGTCGGTACCTCACCTGGTACTTGAGGTGGCCGACCTGGACGCGGTAGACCTCGAGGCCCGGGGGCCGCTGCTGCGGCACGACCCGGCGCTCGACGTCGGGGGCGCCAACGTCAACTGGATCTGCCAGGGCCCGGAAGGCCATTGGCGGATGCGGACCTACGAACGGGGAGTCGAAGCTGAGACGCTGGCGTGCGGAACCGGGGCCGTCGCTTCGGCGCTGAGCCTCGGCGTCAGGGGAGCTGCCACATCACCGGTGCGGCTCTGGACCAGCAGCGGACTCCCGCTCGAAGTGTCCTGGGTGGCCAAACAAGGCAGAGCTACGTCGATAAGACTAAGGGGAGAGGGCCGCCTGGTATTCCGCGGGATTCTCTCGACTATTCCAACCATCAGCAGGTGAATGGGTTACGGCGTGCTTCCACAGTTTCCACAGGCACGCACACTATAACTTAACATAACATATCTTATACGACGTTGTATACGCCTCAAAGAGATGGGCGCCCGGCACACGCCGAGCGCCCCATTTATCGTGCTGGAACCGCTCTACTTAGCTGGCTTGGACACCCTCAGGAGACGCCTTGGGCTTCGGAGGTGGAGGCACGTCTCCGCCGATCTCCGCCATCCGAACACGGGCCTCGGCGGCCTGGTTCAACTCGCCGAACTTGGTCAGGACCTCCCCGTAGGCGGTCTTTGCGGCAGCCGTGTCGGACGCGGCCGCGAAGGCCCGGCCCGCGTCGATCAGGTACTGAGCCTTCAGGAAGCCAAGCTCGGCAGCGGCGGCAGCGCTCCGATAGGCCGCGGCGGCCTCACGCAGCTTGCCCTGGTTCTCCAGTCCACCGCCAAGCAGCGCATACGCGGATGCCTGGTGGAAGTGCTGCAGGTTCTTGCCCACCAAGACCTGCAGCGCCTTGACGGCGACGTCGGTCTCGCCGTTCAGGAGCCGGATCTCATTGAGGAGGACGGCCCCCTCCTCGGCCGCGGACGTGCCCGAGTAGCGCTCGACCAGGCGGGAAAGGTCGTTGGCCGCGAGCGGCATGTTCCCCGCCTCGACCGTGGCCCAGGCTTGCGACAGGGCCTGCGAGGCCTGCGCCTCCTTGTTCCTCATGGAAGCGATATAGCCCAGAACGGATCCCGCCACGACCACCACGACACCGGCACCGATGCCGACGCGCTTCAGGTGGTTGCGGACCCAATCCTGCCAATCCAAGGGGGAAACGGTCGGCGTGCTGCCATCGGTACTGGGAGCTGTCATGACGTCGAGAGTCCTCTCACGCGGTTCGTGGCTGCCCGGTCGCGATGCCCCTGGCGTGACTCGAACACGCGGCCAACGGTTTAGGAAACCGCTGCTCTATCCAAGCTGAGCTACAGGGGCGGCACGGGGGAGAAACCTCGCCACCACCCCCATCTTTCTCAAGGGTCGAACCGCGCGATCAACTCTACTCGCGCGGGTACGTCAGGATGCTGTGGACCCGCCGATGGGTCCCGACCCGCGCCCGGCCACCGAGGTCTGTGAGCTCGATGAGCAAGCCGATCCCGACAAGTTGTGAGCCCGCCTGCTCTACCAGCCACGCCGTGGCCGCCGCGGTCCCGCCGGTGGCAAGCACGTCA
>JADGQZ010000438.1 GCA_017881345.1 Myxococcaceae bacterium | reverse complement strand
TGCTGGATGCCGGGGTGTGGAGCGGCATTCCCTACGACCCGACCGCCAAGAACGCGCCGGTCACGCTCTATGGCGAGGGTATCCGGAACGCCTACGACCTGGTGTGGCACAGCAACGGGCACCTCTACGCCCCGACCAACGCGACCGCGGCAGGCGGGAACACGCCGGCCTCGGCCGTGGGCGTCCTTCCCTTCGTGCCGCCGCTCCTGAGCATCCCGACCCAGGACGACTTCCTCTTCGACGTCGTTCCCGGCGGCTACTACGGGCACCCGAATCCGACGCGCGGGCAGTACGTGCTCAACGGCGGTAACCCCACCGCGGGCATCGACCCGGACGAGGTCGCACCCTCCGACGCCGGCGTGGGCTACCCGGTCGGCACCCTTCCCGACAGGAACTGGAAGGGCTCGGTCTACGACTTCAGCCGCAACCGTTCACCCGACGGAGCGCTGGAGAGCAAGGGCCCGGCCTTCGGAGGCGCGCTGAGGGGGTACCTCCTGGTCGTCGAGTACAGCGCGGGCGACGACATCCTCGCCCTTCCGATCCCACCCCAGGGTGGCCCCATCGATCGAACGGGTGTGCTCCAGGTGGCCGCGGGCCTGAGCGACCCGGTGGACCTCGCCGAGGACCCCACCAACGGGAATCTCTACGTGGCGCAGCTGGTGCAGGGCGGACTCGATGGCGGGGCGATCGTCCTGCTGCGCCCGGACGGAGGAACTCCATGAGGCAGGTGTGGGCGCTGGGTGTGGTGGCCGTTCTGGCCTGTGCAGTCGGCTGTAGCAACGACGGCAGTGGCGGAGGAGGCGGAGGGCCGGACGGAGGGCCGGACGGAGGGAAGGACGGCGGCTGCACGGGTCCCTCGTGCGGCGGAACGGATGGGGGAGATGGCGGTCTGGACGGTGGGAATCCGGACGGCGGGAATCCGGACGGAGGCGTGGCGAGCCTCACGGCGACGCCCGACCGGATCGTCATCGGAACCACCCCGGGGGCGGCGAAGTCCGCGCAGCTGACGCTCCAGAACTTGAGCTCCGGCGCGCTGACCCTCCAGAGCCTCGGCATCGATGGGCCCCAGGCGTCGGCGTTCCAGGTCTCCGGTGGAGGAACGCTCCCGGCCACTCTTCAGCCCGGTGCGTCGGTCGACGTGACGGTCGGCTTCAGCGGGGCGGCGGGGGTCTCACGCGGGACACTCTCCGCGGTCACCGCCACCGGGGCGACGGCCGTCCCGCTCGGCGGGCTGGCCATCAACGGTGAGCCGTCTCTTCAGTGGATCTTCGACGTCCACAACATCCCGGTGAACGCCGGCAACCCCGATCCGACGAAGCGGGACTTCCCGCCGGTGCCACTTGCCGGTGACGAGACCGGGATCCAGTCGTTCGTGAAGGCGGGCGATGGTCCGGTGACCCTGCAGCTCATCGGCTCGTACGGGCCGCCCCAGGAGCCGGTGGGCATCAACGGCTGGTACCCGAGCGGCAACGGCGCCGGCAGGACCGAGCTGTTCCGGATCGCGCAGGCCAACGCGCAGGTGCTGGATCCGCCCATCGAGAACCTTGGGACGCTCAGCTTCGACCCGGGCACGGCCGCCTTCGGCTTCTGGAACGAGTGGCCCTTCTGGGAGACCAGCGGCAAGTACGTCGTCTACCAGGAGGATCGGCTCAACACCTGGGACACGGGGGCAGGCGGCGTGCAGCACCACATGCGCGTCTATCCGTACAGGAACCCCGACGGCTCGCTCGAGCCGCACGCGTACATCGTGACCACCGAGGAGGCGCCCATCTCGGCAGGGCCTGACTACAACGACATCGTCTACATCGTCCGCAATGTTTCACCGGCCACAGGTGCCGGCGGTGCGCTGCAGATCCAGAACCTCGACGCCTTCCCGGCCGACGACTTCGCGGTGTTCAGCACCATCGCCACCATCAGCAACTGCTTCACGCCGCTGGCGGTGAAGGACAGTGGGGTGATCCGCATCCGGAACCTCTCCGGAAGGACCGTCGCCGTGAGCTCGATCGGCACCACCCCCGAGTTCATGGCCAACCCATCCGTGCCGCTGCCAAAGGATCTGGCGTCCGGGGAGTCGATCGACGTCACCGTGAACTTCGTCGCCACCACGGGCCGGGTGGTGCGGAGCGCCCTCACCATCACCTCGAATGACCCGGCCGCCCCCACTCGAACGGTCACCCTGTCCGGATTCCGGCAGGACGCGCCACAGTCACCGCACGAGCCGACGCTCCAGGAGATCGTGCACGATCTCTTCGGCTTCGGGACGACCATCGTCGGCCCCGGGCAAGACATCGACAACGAGGGACGACTCGAGACGGTGGGCGACGAGGTGCTCAGCCCCTACTGGGTGAAGGCCGATCCGAACCAGCCCGTGTCGGTGCGGCTGATGAGCGCGTGGCACAGCGGTTACGACAACTGCAAGACCCCCAAGGACGTCTCGTACGGCAGCAACCTCTGGTGGATCGAGAAGGGCCTCAAGTCACCTGACAACGATCACTATCTGATGACCGCTGCCCTCGAGGACGTGCAACGCGTGGTTCCGCGTGACCAGGGCCTGACGCGGCCTGCGACGGTGACCTTCAATCCGGGCGCGAAGGTCTTCGGCTGGCGAGTGGAGGGGGAGTACAGCGACGAGGCCCTCCAGCAGCAGGAGCCGGCGTGCCCCACCGACGGGGGAACGCGCTTCCCCTGCTGCCCCGCGGGCGTCACCTGCGGCCACCGGGTGCGCTTCTGGCCGGTCAAGCTCGCCGACGGAACGCCGGTGGCGAACACCTATGTGATGTCCATCGACTGGCACCCCTCCGACTTCTCGACCAGCAACTACGACTTCAACGACGAGACGTACTTCCTGCAGAACATCAACCCCGCGCCCTGATGGCGTAGAGTGCCGGGCGCCTTTCAGCAAGGGGCCTGTCATGCGTGCTGCGGTCATCGGCCTCGGAGCCTTCGGGACGGCGCTGGCCAACACGCTCGCCAGCCGCTGCGACGACGTGCGGGCCTGGGCGCGAGAGGCGTCGGTCGTCGAAGGGATCAACTCCGCCCGCGAGAACCGGGCTTACCTGCCAGGCATCCCCGTCTCTCAGCGGGTGAAGGCCACGCTCTCGCTGGAGGAGGCGCTCGCCGGCGCCGAGCTGGTGGTCTTCGCCACCCCCTCGCACGCGACGCGCGACGTGGCGGGAAAGGCGCTCCCGTTCCTGCCCCTGCACGCGCCCCTGCTGACGGTGGCGAAGGGCATCGAGAACGACACCTTGCTCACGATGACCCAGCTGCTCGAGGACTGCCTCCCCGAGGCGTACCACCCGTCCATCGCCATCCTCTCCGGCCCCTCCTTCGCCAAGGAGATGGCGGCGGGGATGCCCACGGTGGTCACCATTGCCGCGCACCACGAGAAGGTGGCCCAGAAGGTCCAGGCGGCGCTCCAGACCGAGACGTTCCGGACGTACACCTCGGTCGACGTCATCGGCGTGGAGATGGGCGGCGCGCTGAAGAACGTCATCGCCATCGCCGCCGGCATCTCGGACGGGCTCGGGTTCGGGCTGAACGCGCGGAGCGCGCTCATCACCCGCGGACTGGCGGAGATCAGCCGCATCGCGGTGGCGATGGGCGCAAATCCCCTCACCCTGATGGGCCTCTCCGGGCTCGGGGACCTCGTCCTCACCTGTACCGGTGACCTGTCGCGAAACCGTCGGGTGGGAATCGAGCTCGGCAAGGGCCGTTCGCTGGAGCAGATCCTCGGGGAGATGACGCAGGTGGCCGAGGGGGTGAAGACCGCCCGGAGCGCCCGGGACCTTTCCCGGAAGATCGGGGTGGAGCTCCCGATCTGTGACCAGGTCCACGCGATCATGTATGAGGGGAAGAGCCCGCGTCGGGCGGTGGTCGAGCTGATGACGCGGGCTCCAAAGCGCGAGGACTGACCGGGGTCCTCCGGGACAACTTGGAGGGGAAACAATGATGAAGCTGAAGCGCTGGATGGCGCTGGGCCTGCTCGCCTGTGCGTGCGGGAGTAGCACGAGTACCCCGACACCGGACGCCGGGCGGGCCGGCAGCGGCACGATCGACGGAGGCGTGAACGGGAACCCGCTGGCGGTGAAGGATGCGGTGTTCGGCATCACTCCGGGCTCCCTGAACGTCAACGTGGTCGCGGGAAACCAGCCGGGTCTCTGTAACTTGCTCACCGGGAGCACGGTCCCCACACCCGTCACGGTGTTCGGCTTCGGCTTGCTCAACCTCGCCACCGCGACGGCGCCCGTTGCCGTGGATGTTGGCGTCTACAACTACGTCGACCTCTTCCATCTGCCGCCGCTGACGAGTCCCGGGGCAGGGAGGTGGTGGGACGGCGCGTTCGCGGTGGCGACCAACTGCACCCCGACCGGAACCTTCGCCACCGGTGGGACGATCAATGTCACCCAGGTGGGCTCCGGCACCACGGACCTCAAGGTCACGCTGAACAACATCACCTTCCCGGATGGCGGGACGCTGAGCGGAAGCGTCACGGCGGTCTACTGCTCCGCCTTGCAGACCCAGACGCCACCTTGCGGGGGCATCTCCCTGCTCGCTCGCATGCCCGTGACCGAGTAGTCGCCAGCCCCCCGCGCGCCCGTCGCCTCGGCGGCCGGGCGCGCGCCCCGGCCACCCGAACGTGGTAAGAGCCGCCCCATGTCGGGGCCGGCGCTCACCTGGGATGTGGTCGACTACCCGGAGCCGCACCTCGGGCGGACGAAGGCGATGCTCGCCGCGCACCCCGAGGTGCGCTCGCTCTTCGGTCGCGACCCGAGCACTGCGTTCTGGGTGGTGGCCGTCGTCGCGGTGCAGATCGCCGTCGCCTGGGCGGTGCGCGCCCAGCCGTGGTGGGTGCTGGTGCTCGTGGCCTACGCGGTGGGCGCGCTGGCAGACCATGCGCTCTGGACGCTGATCCACGACTGCACGCACAACCTGGTGTTCCGGAAGACGCGCTGGAACGCGTGGCTGCAGATCCTCGCCAACCTCCCCATCGTCTTCCCCGCCGCCATCTCGTTCCGGAAGTTCCACCTCCTCCACCATCGGTTCCAGGGCGATCCGGAGCTCGACGCGGACCTGGCTTCCCCGCTCGAGGCGCGGCTGGTGGGCAACGGCACGGTCCGGAAGGCCTTCTGGCTGCTGACCTTCTTTGCCTGGCAGAGCCTGCGGGTGCCGCGGCTGAAGCGGATCCGGTTCCTCGACCGGTGGTACCTGGCAAACCTCGGGGTGCAGGTCGGCTTCCTCGCCGGCCTCTGGGCTGTCGCGGGCTGGAGGGCGGTGCTCTACCTCACGCTCTCCAGCATCTTCGCCATCGGGCTCCACCCGGTGGGCGCGCGCTGGATCCAGGAGCACTACCTGACCAGCGGCAAGGCCGGGCAGGAGACCTTCTCCTACTACGGCCCGCTGAACCGGCTGGCGTTCAACGTCGGCTATCACAACGAGCACCACGACTTCATGATGGTGCCCTGGTCCCGGCTGCCCCGGCTGAAGGCGATGGCGCCCGAGTTCTACGACGGGCTGGTCCACCACCGCTCGTGGACGGCGCTGCTGTTCCGCTTCCTGCTCGATCCGTCGCTCAGCCTCTACAGCCGTCGCATCCGGGGCAGTGCCGCGGTGGTCAGCGAGTCGCGTCCGGCCGACACGGCGTTCACCGAGGCCATCATCTCGACGGCCATCGACGAGGCGCGCGCAGCCTGACCAGGGGCACCCGCTCCGACCGCCCGCTTCAGCGGTGCGCCGAGAGCGCCTTCAGCTCCTCGTCCCCCAGCTTCGGGAGCACCCGCAGGAACGCGACGAGCTCCCATCGAGTCCCCTCGGCAAGCGAGCGCGCGAACCCCGGCATCCCGGTGAGGCGCACGCCGCCGGAGACGAGGAAGTAGAGCTCGCCGTCGGTGCGGGTCTGCGTCTCGGGCTCGGCGAGGTCGGGCACCGGCGGGTTCAGCCCCGCGGCGATGCTCGACTGCTCTCCGCCGGGCACCCCATGACACACCAGACAGTGGGCCCGGTAGGCCTCGCGTCCGTGCTCCACGCTCGCGGCGTCCACCGGAGCCGTCTTCCCGCGCGGAGCACGCGCCCGGACCGCGGCATCCAGCGCGGCGCGGGCCACCACCTTCTCCAGGCGCGAGGGACGGGTCGTGGCCGAGGGATCGACGGCGCCGAGCGCCACCGCTCCCCAGGCCAGGCCCGCCAGAGCGACGAGGATCAGCGGCAGCCCCACCGCGAGCTGCCGCCGCGTCACGTTCGCCGTTCCTTGATCAGCGCCGCGAGGGCCTTGAGGTCCTCGGTCCCGGCGTCCGACACCATCCAGTACGAGACCCCGCGATGCGACCAGCGGCACACCGTCCAGCGCCCGGCCACCGAGGGACGCGGCTCGCTGTCACGCTCTGCCGAGGGCCAGGCGAACACGTCCACCAGGTGATTGCGCACCTGGTACACGACCGTGGCGACCGGACGACCGTCGAGCGCGTCCACCCGGGCGCCGCGCAGCGAGAAGCCGTCACCGCTGCCCGTCGCGGGGATGGAGCTGGGGAGCCGGTCCGCGAGCCAGCGCGTGACGTCCGTGGGATCGGCCGAGGCGAGCTCCACCGTCCGTCCCGTGTCGAGCGCCCGCGCATGCACCGAGGCCACCTCGCCCACGATGCGGTCCGTCCGGGGGACGAGCACCACCGCGAGCATCGCCGCGGCGGCGAGGCCCATCGCGGCGCCGGCACCGACGAGACGCCGGCGCCGGGTCCGCACGGCCCGCGTCACCCGGATCAGAGTCGACTCGGCCTCCGGCTCGGTGCTCCTCGCCGACTGCAGCAGCTTGCGGAGTGCACCGAACGTCTCCAGCTCCTGCCGGCAACGGTCGCAGACGGCGAGGTGCTCCTCCACCGCCAGCGAGCCCTCCAGCGAGAGCTCTCCGTCGAGGTAGGCATGCAGCGCGCCGCGCGGATGTTCGTCCAAGGTCTCCATCAGTTCCTGCTCCGCGGGTCGCCCACCAGCTCCCGCACCAGCTGCGCGCGGGCGCGCGACAGCCGAGACATGACCGTGCCGATGGGCACGCCGAGGATGCTCGCGATCTCCCGGTAGTTGCAGTCCTCCATCTCCCGGAGCACCAGCACCTCGCGGTGCAGCCTGGGGAGGCGGTCCAGCGCGTCGCGCACCATGGTCGCGTCGCAAGCCTCGAGCAGCCGTGCCTCGGGCGAGGGGAGCGGGTCCGCCTCGGCCTCCAGCCGCTGCTCCAGCTCGGCGGGCTCGTCGGTCTCGCGCCGTCGCCAGAGGGTGAAGCTCACGTTCCTGACGATGGCCAGCAGCCACGCCCGCGGACTCTCGCCCGAGAAGCCACGGAAGTGCCGGAACGCGCGGAGGAACGAGTCCTGCACGACGTCCTGGGCGTCCGCCTCGTTTCGCACCAGGGTCCGTGCCAGACGGAGCGCCGCCTGGGCGTGCGGCCTGGCGAACTCCTCGAACTTCTTGGAATCGTCGTCCACTGCCGGTCAGGACTCCGTCGCGTGGGGCTCTATTCCATCCACCGGAGGGAATACTCCCCCCGGCTCCCCGAGTCTCGCTGCCGAACCCTCGTCATACCGAAGAGGAGCAGCCACATGCGCATCGATCGACGCGAGCTCTTGAAGCTCGTGGGGCTGGGCGGAGTCGTCATCGGCTCGGGCCTCCCGGGCTTTTCCCTGGCGCGGCCTGCCGGGAAGAAGCCGGAGGACTTCTTCTTCCTCCAGCTGTCCGACTCACACTGGGGGTTCAGCGGGCCTCCGAACCCCGAGGCAGACCGGACGCTGAAGGAGACGGTCCAGGCGGTGAACGCGTCCAAGGCCAGGCCCGACTTCATCGTCTTCACCGGTGACCTCACCCACACCACGGACGACGACGCGCTCCGGCGGAAGCGGATGAGCGAGTTCAAGGCCATCGTCTCGGAGCTCCGCGTCCCCAAGACCTACTTCCTCCCCGGTGAGCACGACGCGTCGCTCGACAAGGGGCAGGCGTACCAGGAGTTCTTCGGTCCGCTGCACCAGACGTTCGAGCACAAGGGCGTGCGGTTCATCTCCATCGACAACGTGTCCGATCCGGCAGGCGCGGTGGGCGACACCCAGATCGACTGGCTGAAGAGCGAGCTCGGCAAGCTCGACAAGGACGCACCCATCGTCATCCTCACCCACCGGCCTCTCTTCGAGCTCTATCCGCAGTGGGACTGGACGACCGCCGATGGCGCCAAGGTGATCTCCGTCCTCGAGCCCTACCGGCATCTGACGGTGTTCTACGGACACATCCACCAGGAGAACCACCGGATGACCGGGCACATCGCCCATCACTCGGCGAAGTCCCTCATGTTCCCGCTGCCCGCGCCGGGGAGCGTTCCCAAGCGAGCGCCGGTTCCCTGGGATCCACAGCATCCCGACAAGGGGCTCGGCTACCGCGAGGTCGACGTGAAGGCCCCGGACCGGGGGCTCACGCTCGAGGAGTACGACGTGAAGGGGGCACGGGTGTGAAGGCGGCCGTCACGGTGCTGGCGCTGGTGCTGGCGGCCACCGCGGCGGGCGCGGAGGAGCCACGGGTCATCAAGGTCACGGCGAAGAAGTTCGAGTTCTCGCCGGCGGAGATCCACCTCAAGCGGGGCGAGCACGTGGTGCTCGAGCTCACCTCGCTGGACCGGAAGCACGGCTTCAAGCTGCCCGAGCTGGGCATCCGGACCGAGGTCCCCGCGGGGGGGACGACCCGGGTCGACGTCACCGCGGACAGGGCCGGGCGCTTCCCGTTCGCCTGCGACGTGTTCTGCGGGGACGGTCACGAGGACATGACCGGCATCCTGATCGTCGACCCCTGAGGGTGGCGGGTCGGGGCTCGTCCGTGCCTTCACGGTTCCCCCGCGGAGTCAGCCGGGGTGGGGTGTCCCCCACCAGCTGTCTGGCGGACCCCCCAGCTCGCACCGTGGCTGGAACCCTTTCCAGGGCAAGCCTCCTGAAAGCGGCCTGGTCCGGACTTTGAAGTCCGCCCGGGGGCGATGGGGATCGGTTCGACGCGGCGCTGGGTGGGTCTGACCCTCACCCTGCTCCTCGCCTGCGAAGGGAAGATCGTCTCCCAGGGGGGGCCCGGCGGCGCCATGCCCTCGGCAGCCGCGTTGAAGATGGGCCCGACCGGGGCCCACCGTCTGTCTCGGGACGAGTACGACAACACCGTCCGGGACCTGCTTGGGGACACCACCGGGGAAGGCTTTGCGCTTCTCCCCGAGGACGCGCACGACCCCTTCGACAACAACTACCTCACCCAGCTCGCCTCGCAGTCGCTGATCGCCGCCGCAGAGCAGGTCGCGACCGACGTCGCGCAGCGCCTGGTCGCCGATCCGCAGCGCCTGCAGTCGCTCCTGCCCTGCACCCCCACTGGGCCAGGCGACTCCGCCTGCCTCAAGAGGTTCATCTCCACGTTCGGGCGGCGTGCGCTCCGGCGCCCCCTCACCGACGCCGAGGTCGCCGAGTACGCCACCTTGCAGTCGTTCGCCGTGGAGAAGAACGACTTCAAGGTCGCGGTGGGCCTGGTGGTCCAGGCGATGCTTCAGGACCCGGAGTTCCTCTACCGGATCGAGCGAGGCTCGCCGGCGGCGGGTGCAGCGGGCACCTTCAAGCTCTCGCAGTTCGAGGTCGCCACTCGCCTCGCCTACTTCCTGTGGGGGAGCGCTCCTCCGGACTGGCTCCTCGACACCGCGGGGTCGGGACAGCTCGGGACCGGCGATCAGATCCGCGCCGCGGCAGTGCGGCTCCTCGGAGATGCGCATGCCCGGGCCCGGGTCGACCGCTTCCACGCTCTGTGGCTCGGCTTCCACCAGCTCCCCCACCCGGTCGATCTCACCCAGGCCTTCCGCACCGAGACAGGTGCGCTCATCCAGAAGGTGGTCTTCGACGATCACGCGGACTACTTCCAGCTCTTCACCTCGACCCAGACCTACGCCAACGCGATGCTGGTGACGAAGTACGGGCTGGCGACCGCGCCTCCGGCGAGCGGGTACACCTGGGTCCCCTACGGGACGAGCGGACGCAAGGGCATCCTCTCGCAGGGGGCGGTGCTCTCGGCGGGCGCGAACTGCGGCGACACCAGCCCCACCCAGCGCGGCATCTTCGTCCGCAGCCGGCTGCTCTGCGAGACGATCCAGCCGCCTCCGCCCAACGTCGACGTGGACCAGAAGCCCACCTCGCCCACCAGCAACTGCAAGGTGGACCGCTACCAGGCGCACTCGGCGAACGGCAACTGCAACACCTGCCACCGTCGGCTCGATCCGGTGGGCTTCGGGCTCGAGGCCTACGACACCTCGGGCACGTTCCGGACCCACGACCTCGGCGAGCCGACCTGCCCGATCTCCGGCGACGGAGTGCTCGACGGGGTGGGGAACTTCAACGGTCCGGGGGGGCTGGCGGATCTCCTGGTCGCCTCTCCGGGCTTCGAGACCTGCATCACCACCCAGCTCTTCCGCTTCGCGATGGGGCGGAACGAGACCGCCGACGACGCAGACCTCATTGCGCTGCTCACCCGGTCGTTCCACGACGGCCAGCGCCACTTCGACCAGCTGCTGCTCGAGGTGGTGTCCGACCCGCGCTTCGTCTACCGCCGAGAGGAATAGCGCCCGTGCCAGTGAAGAAGGCCCTCCAGCTCTCCAGACGCACGCTGCTCCGCGGCGCCGGCGGCGTGGTGGTGGGGCTTCCGCTGCTGGAGTGCATGCTCGACGGCCGCCCCGCCTGGGCGCAGACCGCGGCGCCGAAGCGGTATCTGGTGGTCTTCGACGGGCAATCGCTCGGCGGCGACGACGACACCCTGCTCAGCGAGTTCATCCCCGACACGGTGGGCGCAGGGTATGACCTCAAGACCGCGCTCGCTCCGCTGGGGACCGCCGGGGTGCAATCCTGGGTCACGGTGCTCTCGGGCATGCGGATCCCCACCGCGGCCGAGAACGGTGGAACTCCACCGGCGGGCGGACGGGCCGACGACTTTCACGTCAGCTCCGCCAGCCCGCTGCTCAGCGGCGTCCGTTCACCCTCCTCCAATGGCCGCGTCTACGGACCCACCTCGGACCAGCTGATGGCGTTGCAGATCGGCGCCAGCAACACCTTCAAGTCGCTGGTCTACCGGGTGCAGGCGGCCTGGTACCTCTCGGTGTCGGCGCCGTACGGGCGCGACCTCATCTCCTACAAGACCGACGGCTCGGGGAACGTCGTGCCCGTCCCGGCCGAGGTGAGCCCGCGGCAGGCCTTCACCCAGCTCTTCGGGAACTTCGTGCCGCCCGGCGTGGACCCGGCGACGGCCGCGGCGATGGACTTCCAGCTCCGGACCAGGAAGAGCGTTCTGGACCTCGTGCACCACCGGACTGCGCGGCTCGTTCCACAGCTCGGCCGTGCCGACCAGGTACGGCTGCAGCGCCACTTCGACGAGATCCGCGACCTGGAGGTGCGCGTCGCCGCCACCCCGCCGCCCCAGACCAGCACCTGCGTGAAGCCAGGTGACCCCGGGCCGGATCCGGCACTCGGGGGCAACCAGGGTGTCGACGCCAACGGCGACAACACCTACGGACAGAACCTCGGGTACAGCAACGAGGAGGATCGGGCCAAGAGCTTCATCGGGCTCATTCACATGGCGATGGTCTGTGACCTGACCCGGGTGGCCTCGCTGCAGCTGACGATGTTCCAGTCGCACATGAACATGTTCTCGCTGACCGGACAGGGCTGCGACCTGCACGAGGTCGGCCACTTCGGCGCCGGGCACGACACCACCGCCCAGATGGCCAAGGCCCAGGCCTGGCATGTGAAGCACTTCGCCTCGCTGATCTCGAAGTTCGCCGGGACGCCTGAGCCGGGCGGAACGATGATGGACAACACCGCGATGGTCTTCCTGCTCGAGGGCGGCCACGGGTTCGATCCGGGAAGCGGGAAGACCTGGAGCTCCCACAGCACCGAGAACATGGCCTGCCTCGTCGCCGGAAAGGTCGGCGGGTTGAAGGCGGGCCAGCACCTCAAGGCCACCGGCCTCCACCCGGCGCAGGTGGTGCTCACCGCGATGCGCGCGGCCGGCTACTCTGCGAGCACGCTCGGCGAGGTCTCGGGAGAGATCCCCGGCCTCCGGGGCTGAGGTGCTCGCGCCGTCCCGGGCGTGAGGCGGCCCATCCGCGGCAATTGGATTGTCAGGACGGGTGGAAAAACTCCACCTGCGCCACCCGGGTCCGCCCTCCGCCTCGGCCAGCTCCCTTTTCTTGTTGTGCGCCGCGGAGGCGCGGCGTCTGCTTCCGCCCGATCAGCCCGCTGGCTGACGGGGAGGACGTATGCGACGGAGCGTGCTTGGGGTGCTTGCTGTGTTGATGCTGTCCGCCGCCGGCTGCGGGAGCTCGACCTCGAACTCTGCGGTCTGCGACAACCTCGCGGGGGCGCTGACCAACGTCACGACCAAGTTCGCGCCGTGCGGCACGGTCCCGCCGATCCCCTTCGACAAGAACCAGTGCGTCAACTCGTTCAACAACAACGGGTGCAGCGACGCCGACAAGACGAAGATCAACAGCTTCGTGAGCTGCGTCAACAACCTGCCGACCTGTTCGCCGGCGACCATCACCGCCTGGCAGAACTCGTTCACCACCTGCGAGGCGAACCTGAACGGCCTGTCCAGCACCTGCTGACGCCCGGGCGTCAGCCGGTACGTGTCGCTGGTGCGGATGCCGGCGCCGAGGGGACCTGGCCGTGGCCCGGCTCTCCGCCGGGGAGCCCCACGCCGCGGATCGACGCGTCGAGGATCTCCACCGGGTGCGCCGCGCGGAGGTTGGTCCCCCTGGCCTTGAGCAGCCGCTGGATGTGCAGCGTGCACCCCGGGTTCGCCGAGGCCAGCAGCTCGGCGCGGGTGCGGAGCACCGCCGCGACCTTGCGTTCCCCCACCTCGTCCGCGCTCTCCGGCTGGAAGAGGTTGTAGGTCCCGGCGCTGCCGCAGCACTGCTCGCCGTCCGCGACGTCCACCACCTCGAGCTCGGGGATGCTCCGGAGCAGCATCCGCGGCTGGCTCCGGATGCGCTGCCCGTGCGCGAGGTGGCAAGCGTCGTGGTACGCGACGCGTGCCTGGATGGGGTGGCGCACCGCCCGGGGAGGACCGAGCGCGACCAGGAACTCGTGCACGTCCTTCACCTTGGCCGAGAAGGCACGTGCCCGGTCCGCCCACGCCGGGTCGCTCCGGAACAGCCGCCCGTAGTCCTTGAGGTGGGAGCCGCAGCCGGCCGAGTTGATGATGATCGCGTCCACCGGCACGCGCTCGAAGCGCTCGATCAACCCCCGCGCGAAGTGCAGTGACTCCTCGTCGCGGCCGGAGTGCATCGACAGCGCCCCGCAGCAGCCCTGGCCCCCGGGGACCAGCACCTCGCACCCCTCGGCGGCGAGCACCCGCAGCGTCGCGTCGTTCACCCCGGGGAAGAACACCCGCTGCACGCATCCGGCGACCACCCCGACCCGTGCGCGCGCCGGACCCGCCGGGGCCACCCGCTCGGGGAGCGCGCGGGTCAGCTCCTTCCAGCCCACGTCTGGCGTGAGCGCCTCCATCTGGCGGAGGTTCGCCGGCAGCAGGCGAAGGATGCCGCTGCGGCGGACGAGCCACCGCAGCCCGCTCCGGGCATAGAGCAGGAGGAGCGCGCCGATGACCCGCAGCCGGCGCGGGTGGGGGAAGACGGAGAAGACCATCCCGCGGAACAGCCGGTCACCGATCGGGCGCCGGTAGGTGCGCTCCACCTTCGCCCGCGTCTCCTCGATGAGGACGTCGTACTTCACGCCCGAGGGGCAGGCGGTCATGCACGCCAGGCACCCCAGGCACTTGTCGAAGTGCCCGGCCACCGTGGGCGTCATCGGGATCTTCCCTTCGCGGAGACCGCGCATCAGGTCGATGCGCCCGCGGGGGCTGTCCATCTCCTCGCCCCAGCTCTGGTACGTCGGGCAGTGCGGCAGACAGAAGCCGCAGTGCACGCAATCCTCGACCAGATCCCGCTCCGCCATCTGAGAGCACTCCCTCTACAGTCCGCCGACGAACCGGCCCGGCGCGAGCCTTCTTCCCGGATCGAGCCGGTCCTTCACCTGCGCCATCAGCGGCAGCCCCGGCGGGGGCGACCCCCAGACGTCCACCCCGGCCCGCACCTCGAACGGGGCAGCATGGAGCACCACGCTCCCGTGGAGGAAGGCCTCGCGCGCCGCGTTCACCGCCGCCACCACCGGTCCGGCGGTGCGCACGTCCCCGGCCACGAAGGCGAGCCCGAGCACCGGGTAGCAGACGGCACGCGGGCGCTCGAGCACCGGGAACAGTGAGCCGAGCGCCGCATTGGCCACCCGCTCGAGCTCCATCGGCTGGGCGGCGAGCTTGGCCCGGAACCCGGCCGGTGCCTCGCGCGCACGGTCGTGCCGCTCCCAGAACTCGCGGGCGGCCGCGGCGTCGAGCAGCATCGCGCCCCAGCCCTCGCGCGTGCCGAGCTCGAGCAGCTTCGCGGTCTGCTGCCGGACGCCGGCCTCGAATCCCTCGAAGCGAACCCCCAGCTCGAAGCGCCCGTCGAAGCGGACGCCGAGGTCGTCTCCGCCCTCGTGCACCAGCGCCGCGACCGCGCCGGGCTCGAGCTGGGCCCTGCGCAGCGCGAGCACCACGCGCCGGACGCCGTCCGCGTCCAGGTCGCCGAACAGCACCGTTGCCTCCGCCTCGGACAGCGGGTGGAGCCGGAAGGTGACGGTGCCGATGAGCCCCAGCGTGCCGAGCGAGCCGACCATCAGCTTGGGCAGATCGAACCCGGCGACGTTCTTCACCACCTTGCCGCCGGCCCGGGCCAGGGTGCCGTCGGCGCGGACGATGGAGATGCCGATGATGAGGTCGCGGATGCTGCCGTAGCGCGTCCGGCGGGGACCGAAGGCGTTCGTCGCCACCAGACCGCCGATGGTCGCCCGGGCTGCCCAGGGTGGGTCCAGGGCGAGCATCTGTCCGGAGCGGCGCAAGGTCTCCTGGAGCGAGGCGAGACGGACGCCGGCCTCGACGGTGACGATCTGATCCAGCGGGGCGTGCTCGACGATCCGCTCCAGCCGCTCGGTGCCGAGCAC
>JADGQZ010000050.1 GCA_017881345.1 Myxococcaceae bacterium | reverse complement strand
GCAGGGCAAGAAGAACGCCCCCTGCATCATCTTCATCGACGAGATCGACGCCGTCGGCCGGCACCGCGGGGCGGGGCTCGGCGGCGGCCACGACGAGCGTGAGCAGACGCTGAACCAGCTCCTGGTGGAGATGGACGGCTTCGAGAGCAACGAGGGCGTCATCCTCATCGCCGCGACCAACCGTCCGGACGTGCTCGATCCCGCGCTCCAGCGCCCGGGCCGGTTCGACCGGCGCATCGTGGTGCCCAGGCCGGACCTCAACGGTCGCATCGGCGTCCTCCAGGTCCACACCAAGCGGGTCCCGCTCTCCAACGAGGTGGACCTCGAGATCATCGCCCGAGGCACGCCGGGCATGACCGGGGCCGACCTCGAGAACCTGGTCAACGAGGCCGCGCTCTTCGCCGCCCGTCAGAACAAGGAGCGGGTGGACAACACCGACTTCGAGTCCGCCAAGGACAAGGTCTTCATGGGCCCCGAGCGGAAGTCCATGATCATGACCGAGAAGGAGAAGCGGAACACGGCGGTGCACGAGGCCGGGCACGCGCTGGTGGCCAAGCTCCTCCCTGGCTGCGACCCGGTCCACAAGGTCACCATCATCCCCCGTGGCCAGGCGCTGGGCGTCACCTGGTCCCTGCCCACCGAGGACAAGTTCAACCTCTACCGGCAGTCCACGCTGGACCAGATCTGCATGGCCATGGGCGGCCGGCTCGCCGAGGAGCTGGTCTTCAACGAGATGAGCTCGGGCGCGGCGAACGACATCGAGCGCGCCACCGAGACGGCGCGGGCGATGGTCTGCCGGTGGGGCATGAGCAGCAAGCTCGGGCCCCTGGCCTTCGGTGCCCGCGAGGGTGAAGTCTTCCTCGGGCGCGATTTCTCGAGCCGCCCCGACTACTCCGAGGACACCGCGCGGCAGATCGACGCCGAGGTTCGGGAGATCGTCGTCGGCTGCTACGAGCGAGCGAAGAAGCTCCTCACCGACCACTTCGAGACCCTCAAGCGCATCGCCGACGCGCTGATGGAGTACGAGACGCTCGAGGCCGATGACGTGGAGATCCTGGTCCAGGGCGGCACCATCACCCGTGAGCGGCCGAAGCCCCGCGTGAACGCGCCTCCGAGGACGAAGGAGAAGGAGAAGCGTCGCATCCTCGAGGGCATCCAGCCGCTGCCCGCGCTCGAGCCGAACAAGGCCTGAGCCGCAAGCCGAGCGACGTTCTCGCTGCCCTCACTGGCTCCAGCCGGTGAGGGCAGTGTCGTTTCCGGAAATCGTTTCTGGTACCAGTGGCCTGCCGATGATCCTCGCCCGGCCCATCACACTCGACCGCGACGACGACCTCGAGCCCGCCTGGGAGCGGCTGGGGCTCGCGCCCGCGGCGAGGCAGCTGCTGCTCGAGACGGTGGGCCGCGCTCAGCTCCTGCTCACGGGTCTCGGGCCGGCGGAGTCACGGTTCCTGCGCGAGGTCGACGACCCGCGGCTCACCTGTCTCCTCTCCGACCCCGAGCGGCGTCCGGGTGGGGCCAGCGTCTCGGGCACCCGCACTGGCATCGACGCCCTGGCCCGGCTGGCCGAGGGGAGGGGACTCGGCGAGCTCGCCCGGGCGCTGGACGTGGCCATCGCCACCGACGTGCCTCCGGACCCGACGAGGCTCGGTGGCCGGACCTTCCGCTGGGGCGAGCGGACCCACGTGATGGGCGTGCTGAACGTCACCCCCGATAGCTTCAGCGACGGCGGGCGGCACCTCGAGCGCGAGGCGGCCGTCCGGCAGGGACAGGCCCTCGCCGAGGCCGGGGCCGACCTCATCGACATCGGCGGGGAGTCCACCCGTCCCGGTGCGGGCGTGGTGCCGGCACAGGTGGAGCTCGAGCGGGTGCTCCCGGTCATCGAGGCCCTGCGCGCGACGATCGAGGTCCCGCTCTCCATCGACACCCGCAAGGCCGAGGTCGCGGCCCAGGCGCTCCGCGCGGGAGCGGTCCTGGTGAACGACGTGAGCGGGCTCGGGCACGATCCGGGCCTCGCGGGCGCGGTGGCCGACGCCGGCGCCGCGCTGGTGCTGATGCACATCCAGGGCACGCCGGAGACGATGCAGGTCGACCCGCGCTACGACGACGTCGTCGCCGAGGTCATCGCCTCGCTCGCCGCCGGCATCGAGCGCGCGGTGACGGCGGGCGTCCAGCGCGACCGCATCTGGGTGGACCCCGGAATCGGCTTCGGCAAGACCGTGGGCCACAACCTCTTCCTCCTTCGCCACCTGGCCGAGCTCCGCGTCCTGGGCGCCCCGATCCTGGTGGGCACCAGCAGGAAGCGCTTCCTCGGGGTGCTGGCCGGGGGGATTCCTCCCGAGCAGCGGCTCCCGGGGAGCCTGGCATCGATCGCCTCCACGGCCGCCTTGCGTGGGGCGGACGTGGTCCGGGTGCACGACGTCGCCGAGGTCCGGCAGGCGCTCGCCGTCGCCGACGCCATCGCCCGGGCCCGTGAGGGCGGCGATGCGTGGGGTCCTCCCCGCTGCTGACGCTGCGCGCAGTGGTCCGAGGGCGCGCAGAACTTGCGCGGGCCGGTCGCGCTTGAATTCGCCACGCGCGCGTGGCCTCGTGCGTGCAAGTCGACGTCGGCAGGAGGAGCGCCATGGCACTCGAACATCTCCTCGAAGTGGGCGAGGGCATCCCGGCACCGGAGAAGGTGCGCCGCGCGGCCAACCTCCAGGACATCCGGGCGGAGCACGCCCGCAGCCTCGCCGACCCGCACAAGTTCTGGGGCGAGGTGGCCAAGGGCTTCCGCTGGTCGCAGCCCTGGAGCCGCGTGCTCGAGTGGCGCGTGCCGGATCACCAGTGGTTCATCGGCGCGAAGACCAACATCACCGAGAACGCGCTCGACCGGCATGCCGACGGGCCGCGCCGGAACCACCTCGCCTTCATCTGCATGGACGAGGACGGGACCGAGCGGAGCATCACCTACGGCGAGCTGCGCGACCTGGTCTCGCGCCTGGCCAGCGGCCTGCGCTCGCTCGGGGTCGGGGTGGGCGACCGGGTCATCATCTACATGCCGCTCACCCTCGAGGGCATCGCCTCGATGCTCGCCGTGGCCCGGCTCGGCGCCATCCACTCGGTGGTCTACGCCGGGCTCGGCGTCGGCGCGCTCAAGGACCGGATCCTCGACGCCGGAGCGAAGGTCATCATCGCCGGGGACATCGGCTTCCGGCGGGGCAAGCCGGTGGAGCTGCAGGGCATCGTCGACGAGGCGCTCCCCGGACTGGACGTGGTGAAGCACGTGGTCTGGTTCCAGCGGCGGAAGGGAGGCGGGCGGCCGCTGAAGAAGAACGAGGTGGACTTCCGCGCGCTCGTCGAGCGCAGCAAGCCCGACGTCGCGCCGGTGCAGGTGGACAGCGAGCACCCGCTCTTCATCCTCTACACCTCGGGCTCGACCGGGAAGCCGAAGGGCGTGGTGCACGTCCACGGCGGCTTCATGGTCGGCACCGCCTACCACCTCCGGACCTTCTACGACCTGAAGGACGATGACATCTTCTGGTGCACCAGCGACATCGGCTGGGTGGTGGGCCACTCGTACATCGTCTACGCGCCGCTGGTGGAGGGCATCACCACGGTGGTGCGCGAGGGAGCCATCGACTTCCCCGACCCGGGCATCGCCTGGAAGGTGGTGGAGAAGCACAAGGTGAACGTCATCTTCACCGCGCCGACTGCGCTCCGGATGTTCATGAAGTTCGGCAGCGAGCTGCCGGCGAAGGCCGACCTCTCGTCCCTGCGCCTCATCGCGGTGGCGGGTGAGCCGCTCAACCCCGAGGCCTGCCGCTGGGCCTTCGAGCACCTCGTCGACAACGGCAAGCGCGGCTTCATCGCCGACAACTGGTGGCAGACCGAGCTCGGTGGCCCGGCGCTCGGGACGCCGCTGTGCATCCCCGCACGGCCCGGGGCAGTGGGGCTGGCGCTCCCGGGGGTGGACGCCGTGGTCGTGGACACCGACGGCAAGGAAGTTCCGAAGGGGCAGGGTGGGGTGCTCGCGCTCCGCCGTCCGTTCCCCCACATGATGCGCACCGTCTGGGGCGATCACGAGCGCTGGCGCCAGTACTGGGACGAGATCCCCGGGCAGGTCTACGCGGCAGGCGACGTCGCCAGCTGGGACAAGGACGGGTACTTCACGGTGCTCGGCCGCAGCGACGACGTGCTCAACGTCGCCGGGCACCGCATCGGCACCGCCGACGTGGAGAGCGCCCTGGTGAGCCACCCGGCCATCGCCGAAGCGGCGGTCATCGGAATCCCGGATCCCGTGAAGGGCGAGGGCATCAAGGCGTTCTGCATCCTCCGCGCGGGGCGCAAGGCAACCCCCGAGCTCGAGGCCGAGCTGGTGAAGCACGTCCGCCACGAGCTCGGGCCGATCGCCACGCCCAGCAGCATCGTGGTGGTGGACAAGCTGCCGAAGACCCGCAGCGGAAAAATCGTCCGGCGGCTGCTCCGGGCCCAGGAGCTGGGCAAGGACGCTGGCGACCTCTCGACGCTCGAGGAGTAGCACCCACCCCGGGGGACCTCCATTGCCTTGCCGGGCCGCGTCGCGGTCCCTAGCATGGGAGTCGACCCGGGGGTGGGTGACGGGCGGCGGAGGGTCCAGACAAGTGAGGTTGATGAGGCTTCCAGAGGCCCAGGGGACGGGACGGCTGTTCGGCACGGACGGCGTCCGGGGGACGGCCAACGTCTGGCCGATGACCGCCGAGGTCGCGATGCAGCTCGGGCGGGCGCTGGCCTTCCTCATCCGGAACGGCAACCACCGGCACCGGGTGGTCATCGGGAAGGACACCCGGCTCTCCGGCTACATGCTGGAGCAGGCGCTCGCCGCAGGCATCACCTCGATGGGCGTCGACGTCGAGCTGGTGGGCCCGCTGCCCACGCCCGGCATCGCCAACATCACCACCTCGATGCGCGCCGACGCCGGCGCGGTCATCTCTGCCTCCCACAACCCGTACCAGGACAACGGCATCAAGTTCTTCTGGCGCGACGGCTTCAAGCTGCCCGACGAGACGGAGGAGAAGCTCGAGGAGCTCATCACCAGCGGTCAGATCGACGAGATCCGGCCCACCGCCGACAAGATCGGCCGCGCGGTCCGGCTCGACGACGCCCGTGGCCGGTACATCGTCTTCCTCAAGAACACCTTCCCCCGAGAGCTGACCCTGGAGGGGATGAAGATCGTCGTCGACTGCGCGCACGGCGCCGCGTACCGGACGGCGCCGGCGGTGTTGCACGAGCTCGGGGCGACGGTGATCTGCCTCGCCTGCGAGCCGAACGGCCTGAACATCAACGACGGCGTCGGTGCGGTGTACCCCGAGGACATGGCGAAGGCGGTGGTGGAGCATGGCGCTCACCTCGGTCTCGCCCTCGATGGGGATGCCGACCGGCTCATCGTCGCCGACGAGAAGGGCCGCATCGTCGACGGGGACGCGATCATGGCGGTGTGCACGGGCGAGCTCGTGGCCCGTGACCGGCTGCGGACCCGCACCCTGGTCACCACGGTGATGTCCAACGTGGGCCTCGAGCGGGCGGTGGGCCGCTGGGGCGTGCAGGTGGTCCGGACCAAGGTCGGCGACCGGTACGTGGTGGAGGAGATGCGGCGCTCCGGGCACAGCCTCGGGGGCGAGCAGTCCGGGCACCTGGTCTTCCTGGACCACGCGACGACCGGGGACGGCACGCTCGCCGCGCTGCAGCTCCTGGCGGTCATGTGCCGGCAGCAGAAGCCCCTGTCGGAGCTGGCCAGCATCTTCGAGCCGGTACCGCAGACGCTCCTGTCGCTGGTGGTGAAGGAGCGCCGGGACCTCGAGTCGCTGCCGGGCGTCGGGGCGGCCATCGACGCGGTCCGGGCCAAGCTGGGGAAGGACGGGCGGGTCTTCGTGCGCTACAGCGGGACCGAGCCGAAGGTCCGGATCCTCATCGAGGGCCCGGACAGACAGCGGAACGAGGAGCATGCACAGTCGATCGCGGCAGCCCTGAGCGCTGCGCTCGGCTGAAGTTGCGGTACAAGGCTGTCACATGGGACAGCGACTCGGCGTCAACGTCGACCACGTGGCAACCCTGCGCCAGGCGCGCAAGGCCGCGTATCCGGACCCGGTGACCGCGGCGGCGCTCGCCGAGGCGGCCGGGGCGGGGCAGATCACCATCCACCTCCGCGAGGATCGCCGGCACATCCAGGACCGCGACCTCAAGCTCCTCCGTGAGACCTGCCAGACGCTGCTCAACCTCGAGATGGCGGCGACGCAGGAGATGGTGAAGATCGCCTACGAGGTGAAGCCGGACCTGGTCACCCTCGTCCCGGAGCGCCGGGAGGAGCTGACCACCGAGGGCGGCCTCGACGTGACCGGGCAGCGCGAGTCGCTCGCCCAGGCGGTGCGGCACCTGAAGGACGGCGACATCGTGGTCTCGCTGTTCATCGACCCCGACCTGGACGCGGTGCGCGCCTCGCACAAGCTGGGGGCGGACCGCATCGAGCTGCACACCGGTCGTTACTGCGAGGCGCGCAACGCCAAGGAGCGGGGCCGCGAGCTGAACCGGGTCATCGACGCTGCCCGGGCCGGCGGGAAGCTGGGCCTCGGCGTCGCGGCGGGACACGGGCTCAACTACGAGAACGTCCAGGCGATCGGCCGGATCGGCGAGATCGACGAGCTGAACATCGGCCACGCCATCATCGCCCGCGCCGTCCTGGTCGGGATGGACCGGGCCGTCCGGGACATGCTGGCCCTGATGCGGGACGGCTGAACGTGGCGGTGATCGGGCTCGGGATGGATGTCTGTGCGGTCGAGCGCATCGCCCGGGTGCTCGCCGGGCCGAACGGTGCTCGCTTCCGCGCCCGCGTCTACACCCCGGGTGAGATCGCCACCTGCGAGGGCCGGAGCGAGGCGGCGACGGCGTACGCCGCGCGGTTCGCGGCCAAGGAGGCGCTGGTCAAGGCGCTGGGCGCCCCGGCCGGGGTCCGCTGGCAGGACATGGAGGTGCTGCGAGCGGCGAGCGGGGCGCCGACGTTCGCGCTCAGCGGAGTCGCCGCCCGGGAGGTCGCCGCCCGGAAGGCCCGGGTGCTCCTCGCGCTCACCCACGATGGTGGCGTCGCCGCGGCCACCGTGGTGCTGGACTCCGCCTGATGCCCGGCCTCAGGGGCGGGATGTCTCGCAGGGGCCGTCGGCGGTCGGGCCACTGGTGCAGAGGCTGAACGCACAGGCCTGAGGGGGGGCGACGATGAAGCGGATCGTCTTGCTGTCCGCCTTCTGGTACGCGACCCACTGCGAGGGCATGGCCACCAGCGCGAAGCCGTCCAGCTTGTCGCCGGTGTAGCGGTAGAAGGCTCCCAGCACCCGTCCGTCCACGTCGATCGTGAGGTCGTACGACCGGACGTCCTTCTCCTTCGTCAGCTTGGCCGTCTTGAATGCCTTCTCGAGCGCGAGATCGCACGCATCGAGCCCACCCTTGGCGATGCGGCTCTGGGCGAGCTCCTTGCGGGCGCGCCAGGTGGTGTCGATCTGATCTTTCGGCTCGTCGGCGCGGGTGACGGTGCCAGCAAGGAGAGAGAGGAGCAGGAGACGGGTTCGCATGCCCTGGACACTAGCGCGGCGCGGGCAGGGATGGTGCCCGGCCGCGCCGCGCCTCCCCCGGTCGTCTCAGAGCGAGCGGAGGAACTCGAGCAGGTCCTGCTGCTGGCTGGCGGTCAGCTGGAAGTAGTCGATGACCACCTGGTTCGCCTCGCTCGCGGGATACGCCGGGTCGCGACCGCGCGCCGGGGTCGCCCGCGAGAAGTGCGCCTGGATGGCGGTCTGGAGGTCCGACGTCCTTCCGTCGTGCAGGAAGAAGAGCCGCTGGCCCACGCCCCAGAGCGGGGCGGTCCGGAACTGGTCCGGCCCGGCGCCGCCCTGGATGACGTTGTCCGCCAGGGTTGCGCCCATGTGGTGAACGACGAGGTCGGAGAAGAGGTTCACGGTCTTCCCTGCCAGGGCGGCGGACTGGGGACCGCGCGGTGCGGGCCGCGTCTGCATGCTCGGGACGTGGCACTCGCTGCACCCCACCTGCTCGAAGACCCGCGCGCCCCGGGCCCCGCTCGCGTTCAACACCGCAGGCTGCGGTGCATCCAGGAACCGCGTGAAGAGCGAGAACATCATCCAGTCGGCCATCACCTCGAGCGTGTCGTTGAACTTGCCCTCGTCGACCCGCGTCACGTCGTTGGGCTCGGCGCCCAGGTTGCACGTGTCGTCCTCGGTCTTGGAGATGGGGAACAGCTCGTTGGTGATTCCCATCTCCACGTTGTAGGCCTCGCCGGCGAACATGACGATCGAGGCGTTCTGCGCCTTCCAGCCGAAGCGACCGATGGTGCTGTTGTTGCCGACGAGGTTCGGGGTGCCGTGAATGCCGAGCCGGGCCTTCCGCTCGGGGTTCGCCGCCATGTGCGCGCGGATCTCCATGTCGGGGATGGAGTCGATGAGCCCGAGCCCGTACAGCGGGGTCGGGATGCGGAAGCTGAGACCGTTCCGGCGCGCGGCCTGCTCGAAGTCCGGCTGCGCCAGCCGACAATCGGGAGCGTCGGAGCGACCGGTCACGGTGAACTTCTGGTGGACCGATCCGTCGCGGGTCCCGTCGTCGTTGAACTGGAACCGGACCTCGCGCGTCGGACCGTCGAGCGTCTCGAAGAATGGCACCCGGTTGGTGGCGCCCTTGTGCCGGGCGATGGCGAAGGACGGATTCACCGCCGGGGAGGTCCCGCCGGCCGCGGGATGGGAGTGACAGGCCAGGCACTGGTCGGAGTTGAAGCGGCCTCCGAGGCCGGCGGAGTTGGTGGTGTCGGGCGGCGAGCCCGGGGGAATCGGGGTCCCCGGCGGCACATCGCTGCAGAGATCGCAGGTGGCTTCGAGCTCCGTGGCCCGGAAGAGCCCCTCGTTGAACAGCTTGAGCTCGCTCCCGGTCAG
>JADGQZ010000437.1 GCA_017881345.1 Myxococcaceae bacterium | reverse complement strand
TCTTCCCGCCATTCTTCGAGTACAGCACGCGGATCAACGACCCCGAACCGTCCCCGAAGAACGGGCTGGTGGAGGTGTTGAGCGCGATCAGCACCCTGCCCCCGAAGACCGCCGTGCTGGGCTGGCTGATGAGCCGCGTCGCCTGCTTGTAGCCAAAGGTCCCGAAGCGGCCGGCGAAGAAGCTCGGGCCCTGGTGAAGCACGAGCCGGATTCCGCCGCCGGTACAGTCGTTGAGGACACCCGGCGTGACGTTGGGGAACGCATTGGCGTCGAAGGCGCCCGGGACGTTGAACTGGACGAAGTGGAAGGTCTCCCCTGCGTCGTCGGAGACCAGCATCCGGACATTGTCCGCGTCGACGTCCGAGAAGTGCAGGAAGGGGATGTAGAGCCGCCCGGTCAGCGGATCGACCACCGGGTTGGCGAAGCTGGTCTGGGCAGAGTTCAGACCGTCGTCCACCGGGCTGAAGATTGCCTTCGCCGGAGTCCAGTGCGCGCCGCGGTCGATGCTCTTGGAGAAGAAGATCTCCGAGCCGCCCACGTCGTTGAAGCGCGTCCAGGCGAGGTAGAGGTTGTCCCGGAGAAACTTCTTCGGGTCGGGGCCCGCCGCGATCCACTCCTTGTCCGAGCCCTCGTCGACATCGACCACCACCGCGGCGCTCCAGGTGTCACCGCGGTCGGTGGAGATGTTGACGTTGACCGAGGTGTTCCCGTCCTGATCGGTACCCAGGCTCGCGTAGTAGACGTTCCCTCTCCGGTCGACCGCGAGTGACGGGTCGCCGAAGGTGAAGGGTGAGGCCGGGGACGCCGGGGGAAGGAAGCCACTCTTCCAGGTCTTGCCGCCGTCATGCGAGACCGAGAAGGCGCTGAAGAAGAGCTGGGTGAACGCCAGGCCCAGGCCGGGGATGTTCTCGACCACCGAGCCGGCCGACGAGTTGTAGCCGACGATCTGGTCTCGGCCGAGGTTGATCAGCGACGTCTCGCTCTCGATGGAGAACTCGAAGGGTCGGGTGCCGGGAAAGGTCTGGATGTTGTCCAGCGCCGGGTCGTTGACCTGCGAGTTCCGGGCGTCGTCGCCGTGGCCGTGATCCCCTCGACCCCCCCAGTTGATCGGCGTGCCGACCACGGTGGAGCGGGCGACGCCGTCCTGCTGTGCACGGGTCATGGCGCGTGCGCGTTCACCTCCGCTGCTCAGCAGTCCGGTCTTGAGATCGTCGAACTCGTTGTCACCCTTCTCGAACTCGTCGACCGGGATGACCAACCTTCCACCGACGCTCGTGCTCTGTGCCCGGGTCGGCCCGGGAACCGTCAGCGCCAGGGCGAACGCTGCCCCGAGCGCAAGCCGCTCGCTCCACTGTCGAAGATGCATGTCTTGAGACCCCTCTCAGGTGAACAGCGGCCGCACCCTCCCCTCCCGTCTCCGCGGCGGTCAAACGTGTTCGACGAGATGTGTTGCCGTTCCACGGCCCCGCGCGTCGAAGAGGTGCTTGCATCGCTGGCGCTCGCGAAGACCCACCGGATAGCGCCAGACGGTGAGCTTGTCCGCCTGGCTGACTAGCGGGCCCGGGTCTGGCGCGGTCCTGCGAGCTCGGTGCCGCCGTCCGGCACATCCAGGCCCTCGAGGCTCCGAGGAAGATCGAGCGCGCGGACCGTCTCCTGGTCCACCGCAGTGCGGAGCCGGTCCATCCACGCGACCGTTGCTGCGTCGGCGGCGCTTCCCGAGAGCCGGACGGCGACCTCGACCTCCCGGAGCGCCTCGCGGGGCCGCTTGAGCGACTCGTAGAGCTGGGCGGCCTGGCGGCGGAGTCCGGGGTCGTCGGGGGACAGGCGCATCGCGGTCTGGACCAGGTCGAGCGCCCGGCCATAGCGGCCCTCGACGCGGTAGGTCTCGGCCTGGGCGAGGACGAGGCGGGTCCGGCCGCCGCCACCGATGAAGGGCTGGAGCCGCTCGAGCGCGGCGCGGGCCAGGGCGGGCCGGCCCTCGCCGACGAGGTATGCGGCGAGCGCGAAGGAGACCTCGGCGTCGCCGGGATTACGCGAGATGGCGGACTCGAGCGTGCGGATGGCCTCGGGGCGGCGGCCGAGCGCGGCGAGCGCCTCGGCGCGGGGGAGCGCGACCGACTGTCCGGCCTGCTCGGCCTGGTCGAGCAGGACGAGCGCACCGGCCGGGTCTCCGGTCTGCAGGCGGATGCGGGCGGCGGTGACGGTGAGCGCGGCGGCCTCGGGGCGCCCGGCAAAGGAGAGCAGCGCCCGGTCGAGGAGCCCGCGCGCGTCCTCGGCACGGTTCCGCTTCCACAGCTCGGTGACGAGGAGGTCGACATGCCCCGGCGTCTCGCCGACCAGGTTCCAGAGGAGATCGACGTCGTGCGCGCGGGCGAGCGACTCGGCGAGCACCGTGGAGGTGTCGGCGCCGGTCTCGAGCGCGAGCCGCTCCTCGACCAGGGCCTGGGCGGGGGCGCCGAGCTGGAACAGGGCCCGGGCCACGACGCGGTGAGTGTCCGGGTCGAGCGGCTGGAGGAAGAGCGAGCGGTTGAGCCAGGCAAGCGCGATGCGCGGCTGACCGCCGGGCCGGCTGGCGTCGGTCCATCCGGCGATGCGGTAGAGGATGGCGTCGGCGGGATGGCGGTCCACGAGTGCGCGAGCCTCGTCGCGCACGGTGGCTGCGTTGCCAGTGGCGTGGGCGGCGAGCCGGGCCTCGGCCCGGGTGGCCGAGTCGGCGCCGCGGACGAGCCCGATGACGAGCAGCAGGGCTCCGACTCCGAGGGCGGCGAGCGTGGGGGTCCGGCGGAGCGGCCGGCCGTGCTCCTCGACCCAGGGGCCCGAGGCGATGCCCAGGGCGACGGCGGCGGCGGTGGCACAGGCGGGGAGCTCGAGGGCGAAGTCGAACAGATCGTGGAGGACGAGCGCGCCCACGCCGGCCAGAGCGGCGAGGACGAGCGGCGCGTTGACTCCGCGGGCGGTGCGGACGGTGGCCCAGGCGGCGAGGGCGAGGAGCCCGAGGGTGGCCGGGATGCCGAGCTCGGTGGCGAGCTGGAGGAGGATGTTCTCGGGGTACTCGAAGGTGAAGACCAGCGAGGAGTGGGAGGTCTGCCAGCGGGGGAACGCGAGGGCGAACGTTCCGCGGCCGAGGCCGGTGAGCCAGGCGGCGACGGCGGGCCGGGAGAACATGGGCCAGAGGTCCACCTTGGAGGCCTGGAGCTTCTCCAGGGAGTCGACCGTGGCCAGCCGCGCGCCGATGCGATCCACCGCCAGGTAGCCGACGACGAGGGCGACGGTCCCCAGGGCGAGCAGGATCGGGATGGCGCGTCCAGCGGCGCCCCGGCCGTCGCGGCGGCGGAGCATGAGGAGGAGGAAGGCGAGCTGGCCGGCGCACCAGAAGGCGATGCCGCCACGGGAGAGCGAGAGGAAGGCGCTCGCGCCGCAGACGACGGCGCCGGCGAGCCACAGGGCCTGGCGCTGGCGCTGGCGAGTATCGGCGGCGAGCCCGAGGAGGAGCGTGGAGGCCAGGGTGGCGAATGCCGCGAGGTGGTTCGGGTTGCCGAACGAGGTGAGGAACGGGAGCTGGCCGTTCTGGAAGCGGTGAAGGCCGAAGAGGGTGGAGGCGTTGGCGAGCGCGTGGCCGAAGCCGATGAGGGCCACGGCGACGCCGGTGGCGCCGATGCCGGCGGCGAGGATGCGGCGGCGGGTGCGCGAGCGGCAGAGCCCCGCCGAGGCGATGACGGCAGCGGTGGCGGCGAGCGAGCCGGCGAGGGCGGCGGCGGTGGCGGACGGGTCGTGGGAGAGCGGGCGCCAGCCGTCGAGGCCAAGGGGGACGAGGGCGAAGGCGCGCAGCTCGGCGAGGGGTGGGCTGAGGAGGCCGAGGAGACCCGGCGGGAGCGGGACGAGCTGGAGGGCGGAGAGGCCGGCGACGGCGAGGGGAACGGCGGCGAGGGGCGGGACGACGAGGCGGCCAGCGTCGGAGGCGACGAGGAGGCCGAGCGCGCTGGCGCAGAGGACGGCGGCGAGGACCGCGGCGCCCGGTGGAGCACCCCCGAGCCAGAGCGTGGGTCCGGCCACGGCGGCCACGAGGGCGACGGTGGCGGCGCGGCGCAGCGGCTCGGTCCGGTAGGGGGGCGGCATGGACGACGGGAAGAGGGCCATGCTAGGCGATCGAGCCCATGTCGAGGGTTGCGCTCTGGATGTCGGTAATGGCCGTCCTGGTCTTCGGGCCAGGGTGCAAGAGCAGCTGCCGCCAGCTGGCGGAGAAGCTGTGCTCGTGCGCGGGAAACACGAACGAGCTGAATGCGTGCAACCAGGCGGCGGCGAACGAACAGGGTCGGATCGGGACGACCTCCGCGGACGAGGTGGTCTGCCAGGCGCTGCTCCCGGGGTGTGACTGCCACACGATCAATACGACCGCGGGGAAGCAGGCGTGCGGGCTCGCCCGGCAGCCGCCTCCCGGTGGCGTGGTGGGCGGGTAGTCCGGCTCACCCGCTCTTCAGCGCGCGAAGCTCGAAGTAGAGGAACCAGGCCGGGAAGATCCAGCACCACCGGTCCTCGTATGCCTCGGGCCAGCGATTCGCCGCGCGCCCCACGAGGCGATTCACGAGAGTGGTGCGGAAGACGATGCGGGCAGCCACCCTCTCGAAGCGGGCCGAGGAGTAGAACTCCAGCGGGTGGCCCTCGCAGAAGTAGTCGAGCGTCCCCTGCGCGAAGGCGTGTCGATGGGTTGGATCTCTCCAGGCGTTCGCGCAGGAGAAATGGGGAACCGTCAGGCGGATGATCGCCCCTGGCGCCGACACCCGGTGGATCTCCTCCATGAAGCGAACGATGTCCGCCGCGTGCTCCAGCACGTCGTAGCCCACCACCTCGTCGAAGGAGGAGGGACCGAAGGGCCACGGCGTCTGATCGAGGTCGTGCACCACGTCGGGATGGACCGACGCGACGCGATCGACATTGGTCGCGCCGTCGATGCGCTTGCTTCCACAGCCGAGGTTCAGGATCCGGCGTGGGGCTCCAGGTGCGGGGGCGCTCGCTCGTTCGGGGGGGGTCACGCGTTGGCTCGCGAGGGTTCGGGCCGTTCTCCGCGGTACGCCGCCAGGCACCGGCGAACGACGGCTGGCCAGCCGAAGTGGTCGATCATGCGCTGGCGGGCGGCGGCGCCCATGCGCTCGCTCTGCGCCACGTTCCAGTAGAGCTCGCTCAAGGCGTGGCGCATCGCCGCCAGGTCCCCCGGAGGGACCACGAGGCCGGTCACCCCGTTCAGCACGGATTCGGGCATCGCCGCGACGTCGGTGCAGAGACCGGGGATGCCTGCGGACATGCCCTCGAGCAACGTCTGCCCCATCAGCTCGGGGATGATCGTCTCGTTGCCGTATCGGTCGCGGTAGAGGCTGGGAAGAACCACGCAGCGCGACCGGCGGTACGCCTCGACGAGCTGTCGGTCGTCGACGTCGGTGCGGAACGTCACCTGCTTTCCGGCGGCGAGCGATCGGAGCAGGTCGAAGTACTTCGGATCGTACGGCCGGCCGATGACCTCCATCGGGATGTCCGGGGGAAGCGCTTCCAGCACCCGGTCCACTCCCTTGTGGGGGAGCAGCCGTCCCACGAAGAGGACGCCACCGGTCTTCGACACGCCGGGGTCGGGCGAGAACTTGTCGGTGTCCACACCCGAGAAGATGACCTGCGCACGCGGTTCGTCCGTCTGTCCAGCCACCCGGCGGCTGAACTCGCTGATGTGAAGATGTCCGTGAAACCAGGAATCCGTGTTGACGTATCCGCCCAGGTCCCAGCCCCCACCCCCGAGGTCGGTGGCGAAGACGCGCTTCCCCGTCGCCCGGCCAGCCAGGGCGGCGAGCGTGGCGAGCAGCACGTGGCGCTGGTGGCAATGCACGATGTCCGCCCGGAGCAGCTCGGGGAGCACCCGCGCGCTGACCGGGTTGAAGCGGCTGCCGCGGACGTGCCAGGCACCGCGGAGGACGCGGATCCGGAGCGGTCCGTCGCTGAGCTCGCGCTCCTCGGGTCCAAAGCTCAGCAGCGTGGTCTCCGCGGCTCCGGACATGTGCCGGGCGAGCTCGTAGGCGTAGCGCTCTGCGCCACCGACGATGCCCTCGACGGGGTGAAAGAGGGTGGGAATCAGGTGGAGAACCCGCATCGACGCGCCCCGACACGCTACACTCCTCTCGTGAAGTCGTTCCAGCTCCCGATCGCCTCGGTCGACGTCAGCGGCAACGAGGAGCGCTACGTCGTCGATGCACTCCGGAGCTCCTGGATCTCCTCGAGTGGCGCCTACATCGACCGCTTCGAGAGCGAGTTCGCCAGGCTGGTCGCCGGCCAGCGGGCGATCGCGGTCACCAACGGGACGGTGGCCCTGCATCTGGCGCTGC
>JADGQZ010000436.1 GCA_017881345.1 Myxococcaceae bacterium | reverse complement strand
TGCCGCAACGAGGTGCCAGACACTTCGTTACCGCCGAGGAGGCTCCGGACGAGGTGTCCGGACGAGGTGTCAAACGCCTCGTTACGCCTCGTTAGATGAGGAGGGCCGCCCTCGAGACGGGGCCCCCACGAGGTGTCAGACACCTCGTTACGGACAGCTCGTGACGCACATCTGGTCCGGTCCCGACGAGGTGCCAGACACCTCGTTACGGTGCCGCGCCGGCCCGGGCCCCGGATCGCCCCCCCCGGCGGCGTCCCTCCCTGGCACGCCCGTTGAACCAAGGCGCCCCATGACCGCGCTGCTCCAGGACCTCCGCGACGCCGTCCGCCACCTCCGGAGCCGTCCGGGGTTCGCGACGGTCGTCGTCCTCACCCTCTCCATGGGCATCGGCCTGAACGCCGCCGTGTTCACTGCGGTCGACGCTGCCCTGCTCCGCTCGCTCCCTTACGCCGAGGCCGACCGCCTGGTTCACGTCTGGCAAGTCCACGACAGCCACGACCAGCCCCGGTTCGAGCTCGCCTGGCCGACGATGCGCGAGCTCCAGGCCGACGGGTCCATCTTCGCCGCCGTCGGTGGATACACCCCGACCCCCGTCATCTGGGACGACGGCGCCGAGCGCACGCAGCTCCCCGCGCTCCAGGTCAGCGCCAACTTCTTCGACGTGCTGGGCGTCCGGCCCCAGCTCGGGCGCACCTTCCTCCCGGGCGAGGACGTGGCCGGCGGCCCCCGCGCCGTGGTCCTCACCGACGCCTTCTGGCGGACGCGGATGGGCGGCGACCCGAGCGTGCTCGGACGGACGCTGATGCTCCGCGACGCCCCGTACACCATCGTCGGCGTGCTCCCACCGAGCTTCCCCTTCGCGCCAGGTGCCGGGGCCCGGGTGGTGCTCGCCGTCCAGCCGCAGGACGACCTCGAGAAGCGCCGCAGCCTGAGCTGGATCAACACCATCGCCCGCCTCCGCGACGGAAGCACCCGCGCCCAGACCGAGCGGCGGCTCTCCGCCTTCGCCACCTCCCTCCGCGAGCGGTTCCCCGATGTGTTTCAGGGCGCATCGATGGAGATCGTCCCGCTCCGCGACGTCCTGGTGGGGAAGGTCGAGCCGGTCCTGGTGCTCCTCTTCGCCTGCGTGAGCCTGGTGCTGCTCGTCGCCTGCGCCAACGTGGCCAACCTCCTGCTCGCCCGCGCCCGCAGCCGCGAGCAGGAGATGGCAGTCCGCGCGGCTCTCGGCGCCGGTCGCCGCCGGCTCGTCCAGCAGCTCCTCACCGAGAGCCTCGTCCTCTCGACCATCGGCGGTTTGCTCGGCCTGCTCGCCGCCCGCCTCAGCCTCCCGTTGCTCCTCGCGGGCATCCCCTCCCGCGAGCAGGCCGTGATGCCCTTCCTCGAGCACCTCGACGTGGACGGCCGGGTGCTCCTCTACGGCGGCGGCCTCATCCTCTTCACCACGATCCTCTTCGGCCTCCTGCCGGCGCTCCGTGCGTCCCGACCCGACCTCCACGACGCGCTCAAGGACGGCAGCGCAACGGCCGGGGGATCTCCACACCGCCACGGACTCCGCGGCGCGCTGGTGGCCATCGAGGTGGCGCTCGCGGTGATGCTGCTCGGCTCCGCGGGCCTGATGGGCAAGAGCCTGCTCCGGGTGCTCTCGGTCGACCCTGGCTTTCGTCCCGAGGGCGCGCTCGGGGTGACCGTGGTTGCCCCCCGGGCGGTGGCGATGAAGGACGACGTGCTCATGTCCATGGACGCCCGGATGCTCGAGGCAGTGTCCGCGGTCCCCGGCGTGACGGCCGCGACGCGGGTCAACGTCCTGCCCGGCACCGGAAACGGCGGCACCCAGCGCTTCCTCCGCACCGACCAGGCCCCCCCGTCAGGGGCCCAGCCCGAGGCCACGGTCCGGACGGTCGAGCCGTCCTACTTCCGGGTGCTCGGGATCCCGGTCCTCGGCGGCCGGGCGTTCAGCGCCCAGGACACGCCGACGTCGGAGCAGGTGGTCATCGTCAACCGGACCCTGCAGCGGCGGTTCTTCCCCGGTGAGGACGCGGTGGGCAAGCGCATCCACCCGACGTACTCCGCGGATGCCCCGGTGCTCACCATCGTCGGCGTCGTGGCGGACCAGACGTTCGGGGCGCTCGACGAGCCGGCGCCGTCCATCCTCTATTACCCGGACACCCAGAACCCGGGGAGCCCGGTCAGCCTCGTCTTCCGGTCGAGCCGGGCCGGAGTGGGAACGGACGTCCGCCGGGCGATCCAGGCGGCGGTGCCGGAGGTCACGGTGCTCCCGGTGCGCTCGCTCACCGAGGTGCTGGACCAGGCGCCCTCGATGTTCCTCCGCCGCTACCCGGTGTTCCTGCTCGGCGTGTTCGCCGCGTTCGCCCTCGTGCTGGCCGCGGTGGGCATCTTCGGCGTGGTCTCCTACGGCGTCGTGGAGCGGACCCGCGAGTACGGGGTGCGGATGGCGGTGGGCGCCGAGCAGCGCGACATCATCCGCCTCGTGCTCCGGCGTAACCTCCCGCCGGTGCTTGCGGGTGCGGCGGCGGGCGTGCTGGGCGCAGTGGTGCTCGCCATCGTCTTCCGTGGCCTCCTCTTCGGAGTGACCGCGGCCGACCCGGGCGTGCTCGCGGCCGTGGTGGTGGTCCTCGCGCTGGTGGCCCTCGCCGCGGCCCTGCTCCCGGCGATGCGCGCCTCCCGCGTCGACCCGGCGAGCGCGCTCCGGGCGAGCTGAGCTCGCCGCCCCCTCAGCCCTGCCGGCGCCGCCGCAGCACCCACGGGAGCAAGCCAAGCAGCGGCCAGAGCGCGAGGCCGCTCCCGGCGCTGCTGCATCCCTTGCTCGGGTCCACGCCGCCGACGCCCCCACCGGTCCCGGTGACCTCCAGCGTGAGGACGCCCTGGTCCCCGTCGGCGTTGATGGTCCAGTGGTCGGTGGCGGGGCCCGATTGCTTCGGCTGGAACTGCACGTGGAGCGTCCGTGTCTCTCCGGCCTCGATCGACGAGCCCTCCTGCAGCTCGTCGGTGTTGGTGAATCCCACCGCCGACCCGGGCGGCTTCGACTTGGTCACCGTCACCCGGGTGCCACCGGTGTTGGACAGCTGGAACGCAAGCACCTTGCTCTGTCCCACTGCGACCGTCCCGAACGGAAGCGAGGCCGGGGTCAGCTCGAGATTCCCCGCGAGGGCCGCCGACCCCGAGAGCGGCACCGTTGCCTGTCCCGCGGAGGTGTCCACCACCACCTGGTCGCTGTACATCCCCACCGCGGTCGGCGCGAACGTCAGGGTCACGGTGACCGACTGCCCGGGCCCGAGGGTGGATCCACCGGCCGGAACGCCACTCGCCGAGAACGGCGCACTGGGCAAGCTCACGCCGTTGATCACCAGGGGTGCCCCGCCAACGTTGGAGATGGTGAGCGTCCCGTTCACCTGCTTGTTCACCGCCGCGCCGCCGAAGCTCACCAGCAGGGGTGCGATCGAGAGCGACGCGTTCGGGCTCCGTCCGATGCCCGTCACCGACGCCGAGACCGGCTGACCGTCCGCCTGCACCACGATGGCAGTCGAGCGGATGCCGACCCGGCTCGGGGTGAAGGTCACCGGGATGGTGAGCGTGTCCCCCTGGGCGAGCGTCGCGGGGAGCGCTGGCTCTGGCGAGCCGGTGGTGAAGTCGGCGTTGGTCGAGCTGACCCCGGTGACGGTGACTCCCCGCCGGGCGGTGAAGACCACCTGCCCGCTCGTGCTGCCGCCGACGTCCACCGTGCCCAGGTCCACCGGCATACTTCCCAGCGGCTGATCCACGGGCGCCCCGAACCCGTAGACCTTCCCTTCCCGGGTGCCCACGTAGACCCGACCGTCGCCGATGCCCGGGGGGTTGAACTTGCTCGCGGTCCCGACCGGAGCGCTGAACCGGAGAGGCAGCATCCCGGTCTCAGGGACCGCGTCGTACGCGCGGAGCTGCGCATTCTGTCCGGACCCATCGGGCATCCACACCATCCAGACCAGCGCTGTGCCGTCGCCGGTCCCGTTGGAGGTGACGACCGGCGCGCTCGATCCGAAGCCGAACTCGTCCGCTGCCGTCGCCACCCGAGCGAGGGTCGGCCGGCCCTGCCCGTCCACGCCGGCCTGGTAGACGTTGAGATCTCCCGACGAGCCGGTGGCGGTCGTGCCTCCCGACGCGCTCGGGTAGTAGACCCAGCCGCCGTTCCCGGGCCACACGGCCGGGCGGGACCACACCCCGCCGTAAGGACCGATCCGCTGGACCGCGTTGTCGCCGCCCGAGGGGCCCTGACCGATCCCCCCGAGGTCGTCCCGGTTCAGGAGGTACACGAACCCCTGCTTCCCTGCGGCCACCCCGAGGTGCGGAATGCTCGGCGTGCCGAACGAGTCCGGGAGGCCGACTGGCCCACCGGAGCCGAAGTCCGCGTCCCACGTGTTGAGCGCGTCCGCGTCGTAGGGGGCGAAGAAGTCGGTGGCCTGCAGCGTACCGTTGGCCTGGACGTTCAGCCGGACCCAGGCCTGGGCCAGCACGTTCGGGGGTGGCTTGCCCGGCGTCGGCGTGTGCACCACGTCTCCGTTCCCGGTGGCGACGATGAAGGTGTCCGGGCCGTCCGCCAGGGGAGCGCCGCCGCTCTGCCAGATGCCTGCGCCGGGGAACTGGGCTGCGGCCGACCAGCGGGCGCGGATGTTGCCGCCCGTGTTCACCCCGACGACCCACCCCTGGTAGTTGCCGATGTCGCAGTGTCCGGCGAAGGTGGCGTACACCGTGTCGCCGAGCATCAGGAGCCCGGGCCGCTGGATCTGGTAGGTGGCGTCGAAGGTGACGCCGGCCTGGTTGTCGGCCGTTCCCTGGATCTGCACCGGGAAGTTGGGCCGCTCGGCGAGGCTGGGGATGTCCACCGCGTGCATCCAGGCCAACGCGGGTCCCGAGGTCCCCGTCTGATAGCTCTTGGTGACGAAGTACGCGGTGACGTTGGCGGGATCGCGGATGTCGATGACCGGCGTTCCGGTGACTCCCACCTCCGGCACGAGATCCGGGCAGCCGAGATCGGAGGCGTTCCAGGGGACCTCGAGCGCGCGCTGGTGAAGGACCGCGCCGGTCACCGGGTCCAGCGTGTAGATGTTGTTGGTCTCGGTGACGACGAGGAGCACGCCGTTGGCGAGGAGCGGCTGGGCGTAGATCTGCCCGTCGAGCTGGGTCTCGAAGAGCTGGCCGAAGTCGGGGGCGGAGACGCTCGCCGGGGCGAGAGCGGGCTGGTTGGGGTACCAGCCGGTGCGGAGGTCATCGGCGCTCGAGCCGATGCCCAGCGCGGACCGGGAGGACCCGAGGCGCGGCCCGTCGCCGCCCGGGATCGACGCGCCACACGCGCTCAGACACAGAACACACGCCCAGACGCTCCGACCCATCGAGTGTGAACCCCTCCGATCCCGGGAGGGAGGAAGGAGGGGCCGGGGAGCGTCGTTCGGAAGGGTGGAACGGGCGCGGACGTCCAGGAGCGGACGGACGCCCCCGCCCCGCAGGCACCCCCGCCGGGGGGGATTCACAGAGAGTCCTAGGCCATTTGTGCTGTGGACTCTGTCCCGGTGTTTGACGACCTTGCCTCCGCATGGAGTCCCGTCGCCGCGGAAGCGTCCAGGTGGCGGTCGTTGCGGCGGTCGCCGTCGGGCTGGTCGGCGGGCTCGGGGCGTTCACCTTCCGCTACGCCGAGGGGCTCTCGTACTTCTCGGCCGATCCGCGGGCCTGCGTGAACTGCCACATCATGCGGGACGAGTACGCCTCGTGGCAGCACAGCCCGCATCACGCGGTGGCCACCTGCGTCCAGTGCCACCTCCCGCACCCCTTCGTGCCGAAGATGTGGGCCAAGGCGTTGAACGGCTGGAACCACAGCAAGGCCTTCACCCTTCAGGACTTCCCGGAGCCGATCCAGATCGGGCCCCGGAACGCGCGCATCCTCCAGGACAACTGTCTCGCCTGCCATGGGGAGATGGTGTCGGAGCTGGTGCACGGCAGCACCACGGACCAGGACGCGGTGCGCTGCGTCCATTGCCACCGCGGCGTCGGGCACGGCGCGCGGAACTGAGGGGACATCGCCGATGGAACCGACTGCTCCGAAGCGCTGGCCGATGTTCGTGGGGGTGGCGGTGGTGGCGGCGCTGGCCGCAGCGGGCATCACCGCGCTGCTGGTGAACATCATCCAGCGGAAGACCGAGGCGAAGCAGTCGTACGTGAGGCTCGTCGAGGTGGACGAGAGCACCGTCGATCCCAAGGTCTGGGGGGTCAACTGGCCGAGGGAGTACGACAGCTACTTGAAGACGGTGGAGTCGAGCCGGACGAACTTCGGCGGCGGCGACGCGAGCCCCGCGGAGAAGGCCGACCGGTTCCCGTGGCTGACGCGCATCTTCGCCGGGTACGCGTTCAGCCTGGACTACCGGGACCGCCGGGGACACGGGTACATGCTGCTCGACCAGGAGAAGACGCGGCGGGTGACGGAGAAGCCGCAGCCCGGGGCGTGCCTCCACTGCCACGCGAGCATCATCCCGGCGTACCGCGCGGTCGGGAAGGGCGACGTGATGAAGGGGTTCGAGGAGGTGTGCGCCATGAAGTATCAGGAGGCGCGCGCGCTCAAGGACGCCAGCGGCGCGCCGCTGGTGGACCACCCGGTGAGCTGCGTGGACTGCCACGACCCGAAGACGATGCAGATCCGGGTAACGCGGCCCGGGTTCCTGGTGGGGATCAAGGTCCTGAAAGAGCACCAGGGAGTAAAGGACTACGACGTGAACCGCGACGCGAGCCGCCAGGAGATGCGGAGCTACGTCTGCGGGCAGTGCCACGTGGAGTACTACTTCCGTGGCGACCGCAAGCTGCTGACCTACCCGTGGAAGAACGGGCTGAAGGCGGACGAGATCGAGGCGTACTACGACGACGGGGCGAACTTCGCGGACGGGAAGCCGTACAAGGACTGGGTGCACGACGAATCGGGCGCGCCGGTCCTGAAGGCGCAGCATCCGGAGTTCGAGCTGTGGAACCAGGGCATCCATGCGCGGAGCGGGGTGGCGTGCGCGGACTGCCACATGCCTTACATCCGCGAGGGCGCAGTGAAGGTGAGCGACCACTGGGTGCGCAGCCCGCTCCTGAACGTGAGCCGGGCGTGCCAGACGTGTCACCCCTACCCGGAAGGGGAGATCCAGGCGCGGGTCGCGCAGATTCAAGGCAGGAACTACGACCTGCTGCAGCGGGCGGGCGGGGCGCTGTCGGAGATGCTGGATGCGCTGAAGGTGGCGAAGGCGGCGGGGGCCACGGATGCGCAGCTGGCCCAGGCGAGGGCCCTGCAGCGGAAGGCGCAGTGGCGGCTGGACTTCATCGCCGCGGAGAACAGCATGGGGTTCCACGCCCCGCAGGAGGCCGCGAGGCTACTGGGGGAGGCGGTGGACTACGGGAGGCAGGCGCAGCTGAGCGTGGAGAAGCTGAGGCTGGGGGACGGCAAGCCAGCGGCGGCGAAGGGTGGGCCGCAGTAGACTCGGGCGCAGCTTGCGCAACCGGTCATCTCACGAGGACGAGCTCC
>JADGQZ010000435.1 GCA_017881345.1 Myxococcaceae bacterium | reverse complement strand
TACGACTCGTAGTAAACCCACGTGAGGATCACGACCACGGAACCGACGATCCCGAACTGCGAGGCGACAGCCGTCCACCCAAGGACGAAACCGATCAGCCACTTCCCGGTCGTGAAGAGGATCGACGTCACGACGGCGCCGACGCCGACGTCCTGCCACTCCAGCTTCGCGTCGGGCAGAACCCGGTAGATGAGGGTGAGGAGGACGGTGAGGACGACGAAGGAAAGGGCCTCGTTCCCGAGAGTGACGAGCGCCACGGGGAACGGCATCCGGGCGGTGAGGAGATCCGTGAGCGCCAGCAGGCCGGCGCTGAAGGTCAGCGAGACGAGAAGCAGGAGGCCGGCCGCCAGCACGAGGGCGAACGACACGATCCGTCTCTTCAAGAGCGCGCGAAGCATGGTTCCCGGCCTCGGTGCGACTTCCCACACCCGGTTCAGGGCCTCCTGGAGCTGGAGGAAGACGGCCGTCGTCCCGAGGAGGAGCACCACGATCGCGGCGATGCCTCCCGGACCGGCCCCGGTCCCTGGAGCGGACACCTTCTCGAGAACGGCGACGACGGCGCGGCTGCCCTCGGGGCCCATCACGCCCTCGAGCTGCCGGACGATCTCGCCGTGGACGCGCACCTCGGTCAGGAAGCGCCCGCCGATCGAAACGACCGCGAGGAGCGCCGGGGCCAGGGCGAGGAGCGAATAGAAGGCGAGGGCCGCGCTCTGGGTATCGACCGAGTGCAGGACGCAACGACGCAGGGTCTCGCCGAAGAGGCCTGCGATCTCGCGAGCGGCTCGTCGCATCTTCGTCCCGCCCTTCCTGCGGCTCGGCACGGTTCCGCCAGGGCCCGTCAATCGCTGAACTCGCTCGAGTCCGTCGGCTGCGCCGCCTCCGGCGGAAGGCTCTCTTCCTCTTCCTTTCGCCTGTCCTGCGAGATCTCGGCGGCGATGCCCGCGGCCTGCACTGCGCCCACTCCCTGGGTCCGGCGCTCGTACTCTTCCTCGGCACGATCGTCGGCTCTCCGCAGATTCGTGTCTGCGGGCCCCTCCTGCTCTCCGGGCAGCTCCACCCGGAGCTCCTCGACGAGCATCATCACCGTGGCAGCCACGGGAAGGGCCAGGAGCGCGCCGAGGATCCCCATCAGCGTTCCTCCCGCCAGCAGCGCGAACAGGACGACGGACGAGGGAAGACGCAGCGCCAGGCCATAGATCCTCGGGATGAGCACGCGGCTCTCGAATTCCTCGTACGCCACCATGAGAGCGAGAACGACGAGGGTGACGCCGGGCCCGCGCGGCAGCGCCGCGAGGACCGCCGGCCCCACGGAGAGAACCGGCCCGACGTAGGGCAGGACGTCCGCGAGGCCGGCGAGCACCGCGAGCGCGAGGGCGCTCTCCACGCCGCAGGCCGTCAGGAGGATGAACGTGAAGACCGCCATCAGGAGGGACGTGACCAGCTGTCCGCGAATGTACGACCCGACGATCGTCTCGAGGTTCATCACGATTCTCGACAGCCTTATGTGGTGCGAGCGGGGAACGACGGCGAAGAGCCCCCCCCGGAGGCGATCGCGGTCGATCAGGATGTAGAGCGCGAGGAAGAGGGCGCTGAGCCCGTACGCGACGGTCTCGAAGGCACGCACCGAGAGAGCGAACGCCTTCGCTCCGACGACGCTCGTGAGGGCGTCGGGCGCGAGGCCGCGAAGCCACGTCACCAGCGGAGCGGCCAGGTGGGCACGCTCGAGACGGTCCGCGAGTTGCGCGCGCAGCACGGGCTCCTGCTCGAGGAGGCTGGTGGCCTGCGCCACGAGCGTCGGGATCGTGAGCGCGGCGACCAGGACGGCGAGGATAAAGAAGACGGTGAAGACGATCGCGATCCCCGCCCCACGCGCGATGCGCTTCTCCTCGAGCCAGCGCACGGCCGGGCTCAACGTGCCGGCGACGACGAGAGCGGCGACGAGGGCGAGGAGAACGGGCCAGAGCCGGATCAGCAGCCAGAGGCCGGCGGCGACGAGAAGGAGCGCTGCCAGGGCTCTGGGCGCCACCTCGATACTCACCGGGCGCCCGTGCTCGCCCGTTTCGCGGGGTCTGCTCCCTCCGCCCGGGGCGGTCGCGCAGGCCTTCACGGCTCCTGTATTCGCATGCACGGACTCGAATTCCGCAATCCCTCTGCCAGAGGCGCGGCGGCGGCGATCGGGGTGGCGAAGAACGGGACGCGACACTCTCTCCCACGCTCCAGGGTCCGGCCTCAGGGCTCCGGGTCCACCCAAGGCGTGGAAATCCTCCCATCCGGATTGAAAAACGTACTCCGCAGGCCGCCTGCCCACCGCTCGATCGTGATCCGGAAGGCCGGACACCGCTGATCCACCTCGACGAGAGGCGCGGTATGAAACCTGCTCCTCCCACCTTTGGTCGTGGCCCAGGCTGGCCCGTGGTCTGCGCAGGCATTGTGGGCGCCATGAGAAAGGTGGACGGTATGGAGGTGGATGAAGAAGCCTCACGAAAGGCTGCGCAGTGGGCCGATTTCCTGCCCTACGGCGCCCGCAAGCCCTGTTCGGGACCTTCTTGGTCCTTGACAGCGCCTCGCTCGTAGGCCTATGTTAGTTGTTGATGTGAAACGAGATCCGCATTCATCGTGCGCCCGGGCTGGACGAGTCTGCGGCCGCGCAGGGGTTGCGAGGCGGGGTTTTCCGCGACCAGAGCCGATCAAGGCCGCCTGCGCCAGCCGCCCGTCTGTGTGTCGACACGAGGACCATCGACTTTTCGCCGTACTGCACTGGAGTTTCTGCCGTGAATCGCGGAACCGGCTTCAGCGCCTGTCAGAAGAGAATTCCATCCATTTCGAAGGCAAGTGAAAGAGGGGGATCGGAAATGATTCATACGAGAAGCCTGAGTCTTCTGGCACGCGTAGGATTAGGCGTACTCCTTTGTGGCGGCTCGGCGAAGTTGGCTGCGCAAGCTGCTGCCCCAAATCTCGGTTTGGCTTCTGGCTACTCGGTACTGGGTACGAACGCGATCCCGACTACGGGGACAGTAACCTGCACCACTTCCACCATCAACGGAGACGTGGGCACAACCGGCGCCTCGATCTCCAACACCGGGTGCACAATTCTTGGGTCGACCGTGGTTTCGCTCCCCCTCTCCGGTCCGGGGGCCGTAACTGACTTCCGCAACGCATACGGCTCGGTCGATGTGATGAACCCGGACGCTGCATGCCTCCCCATGCCGACCACCAGCGGCACGATACTGCCTGGAATCTACTGCTCCGCTGCATCGACCACGCTGGGCGCCGGCGTCATTTTCACGCTCAGCGGGAGCGCGAACGATGTCTGGGTCTTCAAGGTCGGGGCACTCGGGTCGAGCGGCGCCCTCACGGGCACCGACTTCCAGATGGTCATGGGCGGCGCCGCGCAAGCGTGTCACGTTTATTGGCGGACCGCTGCGGCCGCGACGATGACGCGTTCGATCTTCATAGGAACCGTCCTCTCGGGTAGCGCCATCAGTGCGACCGGAGGAAGCTTCCTCGGGCGAGCACTGGCGACGACCGACGTGGCGTTGACGAACGTAGCGCCGCTGACCTTTGCGGGGTGCGCCTGCCCCACGATCACGCTCAGCCCCAATCCGCTGCCCAACGCGACGGTCGGGCTGAGCTACGGTCCCCAGCAGATCACGGCGAGCCCCGCCGGCACCTACACCTACTCGGTGCTGAGCGGCACCCTGTCGGGGACGCTCACGCTCTCGTCGACCGGCCTGCTCTCGGGGACCCCGACGACGGCAGGGTCCGTCGTCATCCGAGCGACCGACCCGAGCGGGTGTTTCACCGACATCACGTTGACGATCGTCCCCGCGGTCTGTCCCACGATCACGCTCAGTCCCAACCCGCTACCCAACGCAACCGTCGGGGCGGCCTACAACCAGCAGATCACCGCGAGCCCCGCCGGCACCTACATCTTCTCGGTCTTGAGCGGTACGCTTTCCGGGACCCTCGCGCTCTCGCCGACCGGCCTCCTCTCGGGAACGCCAACCACGGCAGGCTCCGTCATCATACGAGCGACCGACCTGGCCGGTTGCTTCGCCGACATCGTGTTCCTGATCCGTCCTGCGGTCTGTCCCACGATCACGCTCACCCCGAACCCGCTCCCTAACGCAACCGTCGGGGCGGCCTACAACCAGCAGATCACCGCGAGCCCCGCC
>JADGQZ010000434.1 GCA_017881345.1 Myxococcaceae bacterium | reverse complement strand
GGCAGGTGAAGGAGCTCCAGGCCACGGTCAACGGCTGGCAGCAGAAGATCATCGCCTTCAAGGTGGCGCACGTCGGCGAGCTCCCCGAGCAGATGGAGGCCAACATGCGCCAGCTGGATCGGCTCTCCGGCGAGGTCCGGGCCCGGACCGAGCAGCTGCGGGCCGCGGACACGCGGCGCAGCGACCTGGTGCTCCTCCGCAACGGCGGAGACACCGAGGTGGGCCGGGCCCAGACGGTCGCCGAGCAGCTCGAGCAGCAGCTTGCCGGGGCGAAGACGCAGTACACCGATGACCACCCGGAGGTGGTCCGGCTCACCCGGGAGCTCAAGGCCGCCCGGGCGCGCACGCACGAGGCGGACACGCGCCTGGGAGCGCAGCGGGACGAGCGTTCGCGCGCGGGGCGCGAGGTCGCTGCCATCCAGCGGGACATCGACGGGCTCCAGAAGGAGATGCAGACCTATCAGGCCCGCCTGGACCAGACCCCGCGCTGGGCAGCGGAGCTCGCGGGCCTGGAACGCGAGTACGACATCGCGCGCGCCAAGTACCAGTCGGTGGTGGGACGGAAGGTGGAGGCGGAGATCGCCCAGGACATCGAGGCCCGGAATGCGCCGCGCCTCTTCAGCCTGATCAGCCCGGCGGCGCCCCCGGTGGTCCCCTCCAAGCCCGACCGCTTCGGGGGACTGATGGTGGTGCTGGTGGCGGCCCTCGGGGCGGGCGTCCTCTCCGGCGTGATGCTCGAGCTCCGCGACGAGAGCTTCCACGACGAGCGACAGCTCCGGGGCGAGCTGCCGCTGCCGGTCCTGGCCATCGTCCCGGCGATGAACGGCCGGACCGAGCGACGGGTTCTCCTTCCCGCGACACCGCTGCGGAGTCCTCCGCGCGAATCGACCGACAGCCTGAACTGAGGATGCGACCCTTGATGCCAGAGAACGAGACGAGCAACGGACGCCGTGTGGAGAACTTCCTCCACCGCGCCGACGGCAGCTCGGTGGGCCAGGCGCCAGTGAACGACCGGGTGGTCTCGTTGACCGCGCCCGCGTCCATCGCCGCCGAGCAGTACCGGTCGCTGTACTACCGCCTGGAGCGGCTCCGCGAGCAGCGCCCCATGCGGCTGGTGGCCTTCACCTCTGCGCTGTCAGGGGAGGGGAAGACCGTGACCGCGGTGAACCTGGCGCTCACCTCGGCCCGGGCCAATCCGGATCGGCGCATCCTCCTCATCGACGCCGACCTCCGCCGGGGGCAGGTGGCGGAGATGCTGGCGTTCCGGGCGCGCCCCGGCCTCTCCGAGCTCCTGGTCGGCGACGCCGACCTGCGCGAGGTGGTGCGCCGCTTCAAGGCCAACCGGCTGGCGGTGATCCCCTCCGGCCACGCCGCCGAGGAGCCGACCCAGCTGCTGGCCAGCCCGCGGATGAAGGAGCTGCTCCGGGCAGTGCGCGAGGGATTCGACGAGGTGTACCTGGATCTCCCGCCGGCGCTGCCGTTCGCCGACGCGTCGATCCTGGGCACCCTCTCGGACGCCGTGGTGCTGGTGGTCCGGGCGAACGCGACGGCGGGGAAGCACGTGCACCAGGCGCTGGAGCATCTCGCGGGGGCGAGCGTGGTGGGTTGCGTGCTCAACGGCGCCGCTGCCGCGAACACGCCGTATCTGAAGACCGACGTGCGGTGAGAGGGCGAGTGCCCGGCCTCCGATCGCGGGGGCCGTGGATGGGCGATGGGTGACGGGGCGGGAAGGGCGGGCAGGGGAGATGTATCGGGTCTTCAACCACTGGGTCTCTGGACGGAAGACGCTGCTGTTCGTGGCCGAGAGCGCGGCCATCGCCGCGGCGTGCGCCACCGGGGCGGTGATGCTCGCCCGGGCGATCCATCCGGAGACCGCGATCAGCGGCGGGCACCCGGGGGCGGTCACCGGGAGGCTGCTGCTGCTGCTGTCGATCGGCTTCGCGTCCCTCTACCAGGCGGCGTTCTACTTCCTCGATCTCTATGACCTCCGCGTGGCCACGGAGGACCGCAGCCGCGGGGCGCGGCTGATCCGCGCGCTCGGGCTCGCCGTCTTCGCGATGGCGATGCTCCTGACCATGCTCCGCATCCGGCCTCCCGAGGGCGTGGTGCTCGGTGGAGCGTTCGGGGCCATCCTCGGGGTCATCGTCGCCCGCGGACTGCTGGGCAACGCGCTGGCCCGTCCGAACCGGGTGCTGGTGGTCGGACACGGCCCGCGCGCGCAGCGCTTGCTCGAGCTCCTCGAGCGAGCGGACGAGGCGACGCACGTGGCGGCGCTGGTCGACCCGCGCCGGCTGGGGCCGGGCGGGGAGAAGCTGCTGGAGGTGGCGCGGCGGGCGCAGGCCGAGGCGGTCATCCTCGCCACCGATCCCGGTCAGGAGAGAGCCACGCCGGAGGAGCTGGCGAGGTGTCGCTACGCCGGCGTCCGCGTGTACGGTGCCGCGCAGTACTGCGAGCGGATCCTCCGGCGCATCCCGGTGCATGTGCTCGACGGCGTGCAGTACGCGACCGCGGACGAGCTGAGCCAGGGACCGCTGCGGCGGGCGTCGAAGCGGGCCTTCGACCTGCTGGTGGCGGGCGCGCTCCTGCTGCTCGCCGGCCCGCTGATGCTGCTCCTCGTCGTCCTCATCCGGCTGGACTCGAAGGGGCCGGCCTTCTACCGGCAGGAGCGGGTCGGCAGGAACGGAGAGCCCTACGCGCTCTGGAAGCTCCGGAGCATGCGGCTCGACGCAGAGAAGAACGGCGCGGTCTGGGCACAGGCCAGGGACGAACGGGTGACGCGGGTGGGCCGGTTCATCCGCAAGACGCGGATGGACGAGATCCCCCAGGTCTTCAACGTGCTCCGCGGCGACATGAGCTTCGTCGGCCCGCGGCCCGAGCGGTCGGTGTTCATCGAGATCATCTCGCGCGACGTGCCGTACTACACGCTGCGCGAGGGCGTGAAGCCGGGCATCACCGGCTGGGCGCAGATCCGGTATCCGTACGGGGCCTCGGTGGAGGACGGGCGAAACAAGCTCGAGTTCGACCTGTACTACGTGAAGAACGGCACGCTCTTCCTCGACCTGGCCATCATCTTTCACACCGTGCGGCACGTCCTGCTCGGCCGGGGCGCGCGATGACGCTCCCCGCTCCGGCGCCGGTCGAGCCGCTCCCGGTCATCCGGGTCGTGCCGCGTCCGAGGGCACGACCCGCGCGTCCGCTGCGGATCGTCGCGCTCGGCGGTGGGAGCGGGCTCCCGGTGGTGCTCCGAGGACTGGCCCGACACGTCCGTCCGCGCAAGGGTCGCCCGGGCGTGGAGCTCACCGCGGTGGTGGCGATGAGCGACGACGGCGGCAGCTCCGGCCGGCTCCGCCGCACCCGCGGGCTGCTGCCCCCGGGGGACCTCCGGAACTGCCTGGTCGCGCTCTCGGGACCGCGGGGGCCGCTGGCCGACGTGCTGCAGCATCGGTTCGGTGGGAGGGGCTCGCTCGCCGGGCACGCGCTCGGGAACCTCCTGCTCGCCGCCCTCGCCGAGATGCACGGGGACTTCCTCGAGGCCATCCGGTCGGCCGCTCGGCTGCTGGACGCGCGTGGAACGGTCCTCCCCTCGACACTGGACCCGGTGCAGCTGGTCGCCGAGCTCGAGGACGGCCGCCGTCTGGTCGGAGAGCACCATCTCACCCGGGTGGGGACGAGGGTCCGGCGGGTCTTCCTGCATCCGTTGCGCCCGGCGCCCGCCGAGGGGGTGCTGGCGGCGATCGCCTCGGCGGATCTCGTCACCCTGGGGCCCGGGTCGCTCTACTCCAGCGTTCTTCCCAACCTCCTCGTGGACGGCGTCACCGAGGCCCTCCGGAGCACGCGTGCGCGCCGGGTCCTGGTCGCCAATCTGATGACCGAGCCCGGGGAGACCGGGGGAATGACCGCGGTCGACCACCTCCGGGCGGTGCTGGAGCACGCCGGCCCGGTGGTTGACGTGGCGCTGCTCAACTCGGCTCCGCTCGGTGGGCACCGGGTGGAGCGGTATGCCCGGGCCGGGGCCGAGCCGGTCCAGGCCGACCTCGAGCGCATCCGGGCCCTCGGGGTGGTGCCGGTGGACGCCGACCTCCTCAAGGCCGGCCCCCGGCTCCGCCACGATTCCCGGAAGCTCGCCACGGCGCTGCTCTCGGTGCTCTCCGGTCAGAGCTGAGCGGGCGAGGCGCCGCAGGAGCGACAGACCGCCGGGCGAGGGCTGGACGGCGGCGCCGCGCGTGCACAGGTCCAGGGAGATGCCAACGGCGAGGCCGTACGTTCCCGCGCAGCCCACGCTCGGATGGGCGCAGCTCCGGGCACCGGCCCGGCCGCTGAGCGAGCATCCGTTCTCGGCTGCCTCGGTCTCGTGGACACACCTCGGCAGGAGCGCGCTCCACCTCGCGGCCCGGGTGCTGGGCCTCGAGGGGAAAGAGGTGCTGGTCCCCGCGTACCACCACGGCGTCGAGGTGGACGCGCTGCTCGCCGCCGGCGCCCATCCCACGTTCTACGAGGTCGGGAGGCGCTGGGCTCTCGACCTCGAGGACCTGGAAGGGCGCATCGGGCACCGGACCGGTGGGCTCGTCCTGACACACTTCGCTGGCTTCCCCGGTCCCGCGAGCCAGGTCCGCGCCCTGGCCGACCGGTACGGGCTGGTGCTCATCGAGGACTGCGCCCAGGCGCTGCTGTCGACCGATGGAGAGATCCCGGTCGGGACCACCGGCGACGCGGCGGTGTTCTCGTTGCGCAAGACGCTGCCCGTCCCTCACGGTGGGGCGCTGGTGTTCAACGGTCTGCGGGGCTTCCAGCTCCCGCCCGTCCGGAGCCCCGCGGCCGGTCCGACGGCGCGGGGCCTCCTCTCGCGGGTGCTGCTCCGGGGAGAGTTCCGCCTGCCGAGCCAGGGCGCAGCGCTCCGGCGCCTCGGGGCGTGGCTCGACCGGCACTTCGGCTCCCCGCGCGCAGGCAGGCCCCCTGCAGTGGAGTCCGGGTTCGACCGGCAGCAGCTCGCGCTGGGCGCTTCGCCGCTGGTCGAGCGGGTGGCGCGTGCCCACGCGCTGGCCAGCGTCGTGGAGCGCCGCCGCCGAAACTTCTTTCACCTGCTCGGGGCGCTCAGGGGCGGGTCCCCGCCGCTGGTCAACGAGCTTCCGCCGGGGGTGTGCCCCCTGTTCTATCCGCTCTGGGTCGAGGACAAGGACGAGGTGCTGGCCCGGCTCCGCGCGGAGAACGTCGAGGCCGGGCCCGGGTGGCGGGCGTTTCACTCCCGCTGCGACGGGGGCGAGTTCCCCGAGGCGAGCCGGCTCCGCAAGCATGTGCTCGAGCTGCCGTGCCACCAGGACCTGGGGCCGGCGCACGTGGCGCATGTGGCACGGGTGACGCTGCGGGCGCTCAGCCGAGATCGGACCTGGCGGTCGCGGGCGGCGGAAGGCTGACGCAGGTGCGCCTGGAACTCGCCGGGCCGCTCATCCGCGCTCGCCCTTCGTGGCCTCGATGAGAAAGCTGCGGGGGATGCCCGGAACCGAGCGTGGAAGGACCGGCCATGGCCAGCGGCCCACCTCGGCGGCGAGCGTGCCGAGCTCGTGCGCCGTCACCTCCCAGCCGAGCGGCGCGAGCAGCTCCTCCGGCGCGTCCGTCCCGAATCTCCAGGGCGCCCCGAGTCCGCGGACGAACTCGAGCATCGGCTGGAGCTGCGGCGCCTCGAGGAGCGTGCGGCCGATCAGGTCGGCGAGAAGGATGCTGCCAGGGGTGGAGAGCCGGTCGAGCCGCTCGAGCAGCGTGCCGACCAATGACCCGTCGAGGTAGGGGAGGAGCCCCTCCGCGAGCCACACGGTCCGGACCTCGGGTCGGAAGCCGCGGCCCACGAGCGCCGTGGGCCAGTCCTCAGCAAGATCGATCGGCACGGTCGTGCGGGAGCACGCAGGCCGGGCGTCGCCGAGCCGCTCCTGCTTGAGCGCGAGGACCTCGGGCTGGTCGATCTCGAAGAGCCGGGTGGTCGGAGGCCAGGCGAGCCGGAACGCACGGGCGTCCATCCCCGCTGCCAGGAGCACGACCTGGGAGGCCTGCGTGATCCGCTGGTCGAAGAACCGCGTGCGGACGGGGATGGTCGGCGCCTCGACCGGCGAGACGGCCCGCGCCGCCTCGAGCACCGCGAACCCCTCGGGTCCGGCGAGCCGCCGGGCGAAGGGATCGTCGAAGAGCGCGTCTGGCCGCTCGCTCTCGGCGGCTCTCCAGGCAGCGACCCAGAGGGAGGTCAGGGCGACACCTTGCATCCGGATCCCCTAGCAAGCCGCGTCTCGCAGGACGACGGAAACCGCTCCGACAGGGAGACCGGCGGCCGAGCTCGACGGGTCGCCCGGACCCCTGCTGCCCGGGCACCCATCCTCGGCAGCGCCCGATGAGATGCTCCGAGCGCCGAACGGTCAGGACGCGCCGTCGACGCCCAGGATCCGCGCGAGCTCCTCTCCGGTGCCGGCTGCCTCGGCCCCGGAGGCGAGCACCTCCTTCGGCCGGAAGCCCCAGAGCACACCGACCGGGCGCATCGAGGCGGCGCGAGCCGTCAGCATGTCCACGCCCGTGTCGCCGACGAAGGCGATGGACTCCGGCGGGGCGCCGAGCGCATCCGCGAGCGCCAGCGCCGCGCTGGGGTCTGGCTTCCGCGGCACCCCCGACCGCTCGCCGACGACGGCCCGGAACTCCCACCGGCTGCACAGCGCGTCCACCAGCTGGCGGGTGGGCACGTCCGGCTTGTTGCTCAGCACGGCGACCGGAACGCTCGCCGACTGGAGACGGTCGAGTAGCTCCGGGATACCGGCGAAGAGGCGAGTCTCGTCGAGCAGGTGCTCGGCGTAGTCCGCCTGGTATTCGGCGATGAACGCGTCCCGCATCGCCTCGGTCCCGGGCGGGAGCGCGCGCTCCACCAGCCTCCGGACGCCCTCACCGACGAAGGTCCGGTACGCCGAGACGGGGTGCAGCGGGAACCCGTGCGTCCCGAGCGTCCGGTTCATCGCCGATGCGATGTCGGCCAGCGAGTCGGCCAGCGTGCCGTCGAGGTCGAAGATGACGCCGCCCGGGCGTCGCGCGGGGGTACCGGACCGAGTCATCGGTGCCGTCAGGGCTTTCCGGAGACCTGCTGGCGGAGCTGGGCCACGCCGGCGCGCAGCTGCGGCGGCACGTTCTGCGGCGGGGTCACCGCCAGGTAGCCCTCGAAGTCCTTCAGCGCCTCTCGCGGCTCCTGGGCCTGCATGTGAACCATTCCCCGGAAGATGAGCGCGGAGGTGCCATCCGGATAGAGGTCGGCCAGCCTGGTGAGCTCGGCCATCCCGGCCTGCTTCTCTCCCTGGACCACCTTGAGGAAGGCACGGATGACCCGCAGCTCGGTGCGGAACGGGTCCGAGGCGAGGGCCCGCTCGTTCAGCTCGAGCGCCTGCTGGAAGTCACTCCGGCTGATGAGCTCGCGGATCACCTCGCCGGTCAGCGTGAGATCGGCGCCAGGGTTGTCCTTCGCCCGTGAGAGCGCGGTCTGGAAGTCCCGGTCATCGGCCTCGCTGCCCGGGGCTCCACGGCCAACGGTCCCGGTCGCGGTCTCGCCCGCCTCCCGCGGCTTCTGGTCCTGCGAGAGCCACAGGCCCAGCGCCCCGAAGAAGACCACCACCGCCGCGCCCCAGGCTGCGCCCACCAGCTGCGGATGCCGGCCGAAGAACCCGGTCGGGGCGGCCGGGGTGGGCTCGGGCGCGGGTGCGCCCTTCGTGCCCTTGCCCGCGCCGGTCCGGAGGGGAACGTTCGCCACCTGGTCGCGGGCGCGCATCGCGTCCGCCGCCGCCTGCTCCAGCCGGGTGTGCTCGGCCTTCCAGTCGGCGGAGTCCACCTGGTGCTTCTCGGCCTCGTGCTCGCGCAGCTGCGCCAGGAGCGAGTCCACCCGGCGCTGGGCGTCGCTCACCCGATCCGCGGGGCCGGCCCCGGCCTGCTTCCGGCCGAACAGGAGGTACAGGGCCCCGGCGATGAGACCGAGGGAGAGGACGACGATGCCCGGGATCCAGTGGCTCTCGGTCACCGGCGCATCTCCGCCCGGACGGCCTCGAGGTACGGGTCCTCCGACGTCGGTCGGTCGACCGTCGGCTCGGGGGCGGGCCCGGGCGGCACCGGCCGGCGCATGGTGCGTGCGATGGCAAACCCGCCGCCGACGAGCAGCGCCAGGGGGAGCATCCACACCAGGAAATTCATCCCGCTCGCCGGCGGATCGAGCAGCGCCCACTCGCCGTAGCGCGAGGTGAAGAAGTCGCGGATCTCCTGATCCGTCTTCCCGGCGGCGACCAGCTCGCGCACCTTGTCCATCTGGGCGCGCGCGGCGGAGGAGTTCGAGTCGGCGATGGAGAGCCCCTGGCACATCGGGCAGCGGAGCTCCTTGCCGAGCGCCTGGACCCGGGCCTCACGCGGCGGATCGAGCAGCGCGCTGCCGGCCTGCTGCGGGGCGTACGTGGCAAGCATGAGGCCGAGGACGAGCGCGGTCATCGGACCACCTCCGAGACCGGGCCGGGCTGCTTCAGCGCGGCGAGCTTGTCCATCAGCAGCTGCGGATCCACCGGGGCCGCTACCTTGTCCCGGATGATGCCCTGGGCGTCGATGAAGTACGTCTCGGGGACGCCGGTGACTCCGTAGTCGACCGCCATGCGCGAGTGGTCATCGTACAGCTGGGGGAAGGTCAGATCCGGGATGCCGGCGAACCCGCGGGCATTCTCCTCGGTGTCCTCGAACACCACCCCGAAGAACTGCACGTCCGGCCCGAAGCGCTTCGCGCCCCAGGCGATGACCGGGTGCTCGGCCCGGCAGGGCCCGCACCAGCTCGCCCAGAAGTTGAGGACCACCGGCTTGCCCTTGAGGTCCGACAGCTTGACCGGGGCGCCGGTGTCGAGCCGCTTGAGCGTGAAGTCGGGGGCCGGCTTGCCCCTCATCTGGAAGGGAACCTCATGCGGATCGCGCCCGAACCCCTTCGCCAGGACGAAGAGCAGCACCGCCGTCACCGCGGCGAGCGACAGGCCGATCCACAGACCCCGCCGCCTCACGCCGCGGCTCCGGTGCTGGGCGCCTTGCCGGAGACCGGGACGCTCTCGGGTACCTCTGCCCGGGCCCGGCGGCGTTCCGGCCAGGCGGCGATCAGGGCGCCGAACACGAAGAGCGGCAGACTCCACCAGATCCACGCCACCATCGGGAAGATCCAGGCGTTGAGACTGGCCGAGGGGGCCTGGGCGTCGAAGGCGAGCAGGGTGAGGTACAGGTCGTCGAAGGCCGCGGTGCGGATGGCGGGGCTGCCCACCGGGTCCGTGCTCCGCTCGTAGAAGTTCATCCGCGGCGCGAGCACGTGGTGTCCGCCGCTCCCGTCGGTCACGTCGAGCTCGGCGGCGGTCCAGCGGCGGTGCGGGTCGGCACCGTTCCGCAGCCCGGTGAGCTGCACGGTGTAGCGCCCGAGCTGGAACGACTTGCCGGGCGTCAGCGTCGCGGTGGTGTGGGTGACGTACGACTGGGACGCGGCGATGGCCACGAAGACCATCACCACCCCGAGGTGCACCACGTACCCACCGAAGCGGCGGCGTGCCCGGGTGGCGCTGCGCCAGATCGCCCGGGGCAAGGGCTCACCCTGCTCCCGCATCCGGACCCGTACGGGGAGCGTCATCTCGCGCAGCGTGACCACCGCGACGAACGCGGCGAGGCCGAACGTCAGGAGCGTCAGCGTTCCACGCAGCCCGGCGGCGACGCAGACGATGACCACCGCGACCCCCACCCCGGCAGGGATGAAGAACTGGCGACGGAGCGTGTCGGGCGAGGCGCGTCCCCAGGGCAGCGACGGACCCACGCCCATCAGGAAGAGAATGGCCACCCCCAGCGGCAGGGCCATGCGGTTGAAGTAGGGCGCCCCGACGCTGATCCGCACGCCGGAGAACGCCTCGCGGACCAGCGGGAACACCGTCCCCAGGAGCACGGTGAAGGTCAGCGCGGCGAAGAGGAGGTTGTTCACCAGGATGGCCGTCTCGCGCGAGACGGCGCTGCCCAGCGGGCCCTCCGGGACCAGCAGCGGCCCGCGGATGGCGATGAGCAGGATGGAGACGACGAGCACCACACCGAGGAAGACCAGGAACGTGGGCCCGATCGCCGACTGGGTGAAGGAGTGCACCGAGTTGAAGACCCCGCTCCGGGTCATGAAGGTGCCGAGGATCGTGAGGAGGAAGCTCCCGAGCGACAGGCTCAAGGTCCACAGCTTCAGCGTGTGCCGACGCTCCTGCACCATCGCCGAGTGGAGGAACGCGGTGGCCGTCAGCCAGGGCAGGAACGAGGCGTTCTCGACCGGGTCCCACGCCCAGTAGCCGCCCCAGCCGAGGACCGCGTAGGCCCACCAGGAGCCCAGGACGATGCCGACCGAGAGGAAGGCCCAGGGGATGAGCGTCCAGCGGCGGAGCACCGCCATCCAGGCGTCCCCGAGCTGGCCGCGGAGCAGCGCCGCCACCGCGATGCCGAACGGGACGACCATGCCCACGTAGCCCAGGTAGAGCATGGGCGGGTGAATCACCATCAGGATGTGGTTCTGGAGCAGCGGGTTCGGGCCGGGCCCGTCCGGCGGCACCGGGCTCACCCGGCCGAAGGGGTTCGCCGGACCGGCGATGAGGAAGGAGAAGAACACCCCCACCGCGAGCATCGCGCCGAGCGCGAGGAGCGGATTGGTGGGCGGGTCCTTCCGGTGTGCCCTGGCGAAGGAGAAGACGTAGACCGCGAGGATCGCGCCCCAGAAGAGGATCGACCCCTCGAGCGCGCTCCAGAGCGAGACGATGGTGTAGACCATCGGCGTCGCCCGGCTGCCCACGTGGCTGACGTACTGGACGCTGAAGTCGTGCGTCACCAGCGCGTAGACCATCGTGAGATTTGCGCCGAGCATGCAGACCAGGAACGCGGTCACCGCGCCGAGGACGATCTTCAGCGCCCCTGCCCGGTGGCGGAGGCCGCCCTCGATGCCCACCACCGCGCCGAACGCCGCGGCGAGAAGGCCTCCGAGGACGAGGGCGGTTCCGACCGTGGACGTCATCGGGCCTCCGCGGTGGGTGCCGAGACGGTGGTCTTCCACTGGTCCGGTCCGTCGCCCGGCTTCGGGGGACGGTACTCGTTGGAGTGGTTCACCATCAGGCGCGAGGAGGTGAAGGTCTGCGACTTGTCGAACGTGCCTTCCACCACCACGCCGATGCGCTCGCGAAACATCTGGGGCGGCGTCTCGCGCGAGACCACCAGGACCGAGGGAGCTCCGGCCTTGTCGCTGTCCGCCACCCGGAACGCGAGGTGGGTGTGGGCCGCGTCCCAGCGGAGGCTGCCCGGCTGGACGACGCCGCCGAGCCGGATGGTCGGTCCGTAGGCCTTGCTGCCCTGGGCGAGCATCTCGCCCGGGGTCCAGTAGAAGACCAGGTTCTTCCCGATGTTCCCGAAGGCGACGACCGCCAGGCCCGCGCCGGCGAGGAGCAAAGCCACCACGGCGATCAGGCGGTTGCGGGTGGTGGAATTCACTTTCGCTCCTCTCGCGGCCAGCGGACCCACAGGGACAGCGCGTACAGGGTGAGGCCGGTCCAGCAGATTCCGTACGCTGCCTTCACGTACTCCCAGCCGCCGTGGATGCGGCCTTCGCCGACCGCGGCGAGCAGAGTGCCAAGCGTACTCACGACGCCACCGCCTCTCGCGGCCGCGGCCCGGTCTCCGGAACGGTGGTCTCCCGCATGCGCGCGGCGAGCGCGATCCGGTAACGGACCACCAGGAAGACGATCAGCAGGAAGAAGAAGGCCGTGATGTTCCAGCGCAGCGCGTCCGTCATCTGCGGGTCCACGGTGCGCGGGTTGGACTGGACCTGGTGGAGACTCTTCCACCACTTCACGCTGAAGTAGATGATCGGGACATCCACCGCGATGATGATCGACGTGACCGCCGCCCAGACCGCGCGCCGCTCGGGGTCGTCCACGAAGCGCCGCAGCGCCATGTAGCCCGCGTAGGCCACCAGGAGGATGGCCACCGTGGTCAGCCGCGGGTCCCATGCCCAGTAGACGCCCCAGGTCGGGCGCCCCCAGATCGAGCCGAGGGTGGTGCCGATGGCTCCGAACACCAGGGCCAACTCGGCTGAAGCCTCGGCCAGGGCGTCGGTCTTCCATGAGGCGTGGAAGAGGTAGATCACGCTGCAGACGAAGTTGATGGTGCCCGCCAGGAGCATCATCTGCACCATCGGTACGTGTGCGTACATGATGCGCTGCACGTCACCCATTTCCCTGTCCGGCGGTGCCCAGACCAGCCCCCGCCAGGCACCGAACAAGAACACACCGAGGGTCACCACCACGAACATCCGCTGAACGAGGGGATTCGCGGCGAACGCCCGTACCGCCCTGATTGGGGCACTGTTCCACAAGGCTTTCAGCATTCCGGCACGTCCTTACTCCTCCACCACGCGGGGGAACAACACGACGCCCAGCCCCCAGTAGAGCAGGTCGAAGCTCGCGAGCAGGGCGATCCAGGAGGGGAACTGGCCCATCGGGTCTCCCTCGAAGACCAGCGCGGTGCCCTTGGCGGCGGCGACCAGCGCGGGAATGAGGATGGGGAAGAGGAGGAGCGGCAAGAGCACATCCCGCGCGCGGGCGTGGCTGGCGATCGCGCCGTAGAGCGTGCCCGGTGCGGCGATCGCCAGGCAGCCGAGCGCGATCAACGTCAGGAGCTGGCCGAAGGGCAGGACGATGCGGACGTCGAGCATCGCCACCAGCACCGGCACTAGGAGCACCCCCAGCGCCGCGAGCAACAGGGCGTTGGCAATGCCCTTGGCGAGAAAGATGGCCCGGGTGTCGACGGGGACCAGCCGCAGCCCCTCGAGCGTGGAGTTCTCCCGCTCCACCCGGAACGACTCGCCGAGGGCGAGCACCGAGGAGAGAAGAAGGGCCAGCCAGAGGTAGCCCCCCGCGTTGCGTCGGAGCAGCGCGGTGTCCGGTCCGAGGGCGAAGGAGAAGAGGAGCAGGGTGGCGAGCGAGAAGAAGACGAGCGCGTTCACCCGCGCGCGCGAGCGCCACTCGAGCAGCAGGTCCTTCCGGAAGAGGACCCACGTCGAGGCCAGAAGGCCAGGGCGCCTCATGCGGCGATCGATCGTCCCTGTTCCAGATGTAATCGGTCCGTGCAGAGCTGAAGCCCCTGTTCGATGTGATGCGTTGCGAGAACGAGCGTCGTGCCGGCGGCGCGCAGCTCCCGGATGCGGGCCTCGAGTTCCGAGACCCCGGTCGGGTCCAACTCGACGAAGGGCTCGTCGAGGAGTGCCACCGCCGGCTGCTTAAGGAAGAGTCGCGCCAGGGCGAGCCGCCGCCGCATTCCGGCGGAGTAGGTCCGCACCGGGCGGTCGTCCTGCCGAGACAGCCCGAGCCGCTCCAGCGCCTCGCTCGCCCCGGACGCAGGTTGGCCGAGGAGCCGCGCGAGGACCAGGAGGTTTTCGAGGCCCGAGAGGTCCTCGTAGACGTAGTTGGCGTGGCTCAGCAGGCCGACCTGCGCCCGCACCTGCTCCGGTTCGAGGGCGGCATCGAGGCCCAGGATCTCCACCCTTCCCGCCGAGGGGCGGACGGCGGTGGCCAGGACCCGGAGCAGCGTGGTCTTGCCCGAGCCGTTGTGGCCGGTGAGGAGCACTGCGGCACCGCGCCTCACCGTCAGGGAGACGCGCACGAGCGCCCACCGCGCCCCGTAGCGTTTGCTGACCTCGTGCAGCTGCAGAGCGGGCGAGAGTTCCACGGGGGCCGGGGGGCTTGGAGTGTCCGAAATCTTCCCGAAACGCAAGCAGCCGGCGTGCCATTCGCCGGTTGCGTCCAAGCGGGCACGACTTCTTACAGGCCGAGGACCAGTCGCGGCGAATTCATTCGAGAATCTCGGTCGCGACGCGCCAAACCGGGGGCTGCAGCTCTTGCGGCACGGGGGCCGGAACGCGCGAGCCCTTTGCGCTGGCGGGGTCCAGGCGGTGTGTGGACCCGGCGCGGTGGGTGGCGAGTGGGGCGGCTGCCCGCCGGCCGTCCGGCGCTCGTGGCACGCGGAGTCCCTCAGATCATCGACCGCCTGATCGTCTAGGGGACGGAGCCCGACCTCGAGCCGCTGCTCGACCGCTGGTACGGGACACCGGTGCGCCCGGGCTGGAAGCATCCGCGTGCTCCGGCCGAGGGCGCGCTCCGCGGCGGCCCGCTGACGGCGGCGGACCTCAGTGCCGCTCGCAGGAGGTCGTGCCGCCGTCGGCCGCCGGGGTCTCGTCGCAGACGAAGTAGCCGACCCGCTGCTCACCCGTCCCGCCGAGAAGACCGATCGCCCAGACCCCGGTGATGACGCCGGCCCTGAAGTCGATGGGCGCGGTGTAGAGGTCCGGCGATTCCTGGGGCCGCGTCGCGCGGATGGTCAGGGGGAGGGCCGGATCGGAGTCGATGTCCTGGTAGCCGTCGACGATGCCCACCCCCGAGGCGTTCCTGCGGAAGGGCATCTCCGCCTCGGTGAACTGCTGGCCCCACACCCCGCCGTCCACGACGATGCCGTCCCAGAGCGGAGGCGCGTTGGGAACCGTGTTGATGAAGCGGAAGCGTGCCTTGCCCGCCGCCGGGGCCTCCTCGTGCTCGATGTACTGCTGCAGCCGGTAGGGGCCACTGGCCCCCGGTGCGAGCAGACCGACCGCGGTGATGGTGTACGTGCCGTGCTCGTCCAGCTGCTGGGCGGTGAGGTCCTGCCCGACCGGCGTGGAGCAATCGCTCCCCGCGGCGACGGCGCGGAAGTCCAGCCAGCCAGCATCGATGTACGTCACCTTGCTCATCGCGGGATAGCCGAGCCCCCCGGCCGCACCGCTCCCGCCGATCACCGGCGCCCCCCAGGTCCCGGCGCCCATCGGGCTCACGCAGACGTCGAGTCTCGGAGCGTCGGGCGAGAGGTTCCCGAACCGCACCCACGCCCGGTTCTGCGGCGGCCCACTGGAGCCGCCAGCGTCGTTGTTCCCGCCCCCACCCCCACCACCGGACCCCGCGCTCCCGCCGCACGCCATCGCCACGGCCACTGCGGCCAGCACCACCCACGCTCCCCGACTTGCCGTCATCGCCCGCTACCTCCCTCGGACTGTTCCCGAGCGAGCCATGGGTGGGGACGGTCCAGGCCGGACGGAAGTCGGACAGGGGCGCCGGGACCGGTCCGGCGTCGACACTTGAACGCCCCGGGCGGAATCCGGGTTGTGGTTGCCTGCCCCCGGACAGAGGTTCCGACCGGTCGATGCGGACGAACGGCGGAGGGTGGCGGTCACTGAAGAAGCTTGCGGCGCTCGTCCTGGCGCCGCTTCCGGTGCCCGGACGGGCGTCCTCGGGGTCGTCCGAGGGCCTGTGGCTGCGCTGGCGCTGGGGCTGGGTGCGCGGGTGGGCAGCACGTCCGGGCTGGAGGGCCCGTGAGCTGCTCGGAGGCTCGCGGATCCGGGTCGGGCGGCGGTTCGCGCTGTTCGGGCGCCTGCAGGCCCGCGGGCCGGGCGCGGTCGTGATCGGCGACGACGTGATCGTCGATGCGCTGACCACGCCCTTCACCCACGCCCGGGAGGCGCGGATCGAGATCGGCAGCGGCAGCTACGTGAACGGGACCCGATTCGGCTGCGCGTCCCTCATCCGCATCGGCGAGCGAGCCATCCTTGGCGACGCCCGCCTCATCGACACCGACTTCCATCCGGTGCACCGCGCCGAGCGCCATGACCCGCGGGTCGCGCCGGCCACCGCCCCCATCCTGGTGGAGGAGAACGTCTGGGTGGGAGCGGGCGCAGCCGTCCTCAAGGGCGTGCACATCGGCAAGGACGCCGTGGTGGGCTTCGGGTCAGTGGTGGTCCAGGACGTCGAGGCCGGGTCCATCGTCGCGGGCAACCCGGCCCGGCCGGTGGCCCGCGTCCCGGGGACGTGATGCGCGTCGAGGCGGAGGTCCACCCGCACCCGAGCTTCACCCACCTCGGCTTCGTGCTCACCGGCCTCGACGCGCTCGCGCGCGCCGGGCGGCTGGAGCTCGGCGCCACCCGCGCGCCGTCCGGTGGGCACCCGCTGGTCCTCCGATGCCGGGTGGAGGACAGGACCGGCCGCGAGCGGCGGGTGGTCTTCGACATGCTCGACCGGAGCACCGAGTGGGACCTGCCCGGTCTCGAGGGGGCCGACCTCTACTTCAAGCGGAGCTTCCACGGTCCGGACGTGGCCCGCCTCGGCCTGCGGGCATCCCGGGTGGAGCCGTTCGGGATGAACTTCCTCTGCCGGTCGGCGGGGAGCACGCGCTGGGTGCTGCGGCACGCGGTGCTCCCGGAGCTCTCGAGGCTCCCGGCTCTGGGCCGGTCCGGGCTCGCCGGCCGATGGGTGGAGTACCGGAGCTTCTTCGGCTCTCCCTCGGTCCAGGCGTTCGAGGTGCCTCCGGAGTCGCCTGCCACGCAGCGCATCGCCTTCCAGACCCGGGTGTGGACGCGCGGCGAGCTCGGCCCGGAGTCCGAGTCGCTCAACGAGGAGCGGGTGGCGACCGTCCGGGCGCTCCGCCGCGAGTTCGGTCCGCGCTTCACCGGCGGTCTCGTCCCGACGACCATGGCCCGCGAGCGCTGGCCGGCGGAGGTATCGCCGGCGCCCACCCGGAGGCGAGACCACATCCGCTGGGTGCAGGGGGCGCTGGTGGCCGTCTACACCCGCGGGCTCCACCACTCGACCGCGTTCAAGCTGCCCGAGTACCTGGCCGCCTCGCGGTGCGTCGTCGCCGAGCCGGTGCGCAACGCCCTGCCGCGACCGCTCGTGCCGGGCGAGCACCTGCTGGAGTTCGGGAGCGCGGAGGAGTGCGTGGCCCGGTGCGCCGCCGTGCTCGGCTCGCGCGAGCTCCAGGAACGACTCCGGCGGGGCGCCTGGAGCTACTGGCAGGAGGAGGGTCGCCCGGAGGTCCGGGTTGAGCGATGTCTCGCGCGGGTGCTGGCCCTGGGTGAGCCCGGGCGTGCGCTCAGGCGACCGGCGCCTCGGTGACGTCGCCCGGATCCGGCTGCGCCGGCAGGGGGGCCGGGCGACGCGATCTGCGGAGCGACTTCAGCACGTCAAGCACCCGGACCCCGACGAGGTGCAGCGCCCCGACGTAGGCCAGACCGAAGACCACCGAGGCGGTGCCGATGGGCACCAGGCGCCAGAAGAAGCGGTGCGGGAGCCAGGTCCAGTGGCCCGCGATGAGCCGGTCCCAGACCAGCATCAGCGCCGTCGCCCCCACGGCCGCGGCGCCCGCCCGGATGCCAGCCTGGACCGGAACGAGCGCGAGCAGGTCGCCCGGGCGCTTCGTCCCCAGCGCGCGCGGGAGCCTGGCGACGAGCAGGACCTTGCCGATCGCCTCGGCGAGGAGCCAGGAGAGGACGCCGCCGATGAGGCCGAAGAGATGGACGAAGGCCAGCACCAGCGGGACCGTGACCAGCGCCTTGACGACGTAGGAGCGGAAGATGGCGGCGGTGTCCCCGCGCGCCCGGAGCAGCCCATCGAGAGGGAAGCAGCCGAAGAGCACGGCGAGGGTGCTCACCCGGAAGAGCGGCACCGAGGGGAGGAACCTGGGGCCGAAGACCGCCTCGATGAACTCCGGCGCGGCGGCGAGGAGGAAGGCGCAGGTCGGGACGAAGACGTAGGCGAGCCGGGCCGAGGCGTCGCGGAAGGCCCTGGTCACCTCGTGCAGGCGCCCGGAGCGCTCCAGCTCCCCCACGTGCACCATCAGCACCTCGGTGGTCGGGGTGTAGAGGAGGTCCACGATGGGCAGCTGGAAGCACCCCACGGTGTAGATGGCGAACAGCGCCGGATCGAACCGGGCGCTCACCACCCACTGATGAAACGAGTGCTGGGGCACCGAGACGGCGAGCGCGGCCCCGAAGGGCAGGGCGTATGCGAGCTGTGAGCGCAGCGCCTCGCGGTCCCACCAGCCGCCGAGCGTGCCGCGGATCGCGATGAGCCAGGTGGCCAGGAAGCGAACGACCATCAGCCCGGCCACGCTCCACATCGTGGCGTGCAGCCCGAGCCCGAGCAGGATGGGAGCGGTCATCGCCGCGGCCCGGGCGCTGTCCCAGACCAGGTAGTTCATCGCCGCGACGCCGGTCTTGCCCTGGCTGGTGAGGATGGGCTCGAGCGCGCAGCCCGCGAGGTAGAAGCCGGTGTACGTGGCCAGGGCGCCCCGGTAGTCGACCAGGTCCGGCGCCGAGAACAGCCGGCTCACCCACGGGGTGGCCGCGAGCACCAGGAACGCCGCGGCCCCTCCGGCCAGGAGCAGCAGCGCCAGCGTGTGCACCACGAAGGGCCGGGCCCGGTCGCTCCGCGGCATGAAGTAATACAGGCTCTGCGGCAGGCCGAAGGTGCAGATGGCCGTCAGCGTCGCCCCCACCAGGAACAGCTGCTTGTAGGTCCCGTACTCGCCGATGGGCATCGCCCGCGCGAGCACCAGCGGGACGACGGTGGTGACGACGGCGCTCGCGAAGCGCGCCAGGACGAGCGGCCCGGCGCGCCGCAAGAAGGAAGGGGAGCTCATCGTGCCGCGTGCAAGGTGGGCTGCCCGCCCGCTGCGGCCAACGGCAACGCGCCTCGCCCCTGCGCGCTCCTCGACAGTTCCCTCGCCGGGACGCATCCACGCGGCCGATGGCTCGCTCGCTTGGAAGGCCATCGAACTGGCACAGATGTGTGACGAACGTTCACAAGGAAACGCTTGTGCCGCGCGTCGTACCTTCCGCGCCGCTCACCCAACTGCTGAGGAGGCAGCGTTGAAGAGACTTGGTCGGACAGCTGGACTGGTAGTCGTACTGGCAGCCGCAGGAACGCTCGCAGCCGGAACCGATGGAAGCTGGACCCGGTGCTCGCAGCCCGGGCGATTGACCCCCGACCCCGCAGGACGCACCAACTACGTCGCCACCTGGGGAACCAACCCAGGGAGCTGCCCGACCTCGTCGGGTTACACCTTCCGGACCATCGACGCCGCCCTGCGCTGCGCGTGGGGCAAGGACACCATCTTCGTCCGCGGCGGCACCTACGGCCCGTTCAACGTCTCGAACCTCTGGCCGAGCGCCCCCGTCCTGGTGACCAACTACCCTGGCGAGAACCCGACCATCGACGGGTGGAACAACGTCGGGGACTACCAGGCCATCGTCTGGCTCTGGAACGTCACCAACCTCGCCTTCCAGGGGCTCACCATCCAGAACACCGGCGTCACCGACGCGGAGCATGGCGGCTACGGGGTCAGGGTCGATTACTCGACCCACGTCCAGCTCTACTTCAACACCATCCGCAACACCGCCCGCCACGGCGTGGTGATGGACGGGCACCAGCACGAGGTGGTCGGCAACGAGATCGCCTGGACGGTGCTCCGGAACCAGTGGAAGTCGTCGAACTGGTGGGACGGGGGCTTCGCCACGGCGTCATATCGGCAGCAGTGGGGGCTCAAGTTCCTCGGGAACTCGGTCCACGACGCCTGGGGCGAGTGCGTGGACGTGATCCAGATCTCGGGCGTCACCGTCGAGGGAAACCAGATCTACAACTGCTACAGCGGGAACCTCTACGTCTCCAACTCGGCGGACGTGAAGATCAACCGCAACTACATCTTCGCCAACACCGACGCCTACAACAAACCGGGCGTCTGGTACCGCTCCCTGGGCATCGGTATCGCCAACGAGGGAACGGACGGCGGCTTCAGCATCAACCACATCGTGGTGACCAACAACATCGTCGAGCGGGTGCAACAGGCCGTGCGCTACTGGCGCAGCCACAGCGGCGGGAGCATCTGGGACATGTACGCAAACCTCTACGTGGGCTTCAATACCTTCGCCCATACGCAGCTCTGGCCGATCCGCTTCGATGGGCCGGACGGGAACCCGCAGGGCTGGAACCGCCTCCGGCAGAACATCGTCCTCAACGACAGCGGGTGGCCCTGGTACTCGAACGACAACGGCCGGAACTGGGAGGTGGCGAAGAACTGGCAGTACAGCTCGGGGACCAGCTCGACCAACCCGGGAGTGGTGAACACCGGCGGTGGCTGGACCGGCGCCTACGAGCTCACCGACGCCTCGGCGCTCCGGTGGATCGTCGCGCCCAATTCGGAATGGGACATGCCTTCGGACGACTTCAACTGCAACTGGCGGAACCCGAACGACTGGGGCGCGGCCGGCGCCTCCCAGTGAGCTGACGACACCCTGACCAGGGTCCCTCGACTTCGGCGGCCTGACCTACCGGAGCGCGCCCCCGTAGCTCCAGTCGCCGAGGTTCCGGTTCTGGCAATAGTAGTCCTGGTTGGGCGCGTCCCACTCCGACCACGGCGGTACGGTCCAGCGGATCGAGGCGTCGTTGCGGAGCTGGTAGGCCCCCGGCCAGGTCCCGCCCGCGTAGACGACACCGGGGTTGGTGGTGCTCGTCCCCCAGCTGTAGTTGTAGTTCTTGGAGACCTCCCAGTTGGTCCAGCTCACCGTGGAGAACCAGTCCCAGCCACTGGTGTTGATGACCAGGTTCTGACGGAACCGGTTCCAGCCCTGCGGGTTGCCGTCCGGCCCGTCGAAGCGCACCGGCCAGGTCTGGGTCCGGGCAAAGGTGTTGAAGCCCACGTAGAGGTTTGCGTACATGTCCCAGATGTTCCCGCCGCTGTGGCTCCGCCAGTAGCGGAGCGCCTGTCCGGTCCCCTCGACGATGTTGTTGGTCACGCGGATGTTGTTGAGCTGGAACCCCGAGTTGACGCCCTCGTTGGCGAGGCCGATCCCCACCGAGCGGTAGTCGCCCGAGCGGGTGTAGCTGTCGTTGTTGGCATAGATGTAGTTGCGGTTGACGGTCACCTGCTCCGAGTTCGAGACGTAGACGTTCCCGCTCAGGCAGTTGTGGACGCGGTTGCCCTCCACCGTGGCCCCGCTGGCGTTGATGATGTCGACGCACTCGCCGTAGCTGTCGTGCACGTCGTTGCCCACGAACTTCAGGCCCCACTGCCGGATCGACCCGCCGCTGGCAAAGCTCGCGTCCCACCAGTTCGACGATTGCCACTGGTTGCGCATCGAGGAATTGGCGATCTCGTTGCCCACCACCTCCATCGAGTTCCCCTCGAGCACCACGCCGTGCCGGGCGGTGTTCCGGATGGTGTTGAAGTAGACCTTCACGTCGCTGGCGTTGGTGGCCTTGAACCCGTAGCCGCCGTGCTCCGAGTCAGGTACGCCCGTGTTCTGGATGATCAGCCCCTGGACGGCGATGTGGCGCGCATTCCAGATGCTGAAGATGGACTGGTAGTCGCCGACACTGCTCCACCCGTCGATCACCGGGTTCTCGCCGCTGGCGTTGGTGATGAGGATGTCGTTGCTCGGCCAGACGTTCGAGATGGACACCGGACCGTAGGTGCCGTTGTGCACGTAGATGGTGTCGCCGCCCCATGCACAGCGGACCGCAGCGGAGATGGTGCGGAACGTGTACCCGGACGAGGAGGGACAGCTCCCCGGGTCGCTCCCCCAGGTGGCGACGTGCCAGGGGCGGCCCCACGAGGTTGGTTGGAGCCTTGCGGGCGCGGAGCACCATGTCCAGCTTCCATCGGCACCGGCTGCCTTCGCGATGAGCGGGGCGAGCGCGAAGAGCAGGGCGATCGCCGTCCAACGAGACGTCTGCAAGGATGTCCTCCTCCAAGGTTCTTGGCGTCCCTGTACGCCGCGATGCGGCTTGGCCGCGCGGTAGACGTTTTCGGCACACTGCAATCAGGTCGGGGGCCAGCCGGGGGAGCGAGGGGACTCCTGCGCCTGCACGGGGAGCGCGTTCTTGCGCGCGACCGTCCGCGACGACCGATGCGAGCGCAACCGTTGCGCGGTCAGTGACCGGACGCGAGGAAGGCGCGCGCGGCAGCACCTGGATCGGGCGCGTGGAGGACCGCGCTCTGGACCGCAGCACCCCGCGCGCCCGGGAGTGACACGAGCCGCGGCGCCGTCATCCCGCCCAGGGCGAAGCACGGTGTGGGACCGGCTTCGTGCGCGAGCCGCTCGAAGCCCTCGGGCCCGAGCTGCGCGCGGGTGTCACCCGCCTTCGACCCAGGCGTGTGCACCGGCGAGAGCAGCAGGAGGTCGCACCCCGCGGCAGAACGGATCTCCTCGGAGGAGTGCGCGGCCGCACTGAGCCAGCGGCCCGGTGGCAGGTACGGCCGCACCTCGGCGGGCCTCGGCGCGTCCACCGGCAGGTGCAGGTGCGCATCGACGAGGAGGGCGACGTCGAGCCGCCCGTTGATGGCGAGCTGCACCCCGGTGTCCCCCGCCAGCCGTGCGAGCCAGCGTGCGCGCTCGAGGAAGCCGCGGATGGGCGCCCCCGGGTGACGGTGCTGGATGCAGACCTCCGGGCCGAGCGCCGCCACGGCCTCGAGCGCCGCCCGGTGGGTCTCCTCGGGCAGGGTCCAGTCGGTGAGGACGATGAGCCTCGGGAGCTTCAGTCGACGAGGCCCTCGACGGGGCTCGACGCCGAGCCGTACGCCTTGCGGGGGATGCGCCCGGCGAGGAAGGCCGCGCGGCCGGCCTCGATGGCCAGCTTCATCGCGTGGGCCATCCGGACTGGATCCTTCGCCCCGGCCACCGCGGTGTTGAGGAGCACCCCGTCGCAGCCGAGCTCCATCGCGATCGCGACATCGGAGGCGGTGCCGACGCCGGCGTCGACGATGACCGGGACCTTCACCACCTCCCGGATGAGGCGGATGTTGTGCGGGTTGCGGATGCCGAGGCCAGAGCCGATGGGGGCGGCCAGCGGCATCACCGCCGCACAGCCGGCGTCCTCGAGCTTCCGGGCGGTGATGGGATCGTCGGAGGTGTAGGGGAGGACGGTGAAGCCCTCCTTGACCAGGATGCGGGCCGCGGCGACGGTCTGCTCCACATCCGGGAAGAGGGTGCGCTCGTCGCCGAGCACCTCCAGCTTGACCCACCTGCTCATCCCCAGCTCGGCCGCGAGCCGGCAGGTCCGCACGGCGTCCTCGGCGGTGTAGCAGAGGGCGGTGTTGGGCAGGAGCGTCATCCGCGCGGTGTCGATCCAGTGCATCAGGGACGCCTCGCCCCTGGCGTTCAGGTCCAGCCGGCGGACGGCCACGGTGACGATCTCCGCCCCGGACGCCTCGTGGCAGCGCCTCATCACCTCGTGACTCGGGTACTTGCCGGTGCCGATGAGGAGACGGGACCCGAAGCGCTTGCCCGCGATGACCAGAGCGTCGTCCATGGGTGGACTTCTACGCCCCTCCGCCCACGAAGGTCACCACCTCCAGCGTGTCGCCCTCGCGGAGCGACACTTCTGGGTGCTGCGCCTGCCGGAGCACCTCGCCGTTCAGCTCCACCGCGACGCGGCCGCGCATCCCGAGCTGGGCGACCAGGGCGGCGACCGTGAGCCCATCCGGGACGTCGCGGCGCTCGCCATTCACGGTGAGGATCACTCGGCGGGCTCCGTCCGGCCCTGGCGGAGCAGGGGATCGGAGAGATAGGTGTCCGTCAGCCGCCGCGGGCGGCGGAGCCGGTTGAGCTGGTGACGGACGTACGCCCGGGCGAGCAGCCAGGTCCGGCGTCCCCAGCCCAAGTCCGCGAGCGAGCCCCGGAGCACCCCCAGGCGCTGGAGCCGCAGCTCGGTCAGCTGGACCACGTGGCCGAGGAAGGCCGCGGTGTGGCGGAGGACCTCGTGCTCGGTCCCGAGCCGCCGCTGGATGAAGCGGGCGAGCCGGGGGAGGGCGAGGAGGGTGAGGAGGTTCGCCCCGAGCAGGTCGTCGGCCAGGGCGGGGCGCTCGGTGAGGAGTCGAACGGTCTCCGCCTCGCCGAACGCGACGTGCCGCTCCTCCTGCCGCGCCGCCCCCTCGAGCAGCCGGACGATCTCCGGGGCATCCACGGTGTCGATGAGCGCCTGGAAGACGGCGAGCACCAGCCCCTCGCCGACCGCCATCTCGGTCGCGACGTGCTCGGCGTAGTCGGAGCCCATCGCTCCGGTGGAGAGGAACCGGATCACAGGGTGGGGCGGCCCGGGGCTCGTCCCGAGCAGGGCGTGGATCCGGAGGAAGACCCGGACGTGCGCCAGCTCCTCGCTCGCCTGACGGGCGAAGAAGGTGGCGGCCTCCAGCGAGGGCGCGGCGTAGAGCCAGTGGCCGACCTGGATGCCGGTCACCTCTCCGTAGAGGAACTGGTCGACGACCCACCCCAGGAGCGCGCGGTCGCGGGGCAGCCGGAAGCGCGCCTCGCCGAAGTCGAAGCGCAGCTCGTCGCGGCTCACCCGCATCGGTGCCGTCGTCGGAGTCACGGCCGGGAGTCTAACGCGCCATGCGCGCACGTTCTCCCCCGAGCTAACGTGGTCCGGGTGTGAGTTCTCGGAGCCTCGAGGAGCTGGTCAACGTGGACGCGCCCGCATGGCCAGGACTGCGGGTGTCGTTTGGTGCCGCGCGCAATCCGGTCGAGATCCTCCCGCCCGACCGGGTCCGCTGCGCCTCGACGCTCGAGGCACTGCACGTCACCCTGCGGTCCACGCTGGGGGCGATCGCCTACGAGACCGGAGGAGTCCTGATCGATCATGGTTGGGTACGGCTCCTCGGCGGTGGCAGCGAACGTGCAGCAAGTCTCGCCGACTGGAATGGCCTCGCAGGCCAGCCTCAGGTCGAAGGCGCAAGTGGGCTCTTCGTCGTCGGGTATGACCTGATCGGGGGCTTTTTCGCTCTCGACGGTCGAGCCGACGGCGAGGCGATCTACTTCGCGCCCGACACGCTCGGCTGGGAGCGCCTCGAGCGAGGCTATACGGGGCTGGTCCAGTTCCTTCTCGAGGGAGACCTCGACGGCTACTACCCGCTCCGGTGGAGTGGCTGGGAACAGGAAGCCGAGGCGGTCCCCTTCGATCTTGCGCTGTCGCTCTACCCGCCTCCCTTCCTCGCGGAGGGGAAGGACCTCGCCAGGGTGAGCAGGCGAGGGATTCCAGCCCGGCAAGTGTGGAGCGCCACCCAGGACTTTGCGAAACAACTCGGTGGCCCGAAGTGACTTCGGACCGCTCGACCGAGAAGACCGCGCACGAGATGCACCGGACGGCCTACCTGGCCGACGCGCACGCCGACGCGCTGCTCTGGAACCGAGATCTCCGGGTGCGGCAGCGACGGGGCCACGTCGACTTCGTCCGGCTCGCCGAGGCCGGGGTGCGGCTCCAGGTCTTCACGGTGGTCTCGCGCGGATTCCCCTTCATCGGAGGCTTCCCCGCCTTCGCCCTCGCCCACGGATGGCCGCTGGGCGCCATCCGGAGCCCGTGGACCCGGACGCTCTTCCAGATCGACCGGCTGACCTCGGCCTGCGCCTCGGGCGCCGCGGTGCTCGCCACGACTCCCGCCACGCTCGAGGCCGCTGACCGCGGCGGCAAGCTCGCTTGCGTGCTCGGCGTCGAAGGCGGCCATGCCATCGAGGGCCGGGTCGAGCGCGTGGGCGACCTCGCCCGTCGGGGCGTCGCCTTCATGGGACTCACCCACCTCGTGCCGAACGAGCTCGGTGGCTCGTCGTTCCCGCTGCGGGGGCGGCTCGGCCTCACCGCGCTCGGGGCCACGGTGCTCGAGGCGATGGCGAGCCACGGCCTGGCGGTCGACGTCGCGCACGCCTCGCCCCGGCTGCTCAGGGCGCTCCTCGCCCAGGAGACGGCGCGCATCTTCTGCTCCCACACCGGTGTCGCCGCGCTCGGGCCCCGCTGGCGGAACCTCGACGACGCGGCGCTCCGCCGCATCGCCGACCGCGGCGGGGTGGTGGGCATCATCTTCGGGACTCCATACCTCGGCAGTCGCCGCCTCGAGGCGGTGGCGGACCATCTCGAGCACGCGGTCCGGGTCGCCGGTGAGGAGGCGGTGTGCCTCGGGAGCGACTTCGACGGGCTCGTCCCGCTTCCGTCCGGGATGCGCGACGTGACCGATCTCTGGAAGCTCACGGCCATCCTGCTCGACCGCGGGCACCCGCGCGCGTGGATCGAGCGAATCCTCGGGCTGAACCTCCGACGGTTTCTCTCCGAGATCCTCGGGAACCTCGAGCGGCGCTCAGCCGGCCGCCACGACCTCGCGAATCCACCCCGGCCAGGGTGAGGTGTGGCTCACGCGGAGCCTGGCCGGCGCTCCGGGGGCCTGCCGAGGAGCTCGCAGAAGCGTTCCACGTCCGTGACGAGCGTGTCTCCCGCGAACCGGAGGCTGGCCACCGAGCGCTCGGCGGCGTCGAGATGACCCGCTCCGCATGCGTCCTGGACCAGGACCGGAAGGAAGCCCAGGTCCGCGGCGTGGCGGAGCGTGGGCTCGATGCCGATCTCCAGGGCGATGCCCACCACCGCCACGGATTGCACGCCGCAGTCTCGCAGCGCGAACTCGAGCGGGGTTCCCTCGAACGCCGACATCGCCAGCTTGTCGAAGACGGCCTCGCCTTCCGTCGGCGCGAGCTCGGGCACGAGCGCGAATCCGGGCGAGTCGCGCAGGAACCAGGGCTTGACCAGCTCCGGCCGGTCGACCTTCTGCCAGGCCATGCCCATCCGGTACTGGGACGCTCCCATCAGCGCCGGGGGAAGCGACATGTGCCGGGTGAAGAAGACGCGCATCCCCGCCCGCCGGGCGGCACCGAGGACGGCCAGCACCCGCGCCAGCACCCGCGGGCCGTCGGGAATCTGGCGGACGATGCCGACCTGCATGTCGTAGACGAGCAGCGCCATCTCGTCCGGGTGGACGGCGTCGTCGATGGACCGCGGGATCCGGAAGCGGGGCATGGTGAGCCGCTCACTAACCCGCAGGCCGGGGCTGCACCCGGTCGAGGAAGCGAGCCAGCGCGGTGTTGAACGCGGTCGCTGCCTCGAGGTTGGCGAGGTGCCCGGCGCCCGGAAGCTCGACCAGCTCCGTCCCGGGGACGAGCTCCGCCATTGCCCGCGCCTTGACCGGCGGGGTGAGGACGTCGTGGGCGCCCACGAGCACCAGGACCGGGCCTCCGAACCGGGCGAGGATGTCCCGGGCGTCGGGGCGAAGGGCCATCCCGCGCAGCGCCGCTGCCTGACCCTCGGGGGAGCCCGCGGCGATCCAGTTCGAGACCCGTGTCCGCAGCTCGGGCGAGGCGGACGGCCCGAGCAGCCGGTCGACCCCGGGCAGAAGCGCCGTCGAGCCGCTGGTGAGCACCTGCTGCGCGGTGCTCTCGCGCACCTCGCGCCCGGATGCATCGTCGGCGGACGTCTGCGTGTCGGCGAGGACCAGCGCCTTCACCCGGGCCGGATCGTTCCGGAGCAGGGCGAGCGAGACGTAGCCGCCCATCGACACGCCCCCGACCACCGCCGCATCGATCTGCAGATGGTCGAGCAGCGCGAGCACGTCGTCGGCCATGGCCCCCATCTCGCTCGGGCCCGGCACCAGCCCACTCCTGCCGAACCCGCGCAGGTCGGGGACGATGAAGCGCGCGCGATCGGCGAGCGCCGTCCACTGCGGCTCGAACATCTCGCCCTCGAGCGGGAACGCATGGAGGAGCACGACGGGCAGGCCACTGCCGACGTCACGAAATCGGAGCCGAACGCCTCCAGGAGCGGTCCATGTAGGCATGTCCCGCGTCATGGATCGTCGCGCGTAGTCCGTGCAAGCTCTGGGACGATCCCTTGCTGCCACCCGCCCTCGAATCGGCACTTTCTTCCGTCCCGGAGTCGCAGGCCACCCGTCTCGGCCAGCTCTGCCACGGTGCGGCGCACGCGCTCGCGCGACTCACCGACCTGGACCTGCTGCAGTACGAGTCACCGGTCACGACGGACAGCCTCGACCTCGCCACCTGGGAGGAGATGGCGCCCGTCGTCGCGGCGACCCTCCGTGACGTCAATGCCTTCATCGACCTCGTCCGGACGCAGCTTGCGTCCCAGCCGGTGTCGCGCGGCAACGGGCTCGCCTCGCTGGTGGAGGACGCGGTGCTCGACGACGCAGCCCGGGCCCGGCTCGAGGAGGTGCTGCAGCAGGCGGCCTCCCAGCTCTTCGAGCAGGTGCAGACGCTCGGCGCCCGGGTGCGTGACCCGTCGGTCGTGGCGGACCGGTGGAACCTCCTCGCCGAGGTCCAGGCGTCGCGGACGCGGTTTCGTGAGCACATCGGCACCCTGGTGTTCGACCTGGTGGCGCCCTTTGCCGACGTGGAGCGGGCGGAGGTGGTCCCCGGCCACGCGGAGGAGGTCGCCGGCGCCGTCGCCGTCCGCGCCGCGGTCGCGGACCTTCGCCGGGTCCTCGAGTCGCGGGCGACGCGGGTGCAGCAGGCCAGCGCCGAGGACGTGCAGTGGCACGCCCAGCACCTCGAGCAGGAGATGGACGCCTTCGGCCGCACGGCGCCGTACCGATCGCTCCGGGCGCAGGACAAGCGCCGGCTCATCGAATATCGCCATGAGGTCCGGAGCATGGCCGCCGTCGCGCTCCCTTCGAAGGCGGAGGTCGGCGAGGTCTGCCACCGGGTGCTCGAGCTGGTGCGGGGACTGGCGGTGGTGAACCAGCGGACGCTGCTGCGCCGACACGACCACGAGGTCTGGGCGCGGAG
>JADGQZ010000049.1 GCA_017881345.1 Myxococcaceae bacterium | reverse complement strand
GCGGCGGTGACCGCGACCGGGAGCCGCGCCGTCGAGGCGTGCTCGACGAGGAGGTGCGCGGCGCAGACCGGGAACAGGGGGCGGAGCAGCAGCTTCACCACCGGGAAGAGCGTCAGGGCGCGGCTGAGCCCCAGCCCCGCGAACTCCAGCGGCTGCTCCTCGACCCGCTCCGACGGGCCGTAGAAGCGCCGCGCCCTCCACTCCCAGAGCCGGCCCCAGGCCCGGGGGAGGGCCCAGCGAAAGAGGAACACCCGGTCGGTGAGGAAGAACCAGGCACGGAGGTACCAGGGTCGCGGGGTGGTCTCGGGTGGGCTCCAGGCCCGGGCGCTCTGGCCCGCGGTCATCACCATCCACCAGTAGGCTCCCCAGATGGTGGTGAGCACGGAGGCGACCTGGCTGTGGAAGGGAAAGAGCCGCGCCACGACGTAGATGAGCGCCGCTCCGGGCAGGAAGCCCGAGATGAACTGAAAGCGCCGGTTCGCCTTCCGGCGGACCCAGGGCAGGTCGAGCCGGATCTTCGGCCGCATCGGCGGGTCCTCCGGGGCCACGTGGACCAGGAGCGACAGGTCACGCGAGAGCGCGTCGTGGAAGTCGCGGGACAGCGCGAGGATGCCGGTCTGGGCGATGCCGAGCGAGGCGTAGATCGCCGCCAGCAATGCGAGCACCGCGCCGAGGCGCCCCGCCAATCCGCGCTCGTGCCGGCGCGCGGAGGCGAGCGATGCCCGGGCGTGCTCGAGGCGGCCCCGCTCGGCTGGGGACAGGGCTGCAGCGCCGCGGCGCTCCAGCGTCGCCGCCTCTTTCTCCACCTGGTCCAGCTTCCGCTCGACCCGCCGCCGCTCTCGCTTCGCCTCACCCGACTTGCTCGGCGGCAGGTTGGCCAGGGTTTCGGCCTCGAGCGCCAGCTCATCGATGGTGTCCTTCAGGTCGTTGCGGGCCTCCGCGAGGTCCTGCGCGGCGTCGCCGCTCTTTCCTCGCTTGTTCCCCGCGCGTTCGGCCTGGCTGGCCTTCGCCTTCGCCCGGGCGATGGCGGCGGCGACGAGCTCGGCGGTCCTCTTGGCCCGTTCTTCGGGGGGGGCATTCTTCAATGCCTCGATCCGCGCCTCGAGCGCCGCGTCGTCGGGCGCATCGCCCGACTCGGTCTCCTCTGCGTCCTCGGCGTCGGCGCCCGCTGGTGCCGCTCCGGCCGCCGGTGGCGGTCCGCCGGGCTTCGAGGGCGACGTGGATGCGCCCGGATCGGCGCTCCTTGCTTCGGGCGGGGTGGCCGGATCCTGCGCGGGACCGCTCGCGCTCTTTCCGGCGACGGTGTCCGCGCCGGTGGCCACCCCCGGCGGTGACGAGGGGGCTGGGGGGGCCGGAGGCGCGGGCGGGGCGCCCGGCGCGCTCCGGCGTTGAGCAGCCTTCGTGGCGCTGCCGGGGCCGGTCTTCGAGGCGGGCGCTTCCGCAGACGTCTTCGACGGCCCCGGCGACCCAGGTGCCGGTGCGACCGAGGCCTCGGGGGCGACTGCCTCGGCAGGCTCCTCCGGTCCGAAGGCGTCGTTCCAGGCCTCGGCGCCCTGCTTTCCCACCCAGAACACGCCAGCGCCCACGACGAGGGTGAGCGCGGCCTGGACCAGGACGGTCCGCCAGTATCGGTTCCAGAGGGGCCGGTCCTGGCGCATCAGGCCGGCGAGCTCCCAGGGCTCACGCAGCCCGCGCAGGAATCTGTGGCCCGCCGACTCGAACATCGTGCGCACACTTTCCCACAGCTTCCACACAGCCACAGGGGCAAGTTGTGGGGATTCCGGTTGGCTAACTGTGGGGTCCTCGGATCAGCCTGGACCGTCGAGCAGGGCCTCGGCCTCGTCCAGCGAGAACGCCAGCCGCGACTCGTAGCCCGCCGAGCGCCCGATGCGGTGGAACTGGAGGGCCGTCTGGCCGCTCCGCCCGACCACCCGGATGTGCGTGCGGAGACCGGCGGGCAGGAGCAGCTCGGCCATCTGGCGCAGCCTGTTCACTGCCTCGGGCGCGAGCGGATCGGCGGCCGACACGTCGCAGACCACGTCGAATGCGGGGAAGAGGTTCGCCAGGGCGCTCCGGAGCTGCCGCTCGGCCTCCTCGATCTCCGCCGCCAGCACCTCACCCCTGTAGACCACCATCACCCGCTCGCGCCTCGGGACCGCCCGGATCTCGACCATGTGCGGCGCGCAGGTTGATCGCTCGGGGCGATCGGCGTCAACGAAAGTTCCGCGAGCGATCTGACAACCGCGATCGACCTGTCAAATCGGCCCGGCCGCTGGCTCGGACGCCGCGCGCGTGCCCGCGGCGGGCCGTGACCGCGCCAGCAGCCGTTCCCAGAACCGGTACATCACCGGCAACAGCAGTAGGGTGAGCGCACACGCGGAGAGCGTGCCGGCGACGATGACCACAGCCAGCGGGCGCTGGGTCTCGCTCCCGATGCCGCGCGAGAGCGCCGCCGGGACGAGTCCCAGCGCGGCCAGGCTCGCGGTCATCAGCACCGGCCGGAGCCGTTCCCGGGCCCCGGTGAGGATCGCCTCGTCGAGCGGGGCACCCGCGTCCCGCCGCTCGGCGATGGCCGAGAGCACCAGGACGCCGTTCAGCGACGCCTGACCGATGAGGGCGATGAACCCCACCGCCGCCGAGACGCTCAGGGGGAACCCGAACGCCCAGAGGCCGAACACGCCCCCCAGGAGCGCGAAGGGCACGTTGAGCAGGGTGAGGACGGCGAGCGACAGCGAGTCGAACGCCTTGAAGAGCAGCACCAGGGTGATGAGGAGCGCCACTGGCACCACCGTCGCCAGGCGGGCCATCGCCCGCTCCTTGTTCTCGAACTCGCCGCCCCACTCGATGGTCATGCCCTTGCCGAGGGGCGCCTCGCGCTCCACCCGATCGCGCGCCTCGTTGACGAAGCCGCCCATGTCCCGGCCGCGCACGTTCATCCGGATGCCGATGTAGCGGCGGCCGTTCTCCCGGTTGATGCTCGCCCGGCCGGTGCCGGTCTGGACGTCCGCCAGCGCCGACAGGGGGATGGTGAGCCCGCCGTCCACCGGGACGCGCAGCGAGCGGATCTTCTCCACGTCGTCGCGGTCGGCCGGGGGCAGCCGGAGCACCACGTCGAACTTCCGCTCGCCCTCCCAGAAGTCGGCCACCGGGCGCCCGCCGAGCGCCGTCTGGAACACGTGCTGGAAGTCGCCCAGGTCCATGCCGTAGCGGGCGAGGGTGACCCGGTCGGGCTTGACGCGGATCTGGAGGACCGAGGCGCTCTTGACCAGCGCCAGGTCGGCAGCGCCGGGCACGCGGGAGATCGCCGCCTTCACCTTCTCCGCCTGGGCCTGCAGCGCGGTGAGGTCGTCCCCGTAGAGCTTCACCGCGATCTGCCCCTGTTGCCCGCTGATGCTCTCGTTGACGTTGTCGCGGATCGGCTGGCTGAAGTTCACCTCGATGCCGGGGATCTCCGCGATTCTCCCCTGGAGAACGTCGAGCACGCTCCCCAGGGTTGGGGTCTGGCGTGGCCACTGATCGGGCGGCCGCAGCTTGACGAAGAACTCGAGGTTGTTGGCCAGCTTCGCGTCGGTGCCATCCTCGGGGCGTCCGAGCTGGGAGAGCGCCGACTCCACCTGGGGCGCGCTCTCCAGGAGCTGGGTGATGCGCGGCACGAGCTTGCGCCCCTCGGTGAGAGAGCTGTTCGCCGGGAGGGTGAAGGTCATGTACAGCGCGCCCTCGTTCAGCTCGGGGAGGAACTCGCTCCCCAGCCGGGGCAGCACCGCCGCGGCCCCGGCCAGGAGGATGCTGACCGAGCCGAGGAGCAGGGCGGGGTGCTTGAGGCAGAAGCGCAGCGTGGGCTCGTAGCGCCTGTCCACCCAGGTGAGCAGCGGCGACACCCGGTGGGTCACCGGCTTTCGCCAGACGATCGCCGCGAGCACCGGGACCAGGGTCACCGAGAAGAACAGCGCCCCGGCCAGCGCCGAGACCACCGTGTTCGCCATCGGGGCGAAGATGCGTCCCTCGACGCGCTGGAGCAGGAAGATGGGCAGGTAGGCGGCGATGATGATCAGGAGCGCGAACACCGTCGGGCGGACCACCGACCTGGTCGCCTCGCGGATGGTCTGCTCGACGCCCTCGTTCCTCCTGCTCGCCAGGGCCATGCGGGCGAGGATGGCCTCCACGATCACCACCCCGCCGTCCACGATGACGCCGAAGTCCACCGCGCCCATCGAGAGGAGGTTTGCGCTCATCCCCCTCAGGTGAAGGTAGATGAACGAGGTGAGCAGCGAGAGCGGGATCAGCGTGCCCACCACCAGCGCCGCGCGCAGATCGAGCAGGAAGACGAACAGGACCAGCGTCACCAGCACCGCGCCCTCGAGGAGGTTGTGCCCCACCGTGCGGAGCGTGGTCCCGACCAGGTCGGTGCGGTCGTAGAAGGGATCGAGCTTCACGCCGTCGCCGGCGAGGCGCCGGTCGATGTCGTGCACTGCGGCGCGGATGCGCCCCAGGACGGCGGAGGGGTTCTCGCCCCGGCGCATCAGCACCACGCCCTGCACCGTGTCCATCTGGTCGTTGCGGCTGACCACGCCCTGGCGCGGCGACCATCCCTCGGTGACCGTGGCCACGTCCTTGAGGAACACCGGCGTGCCCTCCTCGGTGGCCAGCCGCACCGCCTTGAGATCCTCGACGGTGGTGAAGAGCCCCTCGCTGCGGATGACCAGCTGCTCGGCGCCCCGCTCCAGCACGCCGCCCGAGGCGTTCACGCTGGCGTTCTTGATGCCCTGCTCCAGCGAGGCCAGGGTGAGGCCGTGCGCGGCGAGACGCGACGGGTCGGGCTGGACGTGGATCTCCCGCTGCAGGCCGCCGATGCTCACCACGTCCGCGACACCGTTCACCCGGAGGAACGCCGGACGCACCACCCAGTCCTGCAGGGTCCGGAGCTTCATCGGGTCGCCGCCGGCGCCGACCAGCGTGTAGCGGTAGACCTCGCCGATGGGCGTGGCGTAGGGCCCGAGCTGCGGGACGATTCCCTCGGGAAGGTCGGCCTCGCGGAGCCGCTCGAGTACCTGAGAGCGCGCCCAGAGCCCGTCGGTCCCGTCGTTGAAGGTCAGCGTCACGTACGACAGGCCGAACAGTGAGAGGTTCCTGAGCCGCGAGAGCTGCGGGATGCCGTTGAGGGCCCGCTCGAGCGGGAGGCCCAGCTGGCGCTCCACCTCCTCGGCGGGCTGCCCCGGGTAGAGGGTGATGACCTGGACCTGGGTCTCGGTGGGGTCGGGGAAGGCCTCGACGGTCAGGTCGCGGAAGGACAGCCAGCCCCACACCGCGACGATGGCGGTGAGCGCCAGGACGGCCGCCTTGTTCTTCAGCGAGAAGTCGACCAGGTGCTGGAACACCGTCTCAGTGCTCCAGCTCGAGCTGGTTCAGGAGGAGGATCGCGCCCTTGCTCACGTAGCGGCTGCCGGGCTCGAGACCGGCGCGGAGCTCGACCTCCCCGGCGCGCTGCCGGCCCGGCGTGACGGTGACCCGCTCCAGGCGCCCCTCGCCGCGCGCGACGAAGACCACCGAGTTCTGGCCGTCGGTGACCACCGCCTCGGAGGGGACGCGGATGCGCTTCTGCGACTGATCGGACTTCAGCTCCACGTCGACGAAGGAGTTCGGGCGGAGCGCGCGATCCTCGTTGGAGGCGCGGATGCGCAGCTCGACGGTACGACGCTTGGGGTCCACCACCTCGGAGATCCGCTCGATGGTCCCGGTACGCGTCACCGCGCCCGCCCGGGTGCGGATGGTCACCTCGCCGCCGACCTTCAGGTCGTAGGCGTCGCTCTCCTGCACGTCGGCGAGCACCAGGACCTCCGACAGCTCGGAGATTCGGACCAGCGGCTTGTCTCCCGACGGCTGGACCTCCTGGCTCGCCACCACGTCGAGGTCCACCACGCTTCCCGAGCGCGGGGCCACCACCCAGAAGAGGTTGTCGCCCTCGGGCGCGATGCGGAGCGAGGAGCGCTTGGCGGCGGACGCGCGGGCGGCCAGCTCGGCCTCGTGGAGGTCCGCCTCGGCGGCGAGCGCGTCCTTCTCCGGGACGGCGCGGATCTCGACCAGCTCGCGGGAGCGGGCGGCGATGCGCTTCTTCACCTCGACGTTGGCGCGGGCGGAGGCCATCTCTCTCTCGAGATCGGCCCAGGCGGCGGAGCGGACGTTGAACAGCCGGTCGCCCTCCTTCACCCGGTCGCCGATGCGGACCAGCACCTTCTCCACCCGACCGGGGAGCGGGGCGCTGAGCGAGGCGGTGCGCTTCTCGTCGAAGCTCACCCGCCCGGGGACCGGCGGCGGTGGCAGTGGAGGAGCCTCGGTGGCGACGGACAGCTCGACGTAGCGCCACTGTGGCGCCTGCTCCGGGAGCTGGATGGTGTTGCCGTGGACGGTGGGCCGGCGAACGGTGTCGGTGCTCGCCTCGTGGCCGCGGAGGAGGAGCCAGCTCAGGAGGACCAGCAGGGCGAGGGCGACGCCGCCGCCGATCAGGAGCGACGGTCGGGGACGGCGAACGCCGGCAAGGGCGGAGCCTGCGTCAGGGGACATGCGGCACGCTCTCGGGCAACGGGGGCAGCTCGCCCGCGGCGCGAGCCTGGGCGACGGTGAGGTGGAAGGCGAAGAGGTCGAGGTCTGCCGCATCGAGCTGGAGATCGCCGAGGGTGCGGCGGGCCAGCAGGAGATCGGGCAGGGGTGCGCCGCCGCGGGTCACCGCGGTCTCCAGGCGCTGGACGACGTCCCGGGCGAGCGGGAGGGTCCGCTCCTGGAGCCGCTGGCGGCGCGCGAGCGCCTCGTCGCGCTGGAGCTCGAGCGAGAAGGCGTCTCTGAGACCCGCAGCCCGGAGCAGGACCTGCGCCTCGACCGCGGCCGCGGCCTGCGCGGAGGCAGCCTGGGCGTCGGCCTGCCCATGGTCGAAGAAGGTCAGGGGAATGCTGACCCCGACCATGAGGCTCTGGTGCTGGTTGCCGGCGATCACGAACTGGTCGAGGACGTACCCGAGCCTGAAGGTGGGATCTGGAATCCAGCGTCTCTCGGCGAGCGTCAGGCTCGAGCGGGCAGAGGCCTCCTGTGCCTGGAGCGAGCGGAGGTCGGGCCGCTGGTCGAGATCGAGCGGGGGAAGGCGGGCCGCGAGCCGGCGCGTCAGGAAGCCGCGTGCCGCCTCGATGGTCCCGAAGGGGTGGCAGGTGAGTCCGACCGTCTGCGCGCAGAGCAGGAGCGCGGCGGCGAGCTTCTCCTTTTCCTGGCCGAGGTTGGAGGCGTACTTCTCGGCCTCGAGGACGGCGCGGTCCACATCCAGCCCGGCGATGTCGCCCCGCTTCTGGCGCTCGAGCTGGAGATCGGCGAGCCGCTGGGCGTCCCGGACCGTCTCGGCGAGGGCGCCGACGCGGATCTCGGCGGTGGCCACCTCGGAGATGCGCTCCAGCAGGTCGAACCAGCGCTGGCGCAGCGTCTCCAGGGCATCGAGCATCGCGGCGTCCCGGGCGGAGCGGGTGGCGGCCTGGCGGGGGCCCCGCTTGCCGATCTCCACCGCCTGGCTGAGCGTGAAGCCGTAGTTCGGGACGTCGGCGAGCTTGTCGAGCCCGGGCGGGTTGGTGGGCCCGATGGGAAGCGTGCCCCACTGGAAGTCGAAGCCCGGATTGGGCCACACGCGGGCCCGGGTCACGTCGGCCTGGGCCAGGCCGATCTTGGCGCGCGCGGCGACGAGGTCCGGTGAGTGGGCCCAGAGCAGCTCGACGAGGTCGGGCTCTCCAGGAAGGCCGGAGAGGTCGAGCGACTCCGGACCGGCCGCGGCCGCAAGCAGGAGCGTCAGGGCCCAGGGTGCGCAAGCGAACACCGTGTTGCGCGGAGCAAGAGGCCTGCCACTCGGAAATTCAGGACCTTACGATGGTTGCGCCCCGAGCAATGCGAGTTGTTTGCAAACGCGCGTGAAGGCCAGTTTCAGCCACCCGCGCCCTGTCGCTGCGGCCGAGTCGTGGGACCGGTGGGGATATCCGACCCCTGGAGCAGGAGCACGGCAGCGCTCCTCGGTTCTCGGCGGACGGTTCCTTTCCAGGTGGGTTCAGGCTTCGTGCGCGGACGCTCCGTGCCGCGCCGCCAGCGCCGTTGCGGGCCCTCGTCGCGCTGGCTGCCGGCCGGACAAGGGGTGGTACTCTCGGAACATGGCCCCAACCAGCGGCTTCGTTCCGCGCCGTCGGCCGAGCGGACTCGTCAGCGAGAACGTCGACGGTGAAGTCCTGCTGTACGTCGAGGCGACGCACAAGGCGTTCTGCCTGAATCCGCCCGCGGCGCGCGTCTGGGAGTCGATCGATGGGAGCCTGACCATCGCCGAGATCGCACGGCGTACGGCGCTGGACGCCGAGCTCGTCGGGGTGACGCTCCGGGAGATGGGGCAAGCGGGGCTCCTGGAGGCGGCTCCGGAGGTGCCTTTGCCCGGCGTGGATCTGTCGCGGCGACATCTGGTGCGTGCTGGCCTGGTGGCGCTCCCGTTCATCCTGGCGATCACCGTCCCGCGCGCGGCTGAGGCGGCGTCGGCGTGCACGGTGGGTTTGCCCGGCGGACCGGCCTGCAACCCCACGACGCCGTGCTGCTCCGGCATCTGCAACGAGAACCTCGGGACGTGCGGATGACGCAGTCGGCGCAGCGCCTGGCGCTGGCCATCGCCGGCGCCCTCACCAGGGCGTGGGAGCCGGGCGGGACGGGCGGGCTCACGCAGGTGCCGCCCGAGGCGGAGCGGTGGGTCCAGCGGCTGATCGATGGCGGCGTCGGTGGCCTCGCGTGGTGGCGACTCCGGGAAACCGAGCTTGCCCCGAAGCCCGAGCTCGCACCGCTCCGGGCAGCGTTCCAGCATCATGCGCTGACTGCCGCGCGGCAGGGACGCGACCTCCCGCACCTGCTGGCCCACTTCAACGCGGAAGGGATCGAGCCCATCCTCTTCAAGGGGTGGAGCCTCGCCAGGCTCTATCCTCACCGCGCGCTGCGTCCCTTCGGCGACTTCGACTTGCTCGTGCGTGAGGATGAGGCCGAGCGAGCGCGCACCGTCCTGAGGTCGCTCGGATCGGACCTGCAGTCACGGGCGGACGTGGATACCGCGACCACGCTGGCGCGGTATCTGCCCGACCGGACCGAGGCGGAGCTCTTCGGCCGTGCTCGCCCCGAGAGCCTCGACGGCGCTCGCTTCCGGACGCTCGCTCCCGAGGACCACCTGCGGCTGGTGACGCTGCACCAGCTTCACCATGGATCCTGGCGGCCGCTCTGGCTGGTGGACGTCGGCATCCTCGTCGAATCGCTTTCGCCCGACTTCTCCTGGTCGCTGTGCCTCGAAGGTGATGCGCACCTGAGCGAGGGAGTGCTGGTCTGCATCGCGCTCGCGCAGGAGTTGCTCGGAGCGCGGGTGCCGTCGGGGACCCCTGCGGTCACGGTGCCGGCGTGGCTCCGCCGCGCGGTCTTCCACGGGTGGGTGCACGGATACGAGAGCATGCCCCCATCCCTCTACGAGCTCCGCAAGCTCGGTTGGTCCGGCGCGCTGAAGGCCATCGGCGCGCGCTGGCCGGATCCGGTCAGCGCGACGGTGCACCTCCGCGCACCCTTCCGTTCCGTTCCGAGGCCGGCGGTGCAGATGGCAGAGTGCGTTCGTCGGGCGGCGGATTTCGTGCGTCGAGACCTGCGCTGGCGTGTCGGCCTGGACGCGCAGGTGGCAACCGTGGGTAAGGGGGTCGTCCCGTGACTGTCTGGAGGCCAGTGAGGCTGGCCACGCTGGTGCTCGTGCTGGCGAGCGCTCCGAGTCTCGCGCAGGTCACCTGCCCGGGCGGCGCTTTCACCTGGCTGGTTGGTGCCGGCTCGTGGGCCACCGGAACGAACTGGTTGCCGATCGGACCGCCGGGCTCCGGTGCGGACGTGTGCTTCAACACCGCCACCGCGAATCCCACCCTCCCGGGAGGGCTCACCACGGTCGGAAGCGTGAACGTGCTGGCCTTGAGCAGCCTGACCTTGAGCGGCGGGTCTCTCCGCAACTTCACGATCAACACCGGCATCAACGCGGATTCTCCGTTCACGTTCAACAACATCACCAACGTCATTCCAGCGGCCAGTCAGAGCTGGGTCGTCAACGGAGCCGGAACCTTCAATTCTCCCCTGTCGGTTCCGCCGGCGACCGCCGCGACGACGACCATCACCGTCACCGGGACCTCCGACCTCACCTTCAATGTGGCGGCCCCGCGCGGCTTCCAGGCGTTCAACTGGGGAGCGGGTGTCCTCACGCTGGCGGACAACGGCCTCGGATCGGGCACTCCGATCACCTTGAGTGGCGCGACCGCCGCCCTCCTGGTCGGTTCCCCGACGGCGACCGCGCTGACCCTGGACAATCCCGTCATCGCTACCACCTCCGGCGAACTGCTCGCGGTGGACGGCGCGGCCGGTGTCCAGCATGCGATCGGGCCTTTGACGGTGGCGCCCGGCGTGGCGCTCCAGGAGTTCCTCGGAGGCACGAACAACGTCAAGCTCCAGACCAGCGGCCTCACGCTCGGCGCCGGCTCGACACTCCTGAAGAACGACTTCGGCGGCGTCTACGTCAACGGCCCCGTATCCGACGTGGCCGGCAGCACGCTGACCCTGTTCATCGGACTCATCACCCCCAGCGGCGCGCAGCTGGACGAAGGTCTGCACTTCCAGAGCAGCACCACGGTCAACTCGACCATCTCCTCGACCGTCGCTGGTAACTCCGCGATGATCGGTGCCGACGGAGCGACGACGCTGACGCTCGCCGGGACGGTCAATCTCGGTCCCGCCGGCCGCCTCATCCTGATTCCGAGAGGAGGGGCGACCATCCTCTTCGGCCCCGCGGCATTCAACGCCCCGGGCAATCCCAACGACATCCAGCTCCGCGGGAGCGCCGGCAACACGGTCGAGTTCACCAACTCCGCCGTGACCGCCAACGCGGTGACCGTCTTCGACGGGCTCAGCTTCCAGACCGACGCGGCTCCGCCCCCGCCGTCGGTGACGTTCTCCACCACGGGTGGAGCAACCTGGCGCGTCCGCAACACCGCCCAGACACTCACCGGCTCTTTCGCGCTCAATGCCGCGGGCACCGTCGACACCGGGACCGACCTGACCATCACCGGAACCCTGGCCGGGTCCGGTGCGCTGACCAAGGCAGGCGCAGGCTCGCTCATCCTCGGCCCGGGCGCCCACACCCACAACGGTGGAATCGCGGTCAACGCCGGGACGCTCGTGGTCAACGGGTCACTCGCCGGCGAGGGGACGGTCAGCATC
>JADGQZ010000433.1 GCA_017881345.1 Myxococcaceae bacterium | reverse complement strand
CCACCGCAGACCGCGCTGTAGACCGAGTCGACGAGGCGTCCCTCGGTGGAGAAGAGGGCGAGCCCGCGCGTGGCCTGCACCGCGGCGGTGGTCGCGGGGGTCTCGCCCGAGCGGCCCCGGTACACCGCGCAGTGCTGCTCGGAGCAGAGCAGGTACGGATCTGCGAGGTGCCGGGTGCCCACCTTCGCCAGCACCTCTCCGCGCGCGGTGACCGCCTGTGCCCGGAGCGCCTCGGCCGGGGCGTTGGAGAAGATCTCCGCCGGGACGAGCCCGGCCAGCAGGTCCTCCAGCGAGACCAGGTTCACCACCGCGATGGTCCCGGCCTCGTCGGCGTCGAAGGAGAGCCCGCCGCGGTACTGGCGCGTCTCGAAGCCGTGGTTCGGGTAGCCCACGGCGTACTCGACCGAACGAACCTCGAATCCCTCTCCCCCGGGCGTCACGGCCCGGATGGGCCCGTCGCTCGTGCCGAGCGCCGTGCCGTCGGCCATGTCCAGCTGCAGGCGGACCCACGCCGCGGTGCGCACCTCCTCGGCCAGCGTGGTGCGCGCGCCCCAGCGCCGGAGCAGCTCGGCCTGACGCTCCGCGGCCTCGGGTGCTCCGAGCGCGGGCTCGAGCAGCACCAGCACCTTCCGGTTGTCGAGGATCTTCCCCACGATGCCGTACACCTGGCCGAGCTGCTCGAGGCGGACCTGGAAGCCGCGGGACTCCCAGGCACCGCGCTCGGCGGCGATGCCCTCCCTGTCCGCCCAGGCGAGCTCGGAGACCTGGACCCGGAACGCCCGCACCGCCGGGGCTCCGTCGAGCCGGCGAACGACCAGCGGTGTCCCGGCCGGCGCCTCGACCACCTTCTCCGGGCTCCCCGGGAGCACGAGACGCACCCTGCCGCCGGGGGTGAAGGTCACCTCGCGGCGGTGCTCCATCAGGCGAACCGGGACGGTGGGCTCTCCCGCCCGGACGTCGAGGCGGCGGGCGGAGGGGGGCGGCGGGACCTCCAGCGGTGGCGGGCCCGCATCGGGCGCCTCGGCCGGTTCGGGGAGGGGCACCGGGGCAAGGGTGACCACCGGAGCGGGCGCCGGCGGCGGCGCGACCGGTCGCGGGGCGGCGCAAGCCGTCAGGAGCGCGGCCAGGAGCCACGACCGCCCCCTGGCTGTCCCGGTCTGCGGAGTCACGAGGAGGGAAGAGGCGCCACCCGGATTCGAACCGGGGAATGAGGGTTTTGCAGACCCTTGCCTTACCACTTGGCGATGGCGCCGGAGCGGCTCGGTTTGTAGGGCACCCCCGCTGTACCGGTCAAGGAATGGCAATTTCCGGCGGCTGGTGGCAGAGCGACAGACATGGCCAAGCTTCGTGCCCTGCTCGTGGGTGCCACCGGCATCGCCGGCCAGCAGTTCGTCTCTGCGCTCCGTGACCATCCCTGGTTCGAGATCGGCGCCATCGCCGCGTCGCCGCGGAACGCAGGCAAGCGATACGACGAGGCGGTCGCCGGCGGCTGGTTCCTCTCCGAGCCCATCCCTGCCGACATCGCGGCGCTCCGGCTGCTGGACCCGGGGGCGGCCCCCCGCGGGGTGGACCTGGTCTTCTCGGCGGTGGAGTCCGACGTGGCGCGCGAGCTCGAGCCCCGGTTCGCCGCCGAGCTCCCGGTCATCAGCGCCGCGAGCACGTTCCGGATGGAGCCGGACGTGCCGCTGCTCATCCCGCCGGTGAACGCCGGCCACGTGGGCCTGGTCACGGCGCAGCGGGCACGCGGATGGAGGGGCTCGGTGGTGCCGATCCCCAACTGCACGACGACCGGGCTCGCGGTGGTGCTCGCGCCGCTGGCCGAACGGTTCGGCGTTCGCTCCGTGGTGATGACCTCGCTCCAGGCGGTGTCCGGGGCCGGCCGCTCACCGGGCGTGGCGGCGCTCGACATCCTGGACAACGTCATTCCCTACATCCCCAAGGAGGAGGGAAAGGTCGAGGCGGAGACCCGGAAGATCCTCGGCCGCTGGGTGCCGGGGGCGTCCGCCGTCGAGCCGATGGCGATCAGGATCTCCGCCACCTGCACCCGGGTCGCCGTCCAGGACGGCCACACCGAGACGGTGTCGGTGGGGCTCGGCCGGCCGGCCAGCCTGGACGAGGTGAAGGACGCGCTCCGCACCTGGGAAGGCAGCCCCGAGGCGCGGGACCTCCCGTCGTCGGCGCCGCGGTGGATCGAGGTCCTCGAGGCTCAGGACCGCCCCCAGCCGCGGCTCGACCGGGAGACGCACGGGGGGATGGCCACCAGCGTGGGGCGGATCCGGGAGGAGCCGGTCCTCGAGCACGGGGTCAAGCTGGTGCTCGTCTCGCACAACACTAAGATGGGCGCGGCGCGGGGGGCGGTGCTCGTTGCCGAGCTGATGCGAGCCAGAGGTTTCCTCGGCCGCTAGCCTTTTTCCCCGCTTGCCCCGGGAGAGCGGATGCGCTCAGTTCCGCTGCTGCGCGCTCCCCCGGAGTCGAGCGCCTCACAGCGGAGAATCGCCGCCATGGCCTACATCGTCGCCGATGGATGCATCAAGTGTAAGTACACCGACTGCGTGGAGGTCTGCCCCGTCAACTGCTTCTACGAGGGGGAGAACATGCTGGTCATCCACCCCGACGAGTGCATCGACTGTGGCGCCTGCGAGCCGGTGTGCCCGACCAAGGCGATCTTCCCCGAGTCCGACCTCCCCGAGAAGTGGGCCGAGTACAAGGAGATCAACGCCACCTACTCCAAGACCTTGCCCAACATCTCCGAGAAGAAGGACCCGCTGCCGGAGGCCGAGGAGTTCAAGGACAAGGAGAACAAGCGTCCCCTGATGAAGCTGTGACGGTTCGGGTCTCCAGGGTCCGGACCGACAGTCCGCGGGCTTCGAGCGCCTGACGGAGCTCGCCCAGCGCATCGCTGGACGGAGGGCGGGCCGAAGACAGCCGGATCGAGATCGCGCCCGGTGCGACGCGCTGGAGCTCGAGCCGCCCGGGGACGGGTCCACGCAGGGTGAGCGCCAGGGCGGGCCGCCCGCTCCGGACGAAGTGCTCGATGCGCTCCACGAGAGCCATCGCCCGTTCGATGCGCTCCTCCGGGATCGATGGTGAACCGACTGCGCCGGTGGCTCCCGCCCCGACGGGCCCGCTCACCTCGACCGGCGACGAACGGGCCGGCGCGCCCGCCTCGAACGCTGGCGTGAGAGAAACCCGGGCGGGCGCCGACGGCTCGCTCCGGCCGAGGACCTCCGTGCGCAGCGCGGCCCGGAGCAGCTCCGTCGTCCGGCCGTCGAGTCGGGCCGAGGCCTGCTTCGACGCGGCCGCCCCGTCCGCGATGCGGAGTCGGGCCGAGGCGTCCATCTCGACCCGGGCCTGGCCACGCAACACCGATGCGCTGGACGCCACCCGCCATGCGTCGGCGACGCCGGGTTTTCCGGGGCTCGCCGCTGCAGAGCGCCGCGGCACGGGGGACCGGTGCTTCGGCCGTGGCATCCGTGCCCGGAGCGTCTCCGCGAAGCGTCGCCGAGGCGGGGCGGCGGACTGTTCGCTCTTCGGTGGTTGCACACGATCGGGCTGCATGTCGGACAGTCGAAAACAAGGTTCGTGCCGTGCCCGTCTGCAGCGAAACGCATTCCCGCGACGTCCCTCGATCCGGACCACCGTCCGCCGCGGTGCACCTTGGCCGTGCGTGCGCGTCGACGCGAACGCGGTCAGTGCGCATGTCATTTCGCACCGACCTGCCACACGGGCGTCGGCTGACCCAGGGTTGGAACGACAGTCGGATGCGATAGGTTCAGGCGCGGAATGACGGCCCCTGCCGACAACAAGCTCGTCATCGCGCAGGTGAGGAACGAGCCCGAGCTCTTCCAGGCGCTGGCGATCCGCGAGGTGGTCTTCATCGAGGAGCAGCACGTCCCCGAGACCATCGAGCGGGATGACGAGGACGCGCGCGCGTACCACCTCCTCGCATTCGCCGAGGGCCATGCGATCGGCACCGGGCGGCTCGTCATCCTGACTGCTCCTCCCGCAGGCGAGACGGGCACCTGGGGACAGATCGGACGCATGGCGGTGCTGCAGTCGCACCGGAAGAACGGCGTCGGCAATCTGCTCCTCGGCGCGCTCGAGGCCGAGGCTCGCCGGCGTGGCCTCACCGGGGTCATGGTCCACGCCCAGCTGTACGCGCTGGGCTTCTACGAGCGGCATGGCTACCGGCCGGCGGGTCCGGTGTTCGAGGAAGCGGGCATCGACCATGTCGAGGCCCGGCGGCGGCTGACGGGCTAGCTGGCTGCGGCCGCCCTGAGCTATCCGACGGCGCGTTCGCCGCCGTGGGTCGTGCGCGGGGCGCCCAGCACCTGATCGAGGAAGCGGGGCAGCTGCAGCGCACGCTCCGCGCCGCGCGTCCGGAGAAGCCGTGCGCGCTCGCGAAAACCGTCGCGGGCCCGGGCGAGCGCCTCCGAGGTCGGCCGCAGCCCCACCACCTCGCGGAGGCACTCCAGCATCTCCTCGATGCGGGGGATGTAGAGACCCAGCCGCTGGCTCTCGATGTACCCCACGTGCGGCCGTTCGCTCCCGGGGATGAAGTGGAAGAGGAGCAGTGGACCGAGGCCCACCTCGAGCAGCTCCTGGAGTGTCGCCGGGGCGAGGCTCCCGAGCACCGGCGCATCGGCGAGACCCATCAGCGTGGCGAGCACGTCGGGCGTGACGAAGCCGAACACGTGCACGCCGTCCCGCACCCGGGGCCGCAGACGCGCCTCGAAGGCCCGGTCACGACCGGCGACGATGACGACGTTCGCCGCCTCGCGCAGCCCGGGGTCGGCAAGGACGCGGTCGAGCACCGGCCAGGTCTTGTAGGTCCACGCCGAGCCGCCCATGAAGAGCAGCGTCGGGCGGTGGAGCTGGAAGCTCGCGAACTCCGGATGCGCGGCCACGACCTCGGCCCGGAGTGCGGCGCGCGCGGTCTCCCGACCCTCGGTGCGGAGCCGGGCGCCGACGCGGGTGAACGATTCACGGGTGAGAAATCCGGACAGGTGCAGTCGGTCCTCCGGGACGCCGAGCGTCCGGTAATGCTCGAGCGTGCCCTCCTCCATCACCACCAGCGCGTCGGGCCGGAGCTCGGCCAGCGGCGGGTAGTACCCCGACGCCGGGACGCCGTAGTCGGGGACCGCCATCACCAGCGGCACGGAGAGCCCGAGGGCGCGCCGGACCCGCGCCAGCATCAGGCCCTGCAGCGGGTGGGTGGTGAGGAGCAGGTCGATGCGTTGAGAACGGAGCAGTGCCGAGGCCTCGGCCAGGAGCTGCGGGCTCAGCATCATCGCCGTGCGCACCGCCCAGGGCTGGCTGCTGAGCTCGAAGACCGTCCCCTGGAACCGGGGGAGAAAGCGGACGCACGTCGAGTAGAACCAGTCGACGACCCGGTCGGCGGAGTTCCACACCACCTGCTGGAAGCGCTGCTGCTCGGGGTCGACGCGCGCCAGCGCCGCGGCGAACGAATCCCGGAGCGCGTTGTGACCGGCCCCGGCGTTCAGCGAGCCGAGGAGAATACGGCGGGTGATCGGATTGCCGGGCTCCAAGCGGGGGGGCAGTAACACTCCGTGTCAGCAGTCGCCAGTTCCACGAGTGGGCACCCTCCCGCGCCTGTCGCTCACCGCCGGGGCGGTGGCGGTGAGGCGTGGAGGGGGTCCTCCGGCCACGCGTGCCGGGGGTAGCGCCGTCCAAGCTCGCGCCGGAGAGACGGGTAGTGTCTGCTCCAGAACCCCGCGAGGTCCTGGGTCACCTGGACCGCCCGCTGGTTGGGTGCGAGCAGGTGGAGGACGAGCGGCACGCGCCCCCGCGCGAGCGCCGGCCCCTCGCGGAGCCCGAAGAAGTCCTGCAGCCGCGAGGCGATCCACGGCGGCTGGCCCGAGACGTAATGGACCTGGACGGAGCGACCTCCGTGCAGCGACACGCGCTCGGGGAGCTCGCGGGCGAGGACGCGCGCCGCCTCGGGCGCGAGCGCTCCGACCAGCTCCGACGCGGGGTTCGCCTCGCGCACCTCGGCGAGGCTCCTCCGGCCGCGGGCCAGGACCGATGCCAGTCCGGCCTCGTCCACCTCCGGCCAGCGTTGCTCGGGAAACAGCGTCCGCGCCAGCGCGAGCCGCGCCCGGAGCGCGTCGAGGGGCCCGATGTCGATGACCGTGCCGATCTGCCGCGCCCGGATGGCCTCGGCGAGGAGCGTCTCCGCTGCCTCGGACGGTTCCGCCGGCGTCCGCCGCTCCTCGAGGGTGACCGCGCCGTAGGAGAGCCGGGTGAGCCGCTCGACGCGCTCCGAGTCCTCGGCGAACAGCAGGCGGTCCTCGTCGGTCAGCTGCTCGGGGAACAGGTCCAGCAGCCACTCGGGCTCGATGGCGCTGGCCACGCGGACGCGCACCTCGGGCCCGCGGGGGCCGGTGCGCTGCTCGGCATCGAGGGCCAGGAGCAGCATCGGCTCCTGGACCACGCTCACCGGGTCGAGGATCGCGCTGCCTCCACCCGAGAGGACCAGGTCCGGGGAGTGTGGCCGGCGCCGGCGCGCGACCCGGTCGGGGAAGCCGGCGAGGAGCGCGAGCAGCAGCGCATCCTCCCGCTCCTGGACGGGGGCGCGGTGCTCGCCGCGCACGGAGCGCGAGAGCTGCCGGGTGGTGCGCTCCACGGCCTGCGCTGCTCCGCCCCGCGTCCCGGGACCGAGGGACTCCATCTGCTCGAGGACATCGGAGCGGCCGCTCAGCGTCGGACCCTGCGGGCGGCCGCCGCCGAACGTGGGCGGACGTGAAGGCCGCTCGGAGAGCACCGCCGCGGCGCGCGCGGCCTCCGGGGCGACGCCGCGCCGCTCGCCCTCCACCAGGATCCGTCCCAGACGGGGGTGCACCGGGAAGGCGAGGAGACGCCGCCCGAGGGGCGTGAGCGTCCCATCCGGGCCACGGGCGCCGAGCTGCGTGAGGAGCTCCTCGGCCGCGCGGAGCGCGGCAGCCGGTGGGGGCTCGAACCAGCCAAACGTCCGGGGGTCGGAGACGCCCACGGCAGCGAGGGAGAGGACGGTCTCGGTCAGGTCGGCGCGGGCGATCTCCGGCGCGTCTCGCTCGGGGCGCCGCTCGAGGTCTCCCTGCGTGTAGAGGCGAAGACAGATGCCGGCGCGGGTGCGCCCGGCCCGGCCAGCCCGCTGCGCCGCGCTGGCCCGGCTGATGGGCTGCACCCGGAGCGAGGGCAGGCCGCTCCAGGGCGAGTGGGTGGCGACCCGGGCAAGCCCCGAGTCGATGACCGCGGCGACGCCGTCGACCGTCACCGAGGTCTCGGCGACGTTGGTGGAGAGGATGAGCTTGCGCTCCGTGGAGGGCCGCACCGCACGGTCCTGCTCGGCGGCGGGGAGGTCACCGTGGAGCGGGAGCACCCGGAACCCATGGCGCGTGGCGTAGTCGGCGCAGGCGTCCTGCGTCCGGCGGATCTCCGCGGCGCCGGGGAGGAAGACGAGCACGTGGCCGTCGCCCACCCGCGGGCCAAGGCGCTTGAGGCCGGCGAGGACCTGCTGCTCGATTGGCCGGGTGTCTACGGCGGGGAGGTGCTCGAGCTCCACCGGGAAGACACGTCCCTCGGAGGTGAGCACCGGCGCGTCACCGAGGAAGCGCGCCACCGGCCCGGGATCGAACGTCGCCGACATGACCAGCAGCCGGAGCTCTGGCCGGCGCTCCCGGAGGCCCCGGAGCAGCGCGAGCCCGAGGTCGGTGGGGAGGTGCCGCTCGTGAAACTCGTCCAGCACCACCGCGCCCACGCCCCGCAGCTCGGGGTCGGAGAGCAGTCGCCGGGTGAGGATGCCCTCGGTGACGAAGCGCACCCGGGTGGCGGCCGAGGCGACCTCGTCGAAGCGGATCTGGTAGCCGATGCGCCGGCCGATGGGCTCCCCGAGCTCCTCGGCGACGCGCGCCGCAGCGAGCCGCGCGGCCAGGCGGCGGGGCTCGAGCACCCACAGCTCGCCGTCGAAGGCGCCACTATCGAGCAGCGCGCGCGGGACGCGGGTCGTCTTCCCCGCACCCGGGGCGGCCTGGAGCACGAGGGTGCCCTGACGCTTCACCGCCTCCACCACGGACGGGAGGAGGGGATCGATGGGCAGCGGAGAGAGCATCGCTCAGCTCCGGCGGGCGGGTGGCGAGCTCCGCCGGGGGCGCTCGCCGGGTGTCGCCGGGCGAGCGCGCTTCCCTCTGCCGGGCCCGGCCATCGAGGTCTCGGCGCCGCCAGCGACGACGGCCGCTGGACGCTCGGGGCCGGCGATGCGCCTCGACCCGCTGCGGGGTGGGGTCCCCCTCGGTTTGCGCGTGCGGCTGGCCGGAATCTCGGGCGGCGCGTGCTCGACCTGCTTGCCGCTTCGTCTCTGCGGAGCGTCGTCTCTCTTCTCGACCGGCTTGCGCGCGCGCGGCCGTGGAGCCTCGGCTGGATTCTCGCCGGGCTTGCGTGAGCGCGGCCGCGGAGCGTCGGCTGTCGTCTCGCCGGGCTTGCGCGAGCGTGGTCGCGGCGCTTCGGGTCGGTTCTCGGGTGCCTCGCCCGTACCTGCGTCCGGGGTCGGGCGTGCCGTCTCGCCTGCCGCGGGGTCACCGCGCCGGGGAAGGTCGGGCTCTGCCTCGACGCCGTCGCCCGCGGGTGACCGCTGAGCGTCCGCCGCGCCGATCTCCGTGGACGCCCCAGCCGGTCGGGCCCTCCTCGGGAAGATCCCCTCGATGAGCTCCGGCCGGTCCGGGAGCGCCGCCCGGACGACGGCGCGAACGCGCTCGAGTGTCCGCGCGGTCTCCACGGCGATCGCGAGCAGGTGGCTGCGGACCTCGTCCGCCTCCGGGCTCGACAGGGCAGGGCGGTCACGCTCGGCAGACCAGGACGCCTGCGCGGCCTCCAGCGCGTCCAGCGCCGGACGCAGCACCCGCTCGGTGACGGGCTCGGCGAGGCGCCGGACCACGTACCCGGACGACAGCCGGCGCTGCAGCTCGAGCCCGAAGGCCAGCGCCTGGTCGACGTGGCGCCGCAGCGCCGGCTCCCGCCACTCCGGGAAGAGGGCCTGGGTGAGGGGCCCGCGCTCGGAGTCGTGGAGGTGCAGCGTCGCGCGGAGCGCGCCGGCGGTCTCCAGCCACGCGCGGAGCAGCGAGAACTTGCGGGCGCGCGCCTCGGCGGCGAGCTCCTCCAGCCAGACGGCGCTCGCACGGGCCGAATGCCTCGCCTGGTTGCCGTGCTCCACCAGCGCCGCGGCGCTGCGGAGCCAGCCGGCCTCGACCTCGCGCCCGGGCTCCAGGGCATCGGCCGCGGCTCGCAGCCGTTCGGCGAGCCCCTCGGTGGTTCCGAGGAGCATCCAGGCAGCCCGCGGTGAGAGCGCCTGGGGGCTCAGCGCCCGTCTCCGAGCACTGCCTCGAGCGCTCCCGGCGCGGCGAGGTCCCCGAACGCGCGCGTCGCGCCCGAGGCGAGCAGCTGCTCGGCGGAGAAGCTCCCGGTACCCACCCCGACGGACTCGGCGCCGATCGCCTGGGCGGCGGCGACGTCCTTGGGCGTGTCGCCGATGACCACCACCCGGCACTCGGGCACGGGCACGCCGAGCATCGCCGCTCCGCGCTCGGCGCCCCGGCGGATGAGCGCGGTCCGATCCTCGGCGTCGCAGCCGAACCCGCCGAAGGCGAAGCGGTGGTAGATGCCGACCCGCTCGAGCTTGATGCGCGCCCCCTCGCGGATGTTCCCGGTCCCGAGGCCCACCGCGGCGTGCGGGAGCGCGTGCGCAGCGTCGAGGGTCTCGGCCATCCCGGCGTGCACGCGGTACGTGGCGTCGGGCGCGGCAGCCACCTCCTCGGCGAGCACGCGCAGGTAGTCGACGAGCACCTGGTCGATGCAGGCCTCGGTGGGGGGGACGTCGATGGCGCGCAGCCCGGCGCGGACGATGGCGCGGTCGGTCATCCCGTCGAGGCGGAAGCTGCGGCAGGCATCCCGGCGGCCGTAGGAGCGCTCGAAGGCGACCTCCAGCGCGCGGCGGCCCACGCCTCCGGTGGTGACCAGGGTGCCATCGACGTCGAAGAGCAGGACGGTGGGTCGCATGTTCAAGGTTGGGCCCGGGCCAGCGCCGCCTGGAGCTGCTCGCGGACTCCGGGATCCTCCTCGCGCTCTAACCGGTCCTCGAGCAACTTGCGAGCGGCGGGGCCGCCTGCGCGCCCGAGTCCCCGCGCGGCCGCGGAGCGGATGGACGGGTCGGCGGAGCCGAGGAGCGGGCCGAGACGGGTGACCGCCTGATCGCGATCATGCGAGCCGAGCTCGTCGGCTACTGCGTCGCGGAGCGACGGCGAGAGGCGTGGAGAGCTCACGGCGTCTCCGAGCGCCGCGAGACCCGCCCCGTCCGGAAGTCCGGAGAGCGCCCGCGCCGCACCGAGACGCCTCGGCTCGCTCTCCTGCGTGTCGAGGAGCACCGCCTGGAGCGCGGGCACGGCCCCCGGACCCACCGCGGCGAACTCGGCCGACCCGGCGTCAGGAACGTCGAGCAGCGCGGTGACGCGGGCCTGGGCCTCCTGGCTCGTGCGGGCAGGACCTCCCGACCGCGTGCAGGCGGCGGAGAGGATGGCGAGCAACAGGACACGGACGAACCGGGACATCGGACGGCGACGGAGTGTACCTTCACGGCGAGACATGTCTGGACGGGTGATGTTCATCGTGCAGCGCGGCGGCTACGAGCCGGCCTACCAGGCGGCGTCGATGGGCATCACCGCGGCCGCGCTCGGGGAAGAGGTGGTGTTCGTCTTCGCCTTCGAGGCGCTCCGGCAGCTCTGCCGCGGGGACTTCGGGCGTCCCCAGTCCGACCGTGAGCTCGCCGAGGGCGCGCGGGCCGAGGGGGTGGGCGTGCCGCCTCCTGCGCAGCTGCTGGCGGAGGCGCGCGGGCTCGGTGCCCGCTGCATCGCCTGCGACACGATGCTCAAGCTCGCGGGCGTGTCGCTCGGCGAGGCCGAGCGCGTGCTCGACGAGGTGGTCGGGCTGGTCGCGCTATGGCGCCTCACCGACGGCGCACGCGTGCTCACCTTCTGACACCACAGGCAGCCTGCTAGGCTGGTCGCTTCTCGACGATGCGTTCCAGTTCCATCGCCCCGGTCGCCGCGTGTCTCGTCATCGCGGTCGCGTGCCAGACCTACGACTTCGTCCCGGTCGCCCCGCTCTCGGTGTCGCAGGAGGAGAGCAGCACGCCGATCGTGGTCCGGAAGTTCAAGCCGAACGTGATGGTGCTCGTGGACAAGTCGGGGTCGATGGACCTGCCGGTGATTCCGTCGCTTCCGGCCTGCACGCGCAACGGGACGCTCTGCGGCTCGGGCGACACGGCGAAGACCAACCCCTGCAACGTGACGACCTGCCCGACGCGCTGGAGCGAGCTGAACCTCGCTCTCGACCCGTTCCTCCAGGCCCAGGCGCAGACCGTACGGTTCGGGCTCGCCTTCTTTCCGGAGCCCGTGACGGGGGTGGACCAGCCCAACTGCGTCCCCACCACCGCCGCCCGGGTGGACCTCCCGGCGAATCCGGACGACGACTCCCCGGCAACGCTCTCGGCGCTCTCGGACGCCGCACGCCTGGCGCTGTCCAGGGTGAAGAGTCAGAACCCGCCCGGGCCAGACGGCACCGGCGGCGCGACACCCACCGGACCGAGCCTCCAGTTCTTCTCGACGTACGCGCCGCTGCTCGATCCGTTGCGGCTCGACCTGGTGGTCCTGCTGACCGACGGTCTGCCCAACTGCGACGGCGCCGTCTCGGCTGCGAACTGCGTGTGCACCGCCACCGCGGACCGCTGTCCACCCCAGGCGTCCACCAGCTTCGACTGTCTGGACAAGGACCGGACCGTGCAGGCGGTGCAGGACCTCGCCTCGCGCGGCGTCCACCTGGTGGTCATCGGCTTCGGGGACGAGACGCGGGCCACCCTCGACGGAGGAGTCGATGCGTCCATCGTCCTCCAGGATCTGTCGCTCGCCGGGACGTACCCGCGGCGCTGCCCCGGTCCGCAGCACGATCAGCCGTGTGGACCGGGGAACGCGTGTCAGGGTGGGGTCTGCCAGCGGCAGTACTACCAGGCGCAGGACAGCACCGGGCTCGGTGCAGCGCTCGCGGACATCACCGCCAACCTGGACCGGGAGCCCTGCCTCCGGGCGATCTCCCCCGCGCCGACGTCGGAGGATCTCGTCCTCCTGACGCTGAACGGCACGCGGTACCCGCCCGGGGACCAGACCTGGCACTACGTCGCGCCGGCGCAGGGCGGTCCTGCTATCCGCTTTCTCGGGCCCCTCTGCACGACCATCGAGAACGCCACCACGCAGAACCCGGCGCAGCTCGACCTGCGCATCCTCCGCGTCCTCTGAGCGTGGCCGGCTCGGGGGCACGAGGGTAGGAGCGCGGTCGGCGATGTGGGTGTCCTCCGGAAATGGGGCTGCTGACTCCCCGAGCGGGTATGCTCGCGACCTCCGCATGCCCACCCAGCCCGTCCTCCGTCTCGCGGCAGTCTCGGCGCTCCTGCTGGTCTCGGTCGCCTGCCAGACCTACGACTTCGAGCCCGTCGCGCCGCTGTCGATCGGGCAGACCCAGACCAGCTCGGACGTGAAGGCGGTGAAGAACAAGCCGAACTTCATGTTGCTGGTCGACAAGTCGGGCTCGATGGACCAGCCGGTCGATCCGACGCTCCCCGCCTGCCACGTCGGCGGGGCCAACGGTCCGCTCTGTGGTGACCCGCAGAAGTCGAACCCCTGCAACATCGCGGTGTGCCCCACCCGGTGGAGCGAGCTCTCGAGTGCCCTGAACCAGTACATCCAGGACTTTCCGCTGATCGGTCGCTACGGGCTGGCACTCTTCCCCGAACCCGAGAACAGCGGCGGCTGCGGCCCGACGACGCAGCAGACCAGTCCGCTCCCGACCAGCACCACGGACGACGATGCGACCCTGCAGGCCGCCGCGGATGCGACCCGGGCAGCGCTGAACCAGGTCAGCAGCAGCAACCCGCCAGGCCCCACCGGAACGGGTGGCGGGACTCCCACCGCGGCGAGTCTGGCGTTCCTCGGGACGGTGCCGAGCCTGGTGAACGACACCACGCGGGACGAGATCGTGATCCTCTTCACCGACGGGCTCCCCAACTGTGACGGGGCGCTGGCGAGCATCGCGGGCACGCCGGCATGTCAGTGCACGTTCGGGCCGGCGCTCGACGACTGTGCGCCGACGCTGCCGCCGTTCGCCGGCGCCGGCTGCCTCGACGTGGACCAGACGGTGAAGGCGGCGCAGTTCCTGGCCAGCAAGCGGGTCCAGACGTACGTCGTGGGGTTCGGGGCGGAGGCGGGGACCGCGACCGCACGGGACACGCTACAGCGCATCGCGGTGTCGGGCGCCGTGCTGTACCCGCGCGTCTGCCCCGGGAGTCCGCCGAATCAACCCTGCGGCTCGGACAACCCGTGCGATCTGGCGACTGGCCTCTGCACCAAGCAGTACTACCAGGCCAACGATGCGTCGGACCTGGGCGACGCCCTCAAGCAGATCACTGCGCCGGTCGCCGGGGTCTGCGAGCAGCCCCTCACGGATGTGCCGACCGACGTGTCGCTGCTGAGCGTGCTGGTGAACGACAAGCCGTACCAGCCGGGCCCCACCACCTGGGTCTACGTCTCGCCGTCAGAGACCACGTCGGTGACCCACAAGCCCGGTCCGGCGGTGGAGTTCGTCGCGGGGCAGCCGCTCTGCGAACAGCTGAAGGCGTCCACCGCCGCGAACCCGGTGAACGTGCAGATCCGGATCCTGAAGGTCCTCTGAGCGGCTGACGGGCGTCGCGCGCGCCAGGCGCTCCTTGCCGCGCTGGCGCCCGGGTCATACCGTCGTCCGCCCGTGCGTCTCACCGTCCTCTCGCGCTCGCTCTCGGTCCCGTCCACGGCCCGGCTGGTGGCCGCGGCCCGCGCACGCGGGCATGCGGTCCGGGTGCTGGACCCGGTGCAGGTGGAGATGCACCTCGACGGGGAGCGCGGGCACCTCCTGTACCGGCGGCGGCGGCTGGTGCTGCCGGACGTGGTGCTCCCGCGCATCGCCCAGTCCATCACCAGCTACGGCCTGGCGGTGGTGAACCAGTACGGGATGCTCGGGGTGCCGGTGATGAACACCGCCGCGGCCATCGCCCACGCGCGGAACAAGATGCGCTGCCTGCAGCTGCTCTCGGCGCACGGCATCTCGGTGCCGGCCACGGTGATGGCCCGGAGCGCCGGCGACCTCAAGGCGATGGTGCAGCTGGTGGGTGGGGTGCCGGTGCTGGTGAAGCTGCTCGGGGGAGGCGACGAGCGCGGGGTGATGGTCTGCGAGACGCTCAACTCGCTCGAGGCGGCACTGGAGGCGATCCTCGGCCTCGGCCACAACCTCCTCGTCCAGGAGTACGTGCGCAAGAAGGGCCGTGACGTGCGGGTGCTGGTGGTCGGCGGCAAGGCGCTGGCGGCGGTGCGGCGACGACCGCGCATGAACCGGCTGGCCCAGACGCTCAACCGGGGCGCCCGCTTCGAGCGCATCCCGATGACCGAGGCGCACGCCCGGGTGGCGGTGGAGGCGGCGCGGCTGATGGGGCTCGAGGTCGCGGCGGTGGACATGCTCGACGTCCGGGGGCCGCCCAAGGTGTTCGAGGTCCACTCGAGCCCGGGCCTGGCCGAGATGGAGAAGGCGGTGGGCGAGGACCTCGCCACCCCGGTCATCCTCCGGGCCGAGCAGCTGGCCCGCGAGCGGCCGCCGGCGCTCGATCCCTCGCCGCTGCCCAGACTGTCCAGACGGACGCGGCAGGGCTCCGCTTCGCTGAAGCGCGCCCGGGCTTCTTGATAGGGTGTCCGGCCGATGCGGCTCGCACGATGGATACCGATGACCGGGGCGCTCGTCGCCTCGCTGGCGCTGGGGGCCGAGCTGGACCCGACCTCGCTGTACAAGCTCTCCACCGAGGGCACGACGGCGCGGGTGGCCCCGGGCAAGCCCGGGACGTTCGTGCTGGAGATCCAGAGCCTGAAGGGCGCCCACGTCTCGGACGAGGCGCCGCTGCGGATCCAGCTCTCGGGCTCCGGCCCGGTGACTCCGGCCAAGACGCAGCTGGTCTACGGAGACTCGGTGCGCAAGCCGTCCGCCACCGTGAAGTACCCGGACCCGCGCTTCGAGGTGCCGCTGAGCGTGAGCGGGAAGGGCGCCGGGGCCGTGGAGGCCAAGGTGACCTTCTTCATCTGCACCGCCGATGCCTGCCTGCGCCAGCAGAAGACGCTCTCCGTCCCCGTGACGGCGGAGTAGCGAGAGCCGATGCCGGGCGAGAGCCGGACGGTGCACGGCATCCACCCGGTGCTCGAGGCGCTGCGCGCGCACCCCGGCGAGGTCGAGCGGGTGTACGTGCTCGAGGGCAGCGTCCCGCCGCGGGCCGCCGCGGAGATCCTCACCCGGGCGCGCGAGGCGAAGGTGCCGGTGGAGCGCGTGCCGCGCGAGCGGCTGGTGGCGATGGTCGAGGGCGGGGTGCACCAGGGCGTCGTCGCCCGGCTGCGCGAGTTCGGCTACGCGGAGCTCGACGAGGTGCTCGCGCGGGCGACGGCCTCGGGGCAGCCTCCGCTGGTGCTGGTGCTCGACGGGCTCCAGGACCCGCACAACCTCGGGGCGGTGATCCGCTCGGCGGACGCCCTCGGGGCGCACGGGGTGGTGCTGGGCAAGGACCGCTCGGTGGGGGTGACCGCCACGGTGGCCCGGGCCTCGGCGGGGGCGGTGGAGCACGTGCCAGTGGCGCGGGTGACCAACGTCTCGCGGGCGCTGGAGGAGCTGAAGGCGGCAGGCCTCTGGGTGGTGGCAGCGGATCCGGAGGGGGACCAGGTGGTGTGGGCGGCCCGGCTGGACGGCCCGCTGGCGCTGGTCATCGGCGGCGAGGGGGCAGGCGTCCGGCCTGGAGTGCTGAAGCACTGCGATCTGCGGCTCCGCATCCCGATGGCGGGTCAGGTGGCGTCGCTCAACGCCTCGGTGTCGGCTGCGCTGCTGCTGTACGAGGTGGCCCGGCAGCGGGCGGCGACGGCGGGGGCGTTCGCCTTGACTCCGGCCAAGTCCGTCCCATAAAAGGCCCAGCCCTTCCGGGGCTCTGGCGAAGTGTGCCCTGGGGGGCCGGGGCGAGCTGCGTGCCGGTGTAGCTCAGCAGGTAGAGCAACTGATTTGTAATCAGTAGGTCGCGGGTTCGACCCCCGCCGCCGGCCAGGAGGCGTTCAGGACGGCGTAGAGAGGAAAGTCATGGAGGGGTACCCAAGTGGCCAAAGGGAGCAGACTGTAAATCTGCCGGCTCTACGCCTTCGTTGGTTCGAATCCAACCCCCTCCAACCAGGCACGAGGAGCAGCAGGCGGGAATAGCTCAGTTGGTAGAGCGTCAGCCTTCCAAGCTGAATGTCGCGGGTTCGAATCCCGTTTCCCGCTCCAACACGAAGGCGGAGCGAAGACCAGCAGCAAGCCCTGATAGCTCAGTTGGTAGAGCGCATCCTTGGTAAGGATGAGGTCTCCAGTTCAATCCTGGATCAGGGCTCCATTCGAGGTTCGAGGAAATAGAGGAGCACAATGAGCAAGGAAAAGTTCGAGCGCACCAAGCCCCACGTGAACGTGGGGACCATCGGGCACGTTGACCACGGGAAGACCACCCTGACCGCCGCCATCACCAAGGTGCTGGCGAAGCAGGGTGGAGCCCAGGCGCTGGCCTACGATCAGATCGACAAGGCCCCCGAGGAGCGGGAGCGCGGCATCACCATCTCCACGGCGCACGTGGAGTACGAGACCAAGAACCGGCACTACGCCCACGTGGACTGCCCGGGTCACGCCGACTACGTGAAGAACATGATCACCGGCGCCGCCCAGATGGACGGGGCGATCCTGGT
>JADGQZ010000432.1 GCA_017881345.1 Myxococcaceae bacterium | reverse complement strand
GACCCTTCCCCGAGGCGTCCTCGAGCTTCCAGGCGCTCACCTCGAGGGCCAGGTTCCCCATCGGGTAGACCTCGCGCGTGGTGAAGCTGATCTTCTTGAAGGCCCCCACCAGCCCCGCGAACTCCTTCTCGATCGCCTCGCGGCCCTTCAGCATCGGGCGTCCCGGCGGGAGGATCGCCCCGTCCACGGCGTAGAGCTTGGCGAGCGCGGCGGCGTCACCCTTGGCCACGGCGTCGGCGAACTTCTTGAGCCCCGCCTCGATCCCCGCCTTGGCCCCGCCATCGCCAGCCCGGGCCACGAGCGGAACGGCGCACACCAACAGCAGCATCACCAGTGCTCGGCGCATCAGGTCCTCCTCCGTTGAACGACGCCCGGCAGTCAACCACGCTTGCAGCGAACGGGTGGAGACAGTAGCGCTCCCCTCCCGATGCCCAGGCGCCTCCCCCTCTTCGCCACCGCCGCCCGCGGAACCGAGGATCTCCTCGCCGAGGAGCTCACCGAGCTCGGGGCGGCCCGGGTTCGCGCCGATCGCGGGGGCGTCCGGTTCATGGCCAACCTCCACGAGGCGCTGCGCATCGCCCTCTGGTCGCGCATCGCCATGCGCCTGCTCTGGCCCCTCGCGGAGGCCGAGGCGCACGGGGCGCAGGGCCTGTATGACGCAGCGCACGAAGTCCCGTGGGAGGAGCACCTCGATCCCCACGCGACGTTCGCGGTCGAGGCCACGCTGCGCGACTCGGAGCACACCCACTCCGGCTTCGTCGCGCTGAAGATCAAGGACGCGCTGGTGGACCGGCTGCGCGAGAAGCGCGGCGGACGCCCCGACGTGGACACCCGCCGGCCGGACGTGCGCGTCGTGGCCCACCTCGCCGGGACCCGGCTCTCGCTCTCGCTCGACGTCGCCGGCGCACCCCTCAACCAGCGCGGGTACCGCGTCCGGCCCACGGTGGCGCCCCTCAAGGAGACGCTCGCCGCCGCCATCCTCCGCGCCGTCCGCTACACCGGCGAGGAGCCGCTCGTCGATCCGATGTGCGGCTCGGGCACCTTCCTCATCGAGGCGGGCCTCCTCGCCGTGCGCCGCGCGCCCAACGTGCACCGCAACTTCGGCATCGAGCACTGGCCCTCGCTCGGCAGGGAGGCCAAGTCGACCCTCGACCGGCTCCGCGCCGAGGCACGTGCCAACGAGCGGCGGGCGCCGTTCCCCATCCACGGGTTCGATCGATCCGCGGAGGCCCTCGAGGCGGCGCGCGCCAACGTGAAGGCCGCCCGGCTCGAGCGCGAGATCACCATCGCCGAGGCGGACGCAACGCGCCCTCTTCCCCTCGAGGGCCTCGACCACGGCCTCCTGGTCACCAATCCCCCGTACGGCGATCGGCTCACCGCCGGCGGCCAGAAGGGAATGAAGACGTTCTACTTCCACCTCGGGGAGCGGCTCGGCGCGCTGTCCGGGTTCCGCAAGGCCATCCTCTCCGGCAACCCCGCGTTCGAGGCCGCGTTCCACCACCGCCCGCTGCGGCGGCGGTCGCTCTGGAACGGCCCCATCGAGTGCACGTTGCTCGAGTACGCCGCGCGCGGCTCAGATGCGGGGCTCACCCCGGCGGAGCAGCCGGCCGATGTTCCCCCGGTGCGTCCAGAGCATCGCCGCGAGGAGCACCGAGGTCAGCGCGGCCGCAGCGGGCGAGGTCCCGGGCAGACACCACGCGACCGCGGTCGCCACGGCCCCGGCGAGCAGTGAGCCCACCGAGCTGATGCGCAGCACCGCGAAGACCACCCCGTAGGTCAGCGCCCCGGCGAGGGCCGCACGTGGCGCGAGCACCGCGAGTACCCCCAGCGCGGTCGCCACGCCCTTCCCTCCCCGGAACCCGAGCCACGGCGGCGCCACGTGCCCCGCAAAGGCGGCGAGCCCCACCGCGGCAGGCACGACCGATCCCGGCGGCTCGACCTCCCGCGCGAGCAAGACGGGCAGCGCCCCCTTGAGCGCATCGAGCACCAGCACCAGCACACCCAGGCCCTTGCCGGCGACCCGGGCCACGTTGGTCGCGCCGATGTTGCCGCTCCCCTCCTCCCGGACGTCCACCCCACGGGCCATCCGGACGAGGATCAGCCCGAACGGGACGCTCCCCGAGAGGTACCCGAGGACGACCAGGCCGGCGGCGGTCATCGCCAGCCGAGACGCGTCTGGACGATGACGAAGGCGTAGTTGGCGACCAGCGCCGCGACCACCGCCGCGCGCGTCGCCCGCGCCTCTCCGGAGGACAGCTGCGGGACGGGCAAGGGCAGCCGGAACGCCCACTGCAAGAGACCGAGCACGGCCGCGCCGGCCAGGAGACAGCCGACGAGCGCGCCGAGCGGATTGGACTCGAAGGCGAACCCGAGGCGCAGGTGCGCGAGTCCGTCCGCGGCCCGCGTGAGGCCGCAGCCGGGGCAGGGCCAGCCGGTGTGCTCGCGGAAGACGCAATGCCACAACGGAAGTCGCGCCAGCGGGACGAAGCGCGCGATGAGGAGCCCCATCACCCCGGCGAGGCCGAGCGCGTGGAGGAGCGTGAAGCGGCGCTCGCGCGGTGTCCAGTGGAGCGTCATCCGTCCGGCCCTAGAGCGAGTGCGTGCCCCCGGCCATCCCGCCCAGCGCCGCGGCGATGGCGGCGAAGAAGAGCGAGAAGACGAGTCCGCAGCAGCAGATGATCAGCGCGATCGGCAGGAGCACGATGCCCGCCGCCTTCCCGGTGGAGGTCTCCTGGAGGCTCGCGATGCCGAAGATGGCCAGCACCAGGCCGTAGATGCCGGCCAGGAACCCGAAGCACGGAATGATGCCGAAGAGGTTCGGGCCGGCCGCGTAGCAGAATGCCCGCACCGTCGCGCCGTACCCGTTCTTCGCCGCGCCGAAGAGCATCGCCACCAGGTGGACGATGCCCGCGCCGGCGAGAAGGAAGAGCGGATAGAGCAGCATGGAACCGATGAGTGTCCCGATCCCCACGCCGCCGGAGAGCGCACGCATCGCGGTCTGCATCTGCGGGTCATCGCTGAAGTTGCTCGGCAGGCCCGGGCGGAAGAGGCCCAGCCCCACGAAGGGGAGGCCCACCGCCACGGTGATGCCGTGGATGATCCACGCGTAGTACAGCGCCTCGCTCCACGGCACGTCCGGGCGGACGGTGGGGAAGAACGCGGTGGGCGACAGCACGCTCCGCTTCCAGGTCTCGATGAACCCGTGGACGACGCCGATCTCCTTCCGGCGTTCCCACGGCGTCAGCTCGCGATGGCCCGGGATGGCTCCGCCGCCGGGCGGCGGCTCCCCGGTGAATCGCCCTGCCCCGAACCCGGCCCCACCGCCGGGCGGCTGGCCCCAGCTGTCGGGCGTGGACGGGCGGGCGTGCGGGTCGGGCACGTCCACCTGCTGGCCGCAGTTGGGGCAAAACTGGATGCCGCTGCGATCCGTGGTGAAGACGGTGGAGCAGCGCGGGCAGCGGGCGTCCATCGAGCCTCCCGGGGAAGTCCGCGAGCCTAGACAGCCGCCCTTCCCCGTTGGAAGGTCAAAGCGTGGCACGCGCCTACAGCATGCAGGCGGTCCAGCACGCCGCCCTGCGGGCCGTGGCGCTGGTCCACGAGGTGCTCCTCGCCGAGGTCGCTGGCTCTCAGGTCCACGACGTCCAGGAGGACCCCCGCTTCCAGCATCGGGGGGTGGACCTCCTCTGGGAGCACCCCGGCGGTCAGGTCCTCGGGGTCGAGGTGAAGGGTGACCGGCAGGGCCGTCGCGGCACGTACTTCCTGGAGCTGGTCTCCAATGCCGAGAAGGACACCCCGGGGTGCTTCCTGTACAGCGGGGCGGACCTCCTGGCCTACTGCTTCCTGGACCGCCGGGAGCTGCACCTCCTGCCCCTGCCCGCCGTCCGGGAGTGGTTCCTCCCGCGGGCCTCCGAGTTCCCGCTGCGGCAGGCCCAGACCCGCGTCGGGCGAGTTCGATACACGACGGTGGGCGCCAGCGTGCCCGCGCGGCGCGTGCTCGCCGAGGTGACCGGCGCACGCCGGCTCGAGCTCGGCCGGCCCGTCCTGCCCGGCACTGCGCGCTGACGCCCGCCGCACAGCGCCACGCCGTGGCGTGGTAGATCCATCGTCGAGGGGAGGCACGCCGTCCGGAGTTTTCGTCCCATGCGTCATCTCTGGCTGCTCCTGCTCCCCCTGGTCGCGTGCTCCACCACCACCGGGACGTTCGACGCAGGCCACGAGCCGCTCTGCTATGCGCCCCTGGATGGCGGCGTGCTGCAGTCGGGGCTCGTCGCCCCGGTGCCCGGATGCTCGAGGCCCCAGGCGCCGACGGGCGTCATCGACCTCGCCGACGCCGGCTGGTCGAAGCAGGGCGGGGTCCTGGTCGTTCCGCCGTCGGCCCCCGGCACCCCGCTTCCCGTCGTCTTCGGTTTCCACGGCGCCTTCAGCTCCGGCGAGACGGTGCGCGCGCGGTTCAAGCTCGAGGGGCCGGCCGACGGCGGGGCCATCTTCATCTACCCCAATGCCGTCCAGGGCACGTGGGACATCGGCCCGACCTCGTTCGATGGGCGCCGCCTGGACACGCTCCTCTCGCTGCTCGCCCAGAACTACTGCATCGACCCCGCGCGCATCTCCATCGCTGGCTTCAGCGCCGGGGCGGTCTTCACGCTCTTTCTCGGCTGCAACGTCCCCACCCCGTTCCACGCCATGGCCGTCGTGGCCGGCACGAACGACACCCGGAACGACACCCGCTGCTGCAAGGGGACCCTCTCGGCCATCCACATCCAGGGGACGGTGGACGAGGCGATCCCGCTGGTCGAGGGGCAGAACGCCCGGGACGACAGCCTGTTTCGCGACGCGTGCCAGCACACTCCCACCCCGGTGGACAGCCACTGCGTGGGCTACAGCTGCCCCGCCCCCCTCGCGGTGAACTACTGCGAGTGGCCGGGCGACCACGACATCCCGGACTTCGCCGGCGCGGAGATCTGGCGCTTCCTCTCCGCGCCCTGAGTCTCAGGCCGCGGGACGCGGCGCGGAGCGGGCCTCGATCCGTGGCCACTCGGTCGCGTTCCGCCGTCCATCGGGCACCCGGGCCTGGAGCGACGGCGTGCACCCACGCGCGGCGAAGGCCCGTCTCCAGGCCGCGAAGCTGCCCCCCGCGTGCCAGGCGTCCATGGCTGCCAGGCCCGCCTCGGGCCCGCACTGGGCGAGCATGTACTCGACCCAGGCCCAGCGCGCGGAGGTGGGGCGCACCACGGCCTTGCCCTGGAGCCCCCGCCGGAGCCGGTCCAGCCTCGCGTCGATCTCGCGGATCCCGGTGAACGGAGCGCCGTCCAGCGGCGTGTGCCGCTTGGCCACGAACGGCGCGACGCCGAGGGCGACGGGCAGGTGTCCGGCCAGCTCCCGGGTGAAGCGCACCAGCTCGTCCACGTCTGCGCCGGTCTCCAGCGGCAGGCCCACCATCGAGTAGACCTTCAGCCGCTCCATGCCGGCGGCGGCGGCGAACCGGGCCGCTTGCACCAGCTGCTCCTCGGAGTGCTTCCGGTCCACCAGGTCGCGCATCCGCTGGCTCGCCCCGTCCGAGGCCACGGTGAGGACCCGGGCCCCGCCGCGGCGGAGGGTGTCGACGAGCTCCTGCGTCAGCCGGTCCGCCCGGAGCGAGGAGACGCCGACCTCCCGGCCCGAATCCACGAGGGTCCGGAGCAGCTCGACGATGCGCGGGTGGTCGGTGACCGCCGCGCCCACCAGCCCCACCCGCCGGGCGGCCCCCGGCACGAGCTCCAGGACCCGCTCCGGAGGCACGGTGCGCATGCCCCCGTTGGTGGTGCGGCGCATCACGCAGTAGTGGCACCCCCGGCTGCAGCCCCGCTCCGGCTCGATGAGGAACATCGACGACAGCTCGGTGTGGGGGGTGAGGATCTGCGAGCGTGCGGGGAGCCGGCTGTCGTCGGCCCGGGTCACCTGGAGCGAGACCCCGCCCCTGCCGGGCACCCGGAACCCGGGGGTGCGCGCCAGGCGGTCGAGGAGCCCGTCACGGTCGGTCGCCCCGGCGAGGGCGTCCAGCAGGGTGTGGATGAGCCCGTCTGCCTCCCCCTGGATCAGCACGTCCACGAAGGGCTCCAGCGGCTCGGGATTGGAGAAGGTGAGCGGTCCGCCGGCGACCACCAGCGGCCAGGCCGTGCCTCGCTCCGAGGCGAGGACCGGAAGGCCGGCCAGCTCGAGTATCGTGAGCATCCCGGGCAGCTCGAGCTCGTAGGCCACCGAGAACGCCAGCACCGGAAACTCCCCCAGAGGGCTGGCCGATTCGAGGCTGAACACCGGGGTGCGGCTCTCCCGGAAGGCCTCCACGTCGTCGGGGAGGAAGGCCCGCTCGGCGGTGGCCCCCGGATGCGCGTGGATCTCCCGGTAGATGGTCTGGAACCCGAGCGAGCTCATGCCCACGTGGTAGGGGCTCGGGTAGCAGAGGGCGACGCGGAGAGGCGCCACCTTGTGGAGCGTCCCCTGCTCGTCGGCGAGCAGGCGCTGGCGTCGCTCCTGGATCTGTCGGGCCGAGGTCAAGGACCTCAAGGGGTAACGCGCCCGGGCCAACCCGTCCAGCGGGGGCCCGGAAAGAAGAAGGCCCCGGCACCCGCGAGGGGGTACCGGGGCCTTCAGATTCACATCAGGTCAGCGGACGATCAGCCGCCGCCCGCTTGGTAGCCGCCGATGCTCGGGAACTCCTTCTGGAAGAAGCAGATCCCCACGGTCGGGTCGCCGGTGAGCTGCGTCGTCCAGGCCTGTCCGAGGATGCAGTTCTGGTCGTAGTCGGGGTTGATGCCCGACGAGAACGGCTGCGCGAACGGGTTGCAGTCCGCGTCCGCCTCGCACTGCACTGGAGGGGTGATGGCCTGCGCCGCGTACGTCGAGGAGCACGCGCCCACGGTGTAGGTCACGTCCGCCTTGAACTCGGTGCCGAGGTAGACCGCGGTCTCCTGCCAGATCCAGTTGGAGATGTCGTACCTGCCGGCCGTTCCCCCGTTCATCGTCGCGTTGGCAAGGGCGCAGGTGCTGTCCGCAGCCGGGTTGACGGTGGTGTACTGAGCCCTCGCGTAGACCGGCGAGGAGCCCACGTTCGGGTCGGGCAGACCGTCGGGCGTGAGGTTGACCGAGTACCCGATGACCGTGAAGATCGCCGAGTTCGTCGGGTCGGTCTCGTACACGTCGAAGACCCAGCTGTCACCGATCTGCGCCGGTGTGCCTGTCGGCGTGTCGCACGCCGGCGTGACGGTGGTCGTCGTCCGGAGGAGACGGACGGCGTAGCCGCCGTTCGACGCCGCCTGGATCTGGCACGGAGCCGGCGCGGTGGTGCCGCAGCCGGTGAGAGCCACGACGAATGCACCGAGGATGGATGCGCGCTTCATGGTGAAGCCCTTGGACCTTTCAGTGAGAGAGTTCATTAGAAGGTCACCCGGATGCTGAACCGGAACTGGCGGACCGGCTGGTAGGCAGTTGGACGGCCCCAGGTCAGGTTGATGGGAACGGCCTGGGGGGTCTGGGCTGGCAGCGGCAGGACGACCCGGATCGGGTTACCCCCGGCGTCCACTGCCGGGAGAGGCAACGAGCCGTTGGGCTGCTTGGTGACCGCTCCGTTCGCCACGTTCTGGTCGAACGAGAGGGCCCGGTTGTAGACCGGACCGAGCGCCGGAGTGGTGTTGACCACCGCGCCGTAGCCCTGTGGTGCCGTCGGGATGCTGCCGTTGTTGGCTCCGACGATCGGACCCACGCTGGACGTGGTGTACCGGTCGTCGACCGTGATTGGCCGCTGCGAGTTGAAGATGTTGAAGACTTCAAGCCCGGCGGTGAGCACGCTGTCCTTGGTGAACCGGTAGCTGATGTTCAGCTTGAGGTCCAGCGAGGTGACCCAGGGCAGCCGGCCCGCGCTTCCCCGGTTCACGATGAACGCCTGGCGGTCGCCGTAGATCGGGTGGGCGCCGAGCGCATCGATGGGAGTACCGGAGTTGGCGTTGAACGAACCACCGAGCGAGAAGCTGAAGACCGGGGTGACCACGAACTCCTTGGCCAGGAACAGCTTGAGGGAGTGGTTGACGTCACCCGACAGCGGACCGTACTGGTTCAGGAGGAGGCTCTTCAGGTCGAACGTGGAGTTGATGTTCGGGTCCAGCTGTTGGTCCTGCGGCCGGAAGAGGCCGTCCAGGTTTCCTTCCAGCTTCGCCCAGGTGTAGCTGGCCTGCGCGAGCCACAGGTCGGCGAAGTTCTTGGTGAACTGCACCGTGACCGCGTTGTAGGTGCG
>JADGQZ010000431.1 GCA_017881345.1 Myxococcaceae bacterium | reverse complement strand
GACGAGGCGCTCCTGGCGATGTCGCCGGCTGGCCGCTGAAGACAGCCTCGGGGGGCTGAACGTGGGGCCCGGGACGTGCGCGATGCGCGTCCCGGGCCCCGCTGCGTTGCGGGGTCGGGCAGCACGACGTGGTCATCCGCTACTCCTCGAGAACGTCGAGCGGAGCAGCGGTCGCGGCACCAACGGTGGCCGGTGCGTTCGACGCGGTCGTATCCGATGCTGGCGTCGTCGTGTGGCGCTCGGCGACCTCCGCGACCAGGAGCCGGGTGTCCGCAGCTCCAGGACGTGGGTCCGTGCTCGGACGACCCCGGCGTCCGTGGCGCTGCCCTCGCGGGCGCTGCCGTGACAGGTGCGGGGCGCCTGAATCAGGTGGTCGTCAGCCCCAACGGCCGGGAGGTGGCTTTCACTTTCTTCCGCCGGCTCGGGTACCTGTGCATCCCGAAGGGACTCTGAAGCCCGCGTGGCCGAAAGCCGGTCCTTGCCTCACGCGCAACAGACATCGGCCATTGGGTGGACGTGGAGGTCACACAAACCGACACGACTCCAATGTTTTCAGGAAGGTGGATCCGGCACGGAGGGTGCTTCTTCCGGTGGCGCACCGGCGGCCAAGACCCGCCAGTTCAGAGAGGAGGGAGTGGCCATGTGCATTCAAATCGAGCGGACCGAGAGCGGCGTCTGGGCACGGGTGCGAAGCGCGGTGGCGTGCTTCCTCTGCCTGGTGGGGCTCCCATTCCTCATCCTGGTCATCGCGGATGTGCAGCGGGCGGGGCCAGTGGTCACGGCGGCGTGAAGCCGGTGGTCACGGGCCCCGCACACGGACATGGATGCGCTGGACGGGCTCCTGTGAGCCCGGGGCCCTGAGCTCCAGAGCGTGCGTCCCTGCACGGAGAGGGACGCGTGCCGAGCGGCCACCTTCGAGCGCCATCACCCGCCCATCCACCACCAGCGTCGCTCCCTCCGCACCCCGGACGCGGACTGGGATGGTCTGAGAGCTGATCGGGATGCCGGCCTCCACCAGGAACTCGTCGCCATCGCGCGGGGTGAGGAAGCCCGGGGCGTCCCCTGCCCTCGTACCCCTGGCGACCTCGAGGCGCTCCCGCTCCGCCCAGCCTGCGTAGCGCCCGTCGAGCGCCAGAACGCGCCGGCCGTCCGCGAGGCGGTGCATGTCGCAGGGCTCGAGGGGCGCGGTGCCCGGAAGAAACACCTCCTCGACCACGCCCGGGCACGCCTCGCCCGCCCGGTGACCCGAGAGCGGGCAGATGCGCACCCGCTCGAAGCGCGCGCGGTCGACCAGCGGCTGAGGGCGGACACCCACCATCGCCCGGCGCATGACCCGGGCGAAGAGCGGCCCGGCCCCGGTGATGCCGGAGACCCGCTCCATCGGCCGGCCGTCGAAGTTCCCCACCCAGACTGCCACCGTGCGCTCGCGGGTGAAGCCCACGGTCCAGTTGTCCACGTAGGCACGGCTCGTCCCCGTCTTCGCTGCCACCGGGAACGGCAGCCGGAGCGCGTTGTCCAGCCCGAACGCCGGCGCCCGGGCCGACTCGTCCGACAGGAGATGCGTCAGGAGCGCCACCGCATCGGAGGGAAGGAATCGCCGGGGCTCGAGCTCACGCCGGGCAGGCACCGGCGCGCCGAGCCCGTCCGTCGCCGCGCGGACCAGGCGCATCGGCTCCACCACGCCGCCGCGGGCAAGCCCGCGGTACGCCCGCCCGAGCTCCCACAGCGAGACGTCGCCGTTGCCGAGGACCAGGCCGGCGCCGTAGTGCTCCGCGCTCGCGTCCAGCGAGCTGAAGCCCGCCTGCCGGAGCACCTCCAGCACCTGCTCGGGACCGAGCGCATCGGTGAGCTCGACCGCCGGAACGTTGTAGCTGTTGGCCAGGGCGGCCCGCAGACGCACCGGCCCGTGCTGACGGCGGTCGTAGTTGCGCGGGAGCCAGGCGCCGCCCGCGGCGCCCACCTCCAGGTCCACGTCGCTCAGGACCGAGGCCGCGGTCCACCCGCTGGCCAGCGCCAGGCCGTAGGCGAACGGCTTGAGCGCGCTCCCGGGCTGGCGCCGGGCCCGCACGCCGTCGTTCTGGCCCTCGTGCGCCTCGTCGAGGAAATCCGCCGAGCCCACGTAGGCGAGCACGTCCCCCGAGGCGTTGTCGATGACCAGCACCGCCGCCTGGCCGAGACGCGGGTCGGCGGCGAGCTCCGAGCGGACGGAGCGCTCGACGTCATGCTGCAGCGCCGGGTCGAGCGTGGTCCGGACCTCCACCGCCCGGTCGAGCCCGAGCGTGCCGAGCCTCGCGGCGAGGTCCACCACCACGTGTGGCGCACCGAAGGCCCGGCCTGGTGGCACGAGGTCCAGGTCCGCGGTGGCCGCGAGCTGCGCGAGCGCCGGATCGAGCCGGCCGGCCCGGCGCATCCGGTCGAGCACCTCGCGCATCGCCCGGCCGGCGCGCTCCGGGTCCCGCCAGGGGTCCACCCGCGCCGGGGAGCGGGCGATGGCGGCGAGCAGCGCCGCCTGCCCGACCGAGAGCGACGCCGCCGGCCGCCCGAAGTACGCCTGCGAGGCGGCCTCCACGCCCACCAGGTCATGGCCCAGCGCCACGCGGTCCAGGTACGCGCGGAGGATCTCCTCCCGTGAGAGGTGCGCCGAGAGCCGGAGCGCCCAGAGCGCCTCCTGCGCCTTTCCGGCGAGCGTCCGCCGCCGCGGCACGAGCAGTCGCGCCAGCTGCTGGGTCAGGGTCGAGGCCCCGCTCACCACCCGTCCCGCCCTCAGATTGCTCGCCGCTGCCCGGATCATCGCCAGCGGGTCCACGCCGGGGTGCCACCCGAAGCGGCGGTCCTCCGAGGCAATGAACGCATCGGCGACCACGGGTGGAACCGGTGCATTCCTGGCGAGCGACACGCTGCGCGAGTCCTGCCGGGACGGGAGCTCGCGCAGCAGGTTGCCCTCGCGGTCGAGGACGCGGACGCTGAGCGCCCCGTCCGCATCGAGGAGCCCCGCCGGCAGCGGCCAGGCGATGACCGCGATCAGGCCGAGCGCGGTGACGCAGGCGAGCGCGCCGACCCGCCCGGCTCGTCGAGCGCCTTCCAACTGCGTTGCCGTCTCGAGGGCCATCGGGCGTGCGGTGGGCGTCAGCGCGCGGCGACGTTCCCCTCGTCCAGGACCTGGAAGTTGCTTCCGTCCGAGCGGCCGAAGACCTCGGGCGCGTACATCGCCTCGGCCCGGGCGGGCACGAGGAGGTAGTCGCCGGGAGTCGTCGCCCGCGCCACCACCGAGACGGTGTGCACGCCGGGAGGCAGCTCGCTGGAGAAGAACAGGGCGCGGTCGTCGCGAAGCTCGGTGTGGTTGAACGGATTCCAGAAGCCGAGGACCCACGGCGGCACCCCGGCCTCGCGCGCGCCCTCCATCTCGTCGGTCTCGGTGTCCGCGCCCGGCTCGCCGCCGGAGAGCCGCGCGGTGGTGGCGAGACTCGTGTCCACCGCCTCGAGCCCCGCGGGGAGCGGGACCTCCAGCACCACGTTGGTGCGCGCCGCCGGCGTCCCGACCCGGACCTTCAGCCGGACCAGCTCGCCCGCCTTCACCGACCTCAGCTGACCGCCACCCGCATAGGGCTCGATCCAGCGCTGCACGACGAGCCCCCGCTCGAGCGCGTTCCGCGGCATCTCCGCGGGCGCGTAGCGCATCACCGCGGTATACGAGAGCAGGCCAGCCTTGCCGTCGCGGAGGAACTCGAACGCCGACGACTTCCCGAGCTGCGGCAGCTGGGACATGGGCAGCACCGTCCGCTTCACGTCCAGGCTCCGGCCGTGGAACTCGGACTGGGCGACCTCCTTGCCGGCGATCGTCACCCTCCCCAGGAAGTCCGGGGCGTCCTTCTCCCGCGTCCGGACCACCTCGGTGAGCGCCATGAGGGCGAAGG
>JADGQZ010000430.1 GCA_017881345.1 Myxococcaceae bacterium | reverse complement strand
CCCTCGAGATCGGCGACAACCGGGGCACCTACGCGGCGGCGGCTCAGCAGCTCATGCGGCCGGCGCGAGCGCTGGCCAGCTGACGAAGCTGATGGCGTCGCAGAGCCCGATGAACTTCGCAGATGACACCGCGGGCGGCGGGCCCAGCGGAAGTGCTGGAGACCCGCCGCGTCCAGCGACGCTCAGGCCTTGCGGAACTCGCCCAGACGGGTCTTCTCGCCGATCCAGCGCTTGCGCTCGAAGCTGGAGCGGTTCTTGTTGCACACCAGCTGGAAGGCGGTGGAGCCCCCCCGCTCGGAGACGACCACCGACCAGGCGAGGAACAATTCCCAGAGCAGGAACCACCTCTCGCCGTAGGCCTTCACCACCGCCTCGCGGTTCCTCAGCCAGTTGCGGTACCAGCGTTCGAGGGTCAGCGAGTAGTGAATCCCGATGTTCTCCACGCTGTGGATCTCGAAGCCCGCCTTCTCCAGATTCTTGCAGACGAAGCTGAGCGGCATGGAGGCGTCGGCGCCGGGGAAGACGTACTTGGACATGAACATCCCCCAGTTGAAGTCCTCGGCCGTCCAGTTGCGGCGGAGCCCGGCGATCTGGAGGAAGAGCAGCCCGTCGTCCTCCAGCATCGAGTTGAGCTGACGCATGAACTTCTGGAAGTGCTGGATCCCGACGTGCTCCGCCATCTCCAGGACGGTGATCTTGTTCCACCGCTCCCTGGGAATCTGACGGTAGTCCATGGTCAGGATGCGGGCCTTCTCGCCGAGGCCCTTCTTCTGGATGCGATCGGTCCCGAACTCGGCCTGCCGCGCCGCCAGGGTGACGCCGGTGGCATCCGCCCCGTGGTGCTCCGCCATGTGGGCCACCAGGGTGCCCCAGCCGCAGCCGATGTCGAGCAGCCGCTCGCCGCGCTTGAGCTGGATCTTCTCCGCCACCACCTCCAGCTTGCGGCGCTGGGCGTCCTCCAGCGTGTCGGTCGGGTTCTCGAAGAACGCCGAGGTGTAGATCATCACCTCACCGAGGAAGGCGTGGAAGAAGTCGTTGCCCCGGTCGTAGTGGAAGGTGACGGTCTTCTTGTCGGCGGCGGGGGTGTGCACCAGCACCGAGGGGATGAAGCCGCCCACCAGGAACTTCAAGTTCTCCAGGGTCAGCCTGTAGTTGAGAACCTCTTCCTTCCGCCGCAGGAACGCCTGCAAGTCACCGGTGACCTTGATGTCCCCGGCGATGTACCGCTCGACGAAGGTGGACATGGGGAGCTTGCGCCCGTTGGTGTTGGCGGGTGCGAGATCGATCGAGGACGCGGCCACGGAGGGCTGCAAAGCAGGCTGCATGTGAACTCCTACGGAACTGGTGAAGGGTTTTGGAAGGGACTCGACGAAGGAAGCCCGTTGACGCCCCGCGGTACTCCGAGTGCGTGCGGCCCTCTCGGTAGGTAGAGCAGTCGGGCGCTCGTCGGCAGACCTGGGTGACTCTCGAGGCTCGGACGGCAGTCACCAGAAGCCGGACTGGGGCGAAGAGGGGTCAGGGGCAATCGAAGGGGGCGAGCAAGGAAACGGCAGGCGCTGGAGAAGGGCCTGGGCGGGGGGAGAAGCGGACCACGACGGCGACGGGGCGGCGGATGCCTCCGCAGCGAGGGCAGGAGAGAACGTCGATGCGGAATGTCAGCTTGATGACCTTAGCCCAGCCGAGGGCGCGGTCGCGAGGAGAATTCTCGAAAGACCCCGAAGTCCCGGAACGGGATTGTTCTGCGGGGCGCGAGTGCGCTGGGTGCTCACCCGAGCTGCGGCGCGATCTGGTCCGCGGCGCGCGCCGCCACCGCCATGATGGTGAGCTGCGGGTTCACCCCGAGCGGACCGCGCACGGTGCTCCCGTCGACGATGAACAGACCGGGGACGTCGTGGCACTGGTGGTCGAGCCCCACCACGCTGCTCCGCCGATCCGTTCCCATCTGGCAGGTCCCGAGGGGGTGGTAGCTGCCGAGCGCAATGTCCGAGGCGGAGAGCTCGGCCTTCCGGAAGCGCTCGAGCCCTTGTTGCGGCTCCAGGCCGCTGTACCCGAACACCCCGGGATAGAGACGGCGCGCGCCCGCGGCGACCAGCATCTCCATGGACAGAACGAGTCCCCGCTTCAGGCGTGCGACGTCCGCCGGGGTCACGGTGTAGCGGATGAACGGGAGCCCCCGGACTTCGCCCCGCACCCTGCCGTTCCGCGTGGCGTCGGCGGCGAGCGGACCGACCGAGGCCACGTGTCGGAGCTGGGAGAGCGGCTCCATCAACCGGTGCCCGGTCGAGGGGAAGAGGGTCGGCATGATGTTGTGCGCCCCCTGCGCCGCGAGCAGCAGCAATCCCTCGCCCAGGAACTCCTCCGAGCCGTAGCCCTGGGGGATGTGGTCGAAGCCGTTGATCTCCTCGTCGAACAGCGCGGAGACGATGCCGCTCGGGTGCAGCGTCAGGTTCCGTCCAACCTGACCGCTCGCGTTGGCGAGGCCCTGCTTCAGGAGGAACAGCGGGCTCGGGATGCTCCCGCCGGCCAGGATGACCGCCCGGGAACGCACCCGGAGCGAGGCTCCATTCGCGGCCTTCCCCTCGATGCCGACGGCCCGGCCGTTCTCGATCAGGGCACGCTCGGCCTTCAGCCCGGTGAAGAGCATGGCGCCCCGCGCGAGTGCCGGCGGGAGATACGAGAGGTTCGTGCTCCGCCGGGCGTCGCTCGGGCAGCCGAGATGGCAGAAGCCCGCCGCCTCGCAGTCCGGAGCGTTCCGGATCAGCTGGCCGTGCTTCCAGCCGAGGGCGTCACAGCCCCGCTGCATCACCCGGGCGAGCGGCCCGCTGTAGCGCAGCGACGCCGGACCCACCCCGAGATGGGCCTCGACGCGCTCGAAGTAAGGCTCCATCCGTGAGGGGGTGAAGGCGTCGGTCCCCATCTCCTCGCACCAGCGATCGAGGACCCACGATGGCGTCCGGAAGGCGGTCCCGCCGTTGACCGCGGTGGAGCCACCCACCATCCGTCCCATCATCACCGGCATGCTCGCGTTCCCCAGGCTGAACGCCGGCCGGTAGAAGCGCGCGAGGGCGCGAACCATGCTCCCGTCGAAGCTGTGGCGGTGATAGAGCTGCCCTTCCTCGACGAAGACCACCGCGTGTCCGCGCTCGGCGAGCGCCTGCCCCACCACTGCCCCACCCGCGCCGGTCCCGATGACCACCACGTCGCAGTCGATGTCGCCGCCGGTCCATGAGCTGGCCGGGTGGACCTGCTCCGCCCAGCGCGGCTCGGTGACCGGAAGGGGCGGCCGGGGCCGGGCGCCCATCGCGCGGAGCACGTGTGGGGCGTCGAAGTGGACGACCTTGTAAACAGTCGAGATCAACGCCAGCGGAGTCCTGAATAGCGGATCTTGTTCCCAGCGCGCGAGCAGAGCATCCTGACGGGCCGCGGAGAGCGCATGGAACGGGCGGCCGGTCCGCAGGCGAGCGGCCGCGTCCAGCGCGCGGTTTGCCGAGGTCCAGGCACGGGCCAGCTTCGGCGACATCCGGGAGACGAGCTCGGTGACCTCGCGGACGGTGGTGTCGTCGGCCCCGGGGATGGTGCTCGTTCCGGGGACGATCGCCTCGGCGAGCGCGAGCGTGGCCCGGTCCACGCCCTCGATGGGCGGCGGGGGGATGCCGAGGGCGGAGGACGCGTCCAGGTGATTGCTTTTGCACGTACGCGTGGAGTGCCGTCAAGTCTCGCGCCCGTCCGCGCATGGTCGGCGGGCCAGTGGCCAGGTGCTCCGACGGAGCCGACCAGGTCTTCTCTTCACGCAGATCCTCGTACCTCGAACCTCCCGCCGCAGCCCCGGTGCTTGCTGCATCGGGCGCAACGGCGAGCTCAAAGCGTCACCCGGCGTGCCACGCGCCGGAAGCGCAACTGTGCTTGCGGGGGGCAGACGCTCTGCGGACCAGCGCATGCAGTTCCTCCCTCGGGCGCGAATCGACGCGCCGCTGCCGGGGGTGACGGATGGAAGCGCACAGTGGGTCGTTGCGGATCGGGGCACTGGCCCTGGTCCTCGGGGTGATGGGATGTGGGGGCCCGGAGCGTGCGGGAGGCGCGGCGGCGGTCACGGTGGGTCCTGCCGAAGCACCGCGAACCACGGACGGCACCGCGTCCTGGGTCGTGGTGCCCAACCGCTTCGGCTTCTCGCGGACGATGACCGCGAACGGAAGGCCGCTGAGGGACCCGGAGAACGTCTTCTTCCAGTCCCGCGGGGAGAACGGCCGCTCCTGCAGCAGCTGTCACCTGCCCGAGGCGGGGATGAGCATCACCCCGGAGCTTGCCCAGGAACGCTTCGCCCGCACCGAGGGGATGGACCCGATGTTCCGGACGGTGGATGGGTCGACCTCTCCGCTGGCCGACGTCTCGACCCTCGAGGCCCGGCGACATGCCTACAGCCTGCTCCTGACCCGTGGGCTCATCCGGGTGGGCATCGGCATTCCCGCCAGCGCCGAGTTCGAGCTGGTCGGCGTCGAGGACCCCTACGGCTTCGCCAGCGCCCGCGAGCTCTCGCTCTTCCGTCGGCCGCTGGCGTCGACCAACCTGCGCTTCTTGAGCACCGTGATGTGGGACGGTCGGGAGACGTTCAAGGATCCGTCGTCGACCAACGGCTTCGCGACCCTGCACTTCGACCTGGCACACCAGGCCAATGATGCCACCCTTGGACATGCGCAGGCGGCCCAGCCGCTGACCACCGCGGAGCAGGAGGACATCCTCTCCTTCGAGATGCAGGTCCACACCGCGCAGATGTGGGATCTGCAGGCCGGGCCACTGCGGGCCGCGCAGGCGCAGGGTGGCCCGGAGCTCCTGGATGGCCAGGAGTTCTACTGGGGAATCAACGACCCCCTGGGCGCCGAGCCGACGGGACGCCCGTTCGATCCGACGGTCTTCACCCTCTACGACGCGTGGCAGTCCTCGTCGCCGCCGGCCCGCGGCCAGCTCGCCGCGCGCGCCGCCATCGCCCGGGGGCAGGAGATCTTCAACCACAAGCCGCTGGCGATCGTCGGCGTCTCCGGGCTCAACGACGACCTGGGGGTCGCGTCGATCCCCGCGACCTGCACCACCTGCCACGATACCCCGAACGCAGGGAACCACTCGGTGCCGGCGCCGCTGCGGATCGGCGTGGACGCCACCGAGCCGGTGGGGGGCCTGGATGTCTCGGGCCTGCCCGTGTACACGCTGCGGAATCTGAAGACCGGAGAGGTCCAGCGCACCACGGATCCCGGACGCGCGCTGATCACCGGCAAGTGGAAGGACATCGGACGGTTCAAGGGGCCGACGCTGCGGGGGCTCGCTGCCCGCGCTCCTTACTTCCACAACGGCTCGGCGGCGCGCCTCGAGGACGTGATCGCCTTCTACGACGCGCGCTTCCAGATCGGCCTGACGGAGCAGGAGAAGGCGGACCTGCTCGCCTTCCTCGCGGCGCTATAGCGGCGAACGGCGCGGGGCGCCGGAGGACCCGGAGGGTTCCGACGAGGAGCCGTCCGGGTCCGTTCCACGTCCTCCCCTGCCCTCGCGCTGTCCCTCCGGCTATTTTCGGCCAATGCACCGGCGCGTCCTCCTGGTGGCCTACCCTGATGTCGACGGCCTCGACCTCTTCGGCCCTGCCGAGGTCTTCTCCGAGGCCGTCCTGCGGCTGGGCGAGCCGGCGTATGACGTCGTCGTCGCCGCGCTGGGAGGTGGCCTCATCGCCCTGACCTCCGGTGTGTCGGTGGCCGCGGCCGACCTCGCCTCCATCCGCCCGAGGCCGACGGACATCGTGCTCGTCGCCGGGGGATCCGACACGGCCACCGACGCGGCTGCCGCGGACCGGACGCTGGTGGCCTGGCTCGCGCGGGCTGCCCGGACGGTGGCCCGCATCGGCTCGGTGTGTGACGGGGCCTTCATCGTCGCCAGCGCCGGCATCCTCGACGGGCGGCGAGCAGCGACCCACTGGTCGTCCTGCGAGCGGCTGGCGCGTTTGCACCCGAAGGTCCGGGTGGACTCCGAGGCAATCTTCGTTCGCGACGGGCGCGTCTGGACCGCGGCCGGCGTCAGCACCGGGATCGACATGGCGCTGGCGATGGTGGAGGAGGACCACGGCCGGAAGCTCGCCGACGCCGTCGCCGCCCACCTGGTGCTGTTCTCCCGCCGTCCGGGCTTCCAGTCCCAGTTCAGCGAGGAGCTCGTCGCACAGACGCTGGCCTCGGATCCGCTCGCCCCCGTGATCTCCTGGCTGCGCGCCAACCTCGGTGCCCGGCTCGACGTGGACACCGTGGCCCGCAAGGCGGGGATGTCGGTCCGGTCGCTCCATCGGAGCTGCTTGCAGGCGCTCGACCTCAGCCCGGCCAAGCTGGTGGAGAAGCTCCGGGTCGAGCAGGCCCGGGCGCTGCTGGCAACGACCCAGCTGGGCACGAAGGTCATCGCGGTCCGCTGCGGCTTCGCCTCGACGCCGCGCATGTCACGTGCCTTCCAGCGCTCGCTGGGAGTCACCCCGGGCGCCTACCGACTGATGTTCTCCCGCGCCTCGTCGCCCGCGTCGTAAGCCACGGGGAACGCGTCGAGCCCGCACCGCGACGTCCCCCGGGGTCCGCGCCCGTGGAACGAGCGCCCCGCCGCCCGCGACGAGCGACGGGGCAGGCGTCAGGCCTTTCAGTGCTCGCGCTCGGGCAGCACGTCGATGATCGTCGTGTTGGGCCCGGAGACGGTGCCCCGGCGCGTGACCACCCGGCGGGTGAGGACGTGATGGCCCGGCCGGAGGGGCTTGAAGAGGATGAAGTAGGCATCGACGGCCGCTGGCTGGAACTGGCCGGTGATGCAGCTGTCGAGCTGGGCCTGGAGGCTCAGGTCGCCCTTGAAGAACATCAGGTCGTCGGAAGCGAAGTGGTAGCCGAGCACGTCGCCCAGCGGCTCACCGTCGAGGGTGACGTCGATCTCCGCGATGTCTCCGTTCGCGTCCACGGCACCCGCGAGGAGGAAGTCGAAGAGGCTCTGGCCGGGAGCCGGCTTGAGCGTCGGATCGGGGCACGGGAAGTCATTGAGCACGGTCGACAGGCTCACTCCGATCGCCTTGCCCTGCGCGACGGTGCACGACCGGGTGAGGTTCTTGCCTCCGACCGGGAACGGCGGAATGAAGAACACCGGCCCGCGCTGCTCCTCGCCGCAGTCCGACGTCAGCGAGAGGAAGGGATTGACCGGTGCCGGGATGGAGAACAGCCAGCGCCACCAGTTCTCGGCCCAGGTCTCCAGGCTCGAACCGTACGGGTGCGACTCCTTCGGGAAGAGAGCCGGATCATGATTCTCCCGCGCCGACTCCTCGAGCTCCGGTGTGAGCAGCGCCGACGCGCGCCCACCGATGAGACACAGGACCAGCGTCGTACCGGCCAGGACCTTCGTCGGGACCTTCCTCGCCCACCGGCTCAATCTCTGCCTCTGCTTCGTCATGTCGAACCTCCTCCTGGAGCGGTGATAGCTCTGGAGGGGGCTGGCAGGACTGACAAAGATGTTCCATTTTCTGCCAGAGCGACGGTGGCCTGGTTGGCAACCCCCGGTCGCTCAGTGGCGGGTGCGGTCGTTCTCCGGCTCCGCGCGGCCCGACTCGGCGCGTGGCCGTTCGATGCCGTGGCGGATCATCTTCTTGATCAGCGTGCGTCGGGCGATGCCCAGGAGCTTCGCGGCCCGGGTCTGGTTCCCGGAGGTCTTCCCAAGCGCCTCGAGGATCTGGGCCCGCTCGAACTCCTCGACCTTGCCCTTGAGCTCGGGGGTGGCCGGTCGCAGGGGGAGCCGCATCGTCACCTGGTCCGGCGACTCGGATCCGGGCCCGGCCGGTGTCGATGCCGGTGACTCCCCGGCAGCGTCGAGCTCGCCCTCGTGCAGCAGAAGGTCCTCGGCCTGGAGCATCTCACCCTGGCAGAGCACCACCGCACGCTCGACGACGTTCCGGAGCTCGCGGACGTTCCCTGGCCAGGGATGCGCCGCCAGGGCCTTCCTCGCCTCGTCCCCCAGCCGGGGCCGCGGCTTGCCCAGCTTCCGGGCCACGCGCTCGAGGAACACCTCGGCGAGGGGGAGCACGTCGTCGGGCCGCTTCCGCAGCGGCGGCAGGGTCATGGTGATGCCGTTCAGGCGGAAGAAGAGGTCTGCCCGGAACCCACCCGAGGCCACGAGCTTGCGCAGGTCCCGGTTGGCCGCGGAGAGGAAACGGACGTCCACCTTCCGGGTGCTGGAGCTGCCGAGGCGCATCACCTCGCCGCTCTCGAGCGCGCGCAGCACCTTGGTCTGCGTGCTGGGCGCCATGTCGCCCACCTCGTCCAGGAACAGCGTCCCGCCGTCCGCCGCCTCGAAGAGGCCGACCTTGGTCTGGGTGGCACCGGTGAAGGCGCCCTTCTCGTAGCCGAAGAGCTCGGCCTCGAGGATCGACTCGGGGAGCGCGGCGCAGTTCAGCTTGAGAAACGGGGCGCCCACGCGCGAGGAGCGGCGGTGCAGCGCCTCGGCGAAGACCTCCTTGCCCACGCCGGTCTCGCCGAGGATGAGCACGCTCAGTCCCGTCGGCGCCACGATGTCCAGCATGTCGTAGAGCCGCTTCATCGCCGGATCGCGCACCACCGTCCCCGGCATGTCGACCGGCGCCCGGTGGGTCGGCGCCCCGAGCGCGGTGGTTCGCTGGAGCACCAGCGTGGCCGAGCCGACCTCGAAGACGGTGCCCAGGGCGAGCACTCCCCGCTCCCCGGGCGCCAGCCGCCGGCCCTGGATGGAGGTGCCGTTGGTGCTCCCCAGGTCCTCGAGCGTGATGCGGCTCGACACCATGAGCAGCGCGTGCTTCCGGGAGACCGAGGCGTCGTCGATGATCACGTCCGACTCGGGCACCCGCCCGAGCACGTAGGAGCGCCCCATCGCCAGTGGGACCGCCCAGGCTCCGGTCGAGCAGCTGACCAGGAGACTCGGGGCGGCCCGGAGCCGCTCCTCGGCCTTCACCTGCGTCTCCGCCGTGGAGGCGCGGGCGCGCTCACCAGGCTCGGCAGGGGTCTTTCGGGGCATGGGCAACGGTCTCTCGAGCCTACGCGTGCACGGCCAGACACCGGAAATCTGGAGCACCGCGCGTGCCAGGGCTGGAAAGAAGCATTCTGGCTGAACGCTGTGCACACGGGTGCGCCGGTTGTGCGCGATCGATCACAACGATGTGCCCGGACGCTCACACCGGCCTCAGGCCGAGGCCGCGCGGGGCGCGTGCTCGACGGCGGCCGCGCCGGCGCGATGGACCGGTCTGACCTCGAGGCCGCCGGCCTGAGCGTCCGAGAGCGCGCAGGCCAGTGCCGGGCTCGCGAGGAGAACGTGCGCGCCCTGGGCCGCGAAGAGCCCCGGGTGGAGCGCGAGATCGACCGGCGCGCCCATCGGGTGAACGGGGCCTCCGTGCACTGCTGCGGCGAAACCGATGCGCTGCTCGGACCAGGCGAGGGCGACGCCGGGAGGCAGCGGTCGGGCGACGGTCCAGTGGGGACGGCGGAGGACCAGGACACCGTCGGAGAGACCACCGCCCTCGGCGCGGACGAGCGGCGCGAGGCCGCAGCCGGAGCACACGGGACCGTGCGTCTCGAGCGGAGGGACCGTGACCAGCCGTGCCCGGGCCACGACGTGAATCTGGTGGAAGGAGCGCGTTCCGACCAGCGGCCGGGTCGCGAGGCCCTGCGCCTCGAAGACCGCACGGAGGCGCGAGGAGGCGATGAGCTCGCCGGCATCGGTCAGGAGGAGCTCGGGACGCGCCCGGTGGAGCAGCTCCACGTCCGCGGGCTCGTCGAGCACCGGCTCGAGCGGGCCCACCTGGTCCAGCCGCAACCGGTCGCAGTGCGAGCAGGACCATCGGGCGAGGTGCGACTGGCTCCGTCCGACCACCGCCGGGGCCTCGACCGCCGGCGCACGGACGAGCTCCACCACGGCGGCGTCCAGCAGCTCGCGCGACGTCCAGCGCTCGTCGAACGTGGCGGAGGCGAGCAGCGTGCGACCGTCGACGCCACGCATCCGACCCCAGGTCACGATGCCGTCGGCCTGCTCGGGCGTGACTCGCACGTGGGCGGTGCAGATGCGCTCGGCGGGTGGCACCTCCGGTCCATCGAGCGAGCGGAGCTGCCGCGCCAGGAACGCGAGCTCGGGGGGAAACGAACGGCGGAGAACGAGCGAGGAGCCCCGGAAGCGGAGAGTGAGCCACAGGTCCATGCCCGAGGCCCCAAGCAGTCCCCATGCCATTGCCGGCCCGTCGCCGCGGACCCGCGTCTCACCTGGGCCGATGTGCCCGGACGTTCACTCCGCTCGCAGCGCGAGCATCGGGTCGACCCGCGTCGCCTGCCGGGCCGGGAGTGCGCAGGCGGCGAGGCTGATGCCGAGCAGCACCAGGGATACCGTCGTGTAGGTCAGAGGATCGACGGGCCCGACGCCGTAGAGAAGGCCCTGCCCAAGCTTGCCGAGGACGAGCGCCGCCACGAGCCCCAGCGCGAGCCCGCCCAGGACCAGTGCCATCCCCTGCCCCAGCACCATCCGGAGGACGGCGGAGGGCGCAGCGCCGAGAGCCAGGCGGACTCCGATCTCGCGCGTGCGCTGGCTGACGCTGTAGGCCACGATGCCGATGAGCCCCGAGGCGGTGATGGCCAGGGCCAGCGCCGCGAAGAGCCCGAGCAGCGAGGCGACCAGCCGGTGCGGCGCGAGCGCCTGGTCCCGCTGCTCGGCCAGAGGCCGGAGCTCGGTGACCGGCTGGTCGTGGTCGAGCTCGTGCACCGCGTCTCGGATCTGTCGGGCAATGCTTGCCGAGGGGGCCTGGGTTCGCACGAAGAGGCGCAGGTCGTTGAAGCCCGTCTCGGCGAAGGCGCCGATGACCTCGTCCATCACCGGGCTGGTGAGGTCCTGCTGCCGCGTGTCTCCCACCACGCCGACGATGGTGGCCCACTGCTTTCCGCCGTCGAACGACAGCCGCCTGCCGATGGGGTCCTCATCGGCGAAGCGATGGCGAGCGAGCGACTGGTTCACCACCACCACCGGGTGGTCCTGGTCGCGATCGGTGCTGGTGAAGCTCCGGCCGCGCACCAGCGGGATGCCGAGCGTGCGGAAGTACTCGGGAGTGACCGCGTCGAACGTCGCCTGGGCGGTGGGCTGTCGATCGTCGATTGCCTGCCCCTCGACGATGTAGCCGGCGCTGAAGGGAATGGTGCCGCGAAGGGGGACGGCGTTGGCCACCGCCACCGAGACGGTCCCGGGCGTCGCGGCGAGGCGCTCGATCAGGCGATCGGCCAGCGTCCTCGCCTTCGACTGATCGTTTCCCCCGTAGCGAGTGAAATCCAGGCTCACCCGGCCGGTGTGCACCCGCTGGAGGTCGATGCCGGTGTCCACCTGCGAGAGCTCGTGGAGGCTGCGGAGGAACAGGCCCGCGCCGATGAGCAGTGCGGAGGAGATGGCCACCTGCGCGACCACCAGCGCGCTCCGGGCCCGCCGTGTCGAGGGTCGAGCGCCGGCCCCTCCGCCGTCCTTCAGCTCGCCGGACAGGTCACGAGAGCGGCGCAGCGCCGGAAGCACCCCGACGAAGACGCCGGTCCCGACCGAGACCACGAGGTTGAACACGAGGACCGCCAGGTCGAGCCGCACCTCCACCGCCCGGGTGCTGAGACGGGCGACGAAGGCCACCAGGAGATCCAGCGTCGCCGCGGCGAGCCCGAGCCCGAGCAGCCCGCCCACGAGCGAGAGGGTGACGCTCTCCGCCAGGAGATGCCCGAGCACGCGCGCCCGGGAGGCGCCGAGGGCGGTGCGGACCGCCAGCTCACGCTCACGGCGCTGGAGGCGGGCAAGGGTGAGGTTCGCCACGTTGGAGCAGACGATGAGCAGGAGGAACGCGGCCGCGGCGAGGAGCACCAGCAGCGTCGGCCTGGCGTTGGCGGTGAGCTCCTCGCGGAGCGACAGGGCCTCGAGCGCGAGCCCCTGCCCCTTCGGATAGTCCTCCGGGTGATCCTGCTGCCAGGAGGCCGAGATGCCGGCGAGCTCCGCGTTCGCCGTGCGGAGGTCGACGCCAGGCCGCCGGACACCGAAGACGGTGAGCCCGCGCACTGCCCGCACCTGGTCCCAGGTGGCCGCGCGGCGGAACGGGCAGGAGTCCACCGGCATGTAGACGTCGTTCTCCGCCGGGTACTGCGGGATGTTGGGGAGGACCCCGACGACGGTATGCGCCCGGTCGTTCATGGTGAAGGAGCGACCGACGACGGTCGGGTCCCCGCCGAGGTGCTTCTGCCAGTAGCCGTAGCTGAGGAGCAGGACCGCCGGCGCTCCCGGGAGGTCCTCGCCCTCGGCGAAGAGCCGGCCCAGGAGCGGCTTCACTCCCAGCGTCTGGAAGAAGCCCGCGGAGACGACGCCGGTCTGCACGCGCTCCGGCTCGGACCCGCCGAGCAGGACGAAGGGCATCGAGTGGTACTCGACGAGATTGGCGACGGTGGCCGCGCGCGTCCGGAGCTCGCGGAACTCCACCGGCGAGATTCCCACGTTCTTCACCCCGGCGAGCCGCGCGGGCTGCGTCAGGTGCACCAGCCGCTCTCCGTCGGGATAGGGCAGCGGACGGAGGAGCACTCCGTGGATGACGCTGAAGATGGCGGTGCTCGCCCCGATCCCCAGGCCGAGCGTGACCAGCACGGCCAGGGTGAACACGGGCGCCCGGGCCAGCGCGCGCACCGCGAGTCGGAGGTCCTGGGCTATCTCGTACATGGGTGGCTCGAAGCTCCTCCAGCCGGCCCACCGAGCAACCCGCGTGCCCCGGTGAAGCGGCGCCGGCGTGCGGCAAACGGGCACTCGAGGCACGGCGGCGTTCCGGAAGTGGGAACCGCCGTTCCGGTTTCGGCGGGCTCCCGGGTCAGGGCCCGAGGAGATGCAGGAGGCGCCGGTGCAGCTCGAGCACCTCGTCCTCGTGCGCGAGCAGCAGCGCGACGCTCTCCGGGTCGTCCCGCTCGCGCAGCTCGCGGTCGAGAGCCGCGAGCCGCTCCTGGAGGTCACCCGCGCGATCCGGGGCGATGTCCTCCGAATGCGCGCGGAGCCGGCGGGCGACCTCGCGGTTGCCGGCGAAGCGCCGGACCACTGCCAGCGCGCGCTCCACCACGTCCTGGGACAGCCCGGCCGAGGCGAGCGCCACCGGGTGTGCAGACGCCATCGCCTCCGGGCTCCAGCCCGCGCCGAGCTCCTGGAGCAGCGCCCGCTGGTAGCCGAGCAGCCGGTCCAGGAGCGGGGCGTCGATGCGGAGGCTGGCGAAGGCGAGGGTTCGCGCGTCGCCGCCGGTGAGCTCGTTCCCACGTCGCTGCATCAGTGGGCTCCTGCGGGGACGAGCTGATCCGCCAGCCGGTCGAGGTCCGAGAGGGACTGGACGACGACCACCTGGTCGCACACCCGGGCGTAGAGGTCCATCTCGCTGTCCCCCACCCCCCAGGCCCGGCGTTCCTCCGGGCAGATCCACACCAGCCGGCGCGCCTTGCGACGGATCTCGCGGAGCGCCCAGACGTTCGGGGGATTCTGGTTGTTCCGGCCGTCGCCGATGATCAGCACCGTGGTCCGCCGGGTCACGGCCGGGAGCTCGCGGCGGACGAAGCTGGCCAGGGCGTGCCCGTAGTTGGAGTTGGACTGGAGCGAGACGGCCTTCCCGGTGACGGCGAGGTCGAGCGCGCGCTCGGGCTCGAGGCTCCGGAACAGGTCGGTCACCTCGCCGAGGTCCGAGACGAACACGAAGCTCCGCACCCGGGCGAAGAGCGACTGCAGGGTGTGGGTGAAGAGCAGCATCAGCCGGCTCACGTTCCGGACCGACTCCGAGACGTCGCAGAGCACCACCACCTCGGGTCGCTGGGGTCTCCGGGTCCGGAACACCGGCACCATCGGCATCCCGCCCCAGGACATGTTCCGGCGCAGAGTCCGCCGGGCATTGAGCGTGCCCTTCCGCCGGCTGCGCTCGCGTCGGACGAGCCGGGTCTTCAGCCGCTCGGCGAGCCGGCGGACACTGTGCTGCATCTGGGTCAGCTCGGCGCGGCTGAGGCTCTGGAAGCTGCGCTCGGCCAGCGCGCCCGAGGTGCTGCGGAGCCGGGCACGGGCCTGGCGCTCGACCTCGCGGCGGGCGTCGGCCTCGAGACCGCGGAACAGGTCCGAGAGCCGGCGGCTCACCCACTCGAATCCCTCGGCCGAGAGTCCCCGGCGCTGCAGCTCGGCCTCGATGGCACCGATGTCCGTCCGCAGGCCGTCCCCCCCCGCACCGGCGAGGAGGCGGCGGGCGTAGAAGCCGGCCTGGAGGGGGCTCTGGAGCCGGGAGAAATCGAGCTGGAGCGTCGCGCCGCGGAAGAGCTGGGCGAGCCGCGACCGGTCGCCGCGGACGGCCGCCTGGGTGAGCGGCGACATCTCGCCGAGGAGCCGGTTGAGGGTGGCGAGGGTCATCGTCCGCTCGTCGCCCTCCAGCGCACCGGTCGCGGCCAGCTCGTCGAGGATCGACTGCTCGACGCCCTCGAGGAGCGAGGCCGCCCCGGAGAAGAAGACGTCGAACGCCCGGTCGAACGGCCCGCGGTCCGCCGAGCGCTTCACCATCGTCGTCCGCAGGACGGAGCGGAACGCCTCCCGATCGGCGAGGTCGACGAGCGTCGCGGCGCGGGTCGCATCGAGCAGCTCGGACGTCGCGACGCGGACGCCGTTCTGGCGAAGCACCTCGGCGAACTCGACGATCCGGGCTTCCATGGACTCGAGCGGAGATAATCAGAGATTGCGGGAGTTTTCCTCGTCACCCCCGCCGGTCGTCGAGCCCTCGCTCTTCCACGTTGCGCGGACCAGACGCCTGGGCCACGCTCGGGCCCATGCGACGACCCCCGGGGGGATGGTTGGCCGCTGTTCTGCCGTGCCTCGTGGCCTGTGCCAGCGCAGGGCCACCGGCGCCCGCCGCTTCCGATCCGGCAACGCGCCACGAGCTGGTCGGCCCAACGGCAGTGCCACCCGCACCCGCCTGCGAGGGTATCGGCACGCTGTCGGATCGACTCGGAAACCCCGTGACTCCCGGTCCGGGCGTGGGGCTCCGCTCGCTCGACGTGCTCGCCCCACTCGAGGGCAATCCGGCGAAGGTCGTCTGGACGTCCGAACTCGGGGGGAAGCAGGTGGACTGGGCGCTCAGGAGCGGCGCTGGAAACGCGCATGTTCTCTGGGCGCTTCGACGCGTCGAGGGCGGCTGGTGCGTGCTCGGCACGTTCCTGTCGGCAGACCCAGTCGTCGCGCCGATGACGATGGCGGACCGGGCGCTAGCCCCTGGGGCCGCGCTGGCCCTGGTCCGCTTCGAGAGCGTCCCGGACGAGCGGACGAAGGTGACCACCCGATTCGTGGCGCTCGCCACCGACGGAGACCGCCTGTGGTTCGCGCTGGAGGGGCGCGGCGGCCACCAGCTCATCGCGAACCAGGCCAGGTTCCGGACGCAGGGCAGCACGGTGTTCATGGACGTCCCGATGCCGAGCAAGGCGACCGCGGTCCTCAAGTTCGACGGCGCCCGTTTCGTCCAGCTGAACTGACGCGAGGAGCACGCCTGGCGCTTCCGAACGAAGGGATTTCCCCCACGCCCGGTGAGCTCCGGGTGCGGTTGGGGTGTGGAGCGTTGCTCGGAGCCGTCGTCGGCGGCGCAACCGTCGGCCAGTTCTCGACGGTGTCTCCCCGAGGTCTCGCGATCGGGATCGGAATCGGTGCGTTCGCCATGGGGGTGCTGACGCGGCACTTCGGCGACCGGTTCTGGCGCTCGCTACGTCACTGGCTCTGGTTCTGAGGCCACGCGCTCGAAGGCGGCCACCGTCTCGGAGTGGTGCGTTCCGGGGAACATGTCGATGAGCTGGAGCTCCCGGAGCCGGAAGCCTCCAGCCACCAGTCGAGCCGAGTCGCCGGCGAGCGCTCCCGCATCACAGGCCACGTAGACGAGGCGGCGGACGCCGAGCGCCCGGGCCGCCGACGCGAGCTCGGGCGCACCGGTCCGGGGCGGATCGGCGAGGAGGAGGTCGAAGCGACGGCCTTCCTTCACCAGCCCCCGGGGCACCTTCTCCGCGTTCCCCTGAACGAACCGCACGTTG
>JADGQZ010000429.1 GCA_017881345.1 Myxococcaceae bacterium | reverse complement strand
CGCAAGCTGAAGGGGCGCTGAGCGGCCCTGGCCAGGGGGACCGGCCGTGGATCTCCTCGCGCAGTACGTGATGAACGGCGTGATGCTCGGGCTGATGTACGCCCTGGTCGCGCTGGGATTCACGCTCTTCTTCGGCGTCCTCGACGTGGTTCAGTTCGCCCACGGTGACGTGCTCACCGCCGGGGCGTTCGTCGGTCTCGCCAGCTACGCGGCGCTGGTCGGGGTGGGAGTGGACGCTGCGCTGCCCCAGCTGATCGTCGTGGTGCTCGCGGCGACCGTATCCATGGCGCTGCTCGGCGCGGTGCTCGGCCGCACGCTGGTCCTCCCCCTCCGCGGGGCCCCGGCCCTGAACACCTTGCTCGCGACGCTGATGGGCGGCACGGCGCTCCGGGAGTGCATCCGACTCTTCTACCCGGGAGGCTCGCAGCCCCAGCGGTTCCCGGCGCTCCTCCCCACGGGCTCGTGGTCCATGGGCCGGTTCAACCTCCGGGTGGATAATCTCCTGATGCTCGTCGCCGGCGTGCTGCTGGTGCTCGGGCTGTCCCTCGTGCTGCGGAGGACCCGGCTGGGCCTCGCCATCCGCGCCGTGGCCCAGGACGAGGAGACCGCTCGCACCATGGGGATCGATTTCCGGCGGGTGGTGCTCCTCACCTTTGCCATCGGCTCGGCGCTCGCGGCATTCGCCGGGGTGATGAACGGCCTGTACTACAACGAGATCAACTTCGGCTCCGGGCTGCTCCTCGGCGTGATCGGCTTCAGCGCCGCGGTGCTGGGCGGGCTCGGCAGCTTCGAGGGCGCCGTCCTTGGCGGATTCCTGTTCGCCGGGCTGCAGACGCTGGGCGCCGTGGCCCTCCCCTTCGCCTCCGCGTACAAGGACGTGTTCGCCTTCACGGTGGTCATCCTGCTGATGACCTGGAAGCCCACCGGCCTCATCGGGGAGAAGCTGGGCGAGCGGGTATGACGCTGCGGCCCGGGGCACGAGCGGCACTGTCTGGAGCGGGCATCGCCGCGGTGACGGGGCTCCTGCTCTACGGCTTCCTCGCCGCCGAGTCGGAGAAGGCGGTGGCGCTCGTCCTCGGGGGTGGGGTGATCGCGGTCGCGGGCGGTCTGCGCAGCGGCATGCTCCCGCGGCTGGTCCGGGCCGCCGGTCCACGGGCGCTGCTCATTGCCCTCGGCGTGGTCGCGGTGGCGCTCGTCGCCGTGTTCCACGACGACCCGTTCCTGCTACTGCTCATGGCGCGAGCGCTCCTGATCCTGGTGGCCTGCCTGGGGCTGCACGTGCAGCTCGCCGATGCCGGCGTTCCCAACTTCGCCGGCGCAGCCTTCTTCGGGGTGGGGGGCTACACCGCCGCGGTGCTCGCCCGTGGAGCGCTCCCGCATCCCCTGGTCCTGCTCGCCAGCGGCGCCGTCGCCGCCGGGGTGGGCTCGCTGCTCCTGCTGCCCTTGCTCCGGACCCGGGGCCACTACGCTGCGCTGATCACCATCGCCTTCGGACTTCTCTTCCGCACCTTCCTCGAGGTGAACGACACGCTCGGCGGCCCGCAGGGGCTCAAGCTCGGCGGGCTCCGGATCTTCGGGTGGAGCTTCAACGACGACCGTCGCCTCCTCGGCCTGGACTTCTCGGGTTACGCCTTCTACTGCCTCGCGGCCATCGCCCTGGCGCTGGTCGCGGTCCTGCTCGTCCGCGGGGTGGAGCGCTCGTGGCTGGGGGTGGCGCTGGATGCCGTCCGGCTCGACGAGACGGCCGCCGCCTGCTTCGGGATCTCGATCGGGCGCTGGAAGATCGCCGCCTTCACCCTGGGCAACGCGATCATCGGCGTGGCCGGCGGACTGTCGGCGATGATGGTGGGGTTCATCGCGCCGAACAACTTCACCTTCCAGGAATCGCTGGTCCTGGTGTCGATCCTCCTGCTCGGCGGACTCGGCAACCTCACGGGCCTGGCGGTCGCCGCGCTGATCGTCGTCTGGCTCCCGGAGAAGCTGCAGCCAATCCAGGAGTACCGATATCTCCTGTTCTCGGTGCTGGTGGTGCTGGTCCTCGTGCTCCGGCCAGCGGGGCTCATCCGCCGGAACGCCCGCCGCCCGTTCGGGAGCGTGGCCACGTGAGCGCTCCGGAGCCACTGCTCGCCTGCCGCGGACTCACCCGACAGTTCGGCGGTGTGGTGGCCCTCGCCGGGCTGGACCTGGACGTCCGGCGCGGGGAGCTGCTCGGGCTCATCGGCCCCAACGGCTCGGGAAAGACCACCTTCTTCAACGTGCTCACCGGCCTCTTCCCTCCCACCCGGGGGGAGATCTCGTTCGCCGGTGGGCCGCTCGCCCGGGCGACGCCACAGGCCATCTACCGCGCAGGCATCACCCGCACCTTCCAGCGTTCCCGGCTGTGCCTCGAGCTCTCCATCTTCGACAACCTGGCGATCGGAGCGCACCAGCGCCTCGAGCATGGTCCCTGGTTCAACCTTCTCCGCCGTCGTGCGCTCGGGCAGCAGGCGGACGCCACGGCCGCTGCCGCACGTGAGCTGCTGGAGATCTTCGACCCGCCCCTGGCGCGGCGCCTCTTCGAGCCGGTGACCGGGATCGCGATGATCGACCGCCGACGGGTGGAGATCTGCCGCGCGCTCATGAGCCGCCCGCGGCTGCTGCTCCTCGACGAGCCTTCGGCGGGGATGACTGCCGACGAGACCGCACGTCTGATGGACGACCTCCTCGAGGTCCGCCGTCGCTTCGGCGACCTGACCATCGTGCTCATCGAGCATGAGATGTCGGTCATCGAGCGCGTCACCGATCGCTGCGTGGTGCTCAACTACGGAAAGAAGCTCTGCGAGGGGACGTTCGCGGAGGTGGCCGCGGATGCCGAGGTCAGACGGGCGTACCTGGGGCTGACATGACCGGGATGGACGAGGCACTGGTCGTCGAGCAGGTGTTCACCGCCTATGACCGGGCGGACGTGCTGCAGGACGTGTCGCTCCGGATCGAGCCGGGGTCGATCACCTGTCTCCTCGGCTCGAACGGATCGGGAAAGACCACCCTCATCCGGTCGATCCTCGGCCTGACTCCGCCCCGGAGCGGCCGGATCGTGTTCCGCGAGAACGAGCTCTCCCGGATGCCGACTCACCGCATCGTCCGGCTCGGCATCGGATGCATCCCGGAGGGTCGCCGGGTCTTCCCTCGTCTGACCGTGCTGGAGAACCTCCTGGTGGCGGCGCACGACGAGCGCCGGGCCGAGGTCGTCGCCGGACGGCTCGAACGGGTCTTCGCGACCTTTCCGCAGCTGACCGAGCGACGCTCGCAGCTCGCGGGCACCATGTCGGGCGGCGAGCAGGCCATGGTGTCCATCGGGCGTGGGCTGATGTCCGCGCCCCGTCTCCTCCTGGTGGACGAGCCGTCGCTCGGGCTGTCTCCCCGCCTGGTCCAGGAGACGTTCGCCGTCCTGCAGCGGATCCACGAGGCGGGAGTGACCATCTTCCTGGTGGAGCAGAACGTGCACCAGACCCTGGGGATCGCCACGCGCGGGTACGTGCTGGCCAAGGGACGGGTGGTCACCGAGGGGACCGCCGCCGCGCTGCGCGCCGATCCGCTGATGCACGCGGCTTACTTCGGAGCGGGTGGTACGGAGGTGAGGCGATGAGCGCGAGCGTCGATCCGGTGTCCTTGACCCAGCAGCTGGTCCGATTCGACACGGTGAACCCCACCAGCCCCGAGCTGGACTGCGCCCGGTTCCTCGCGGAGTTGCTCGAGGAGGGCGGATTCCGGGTGCGCCTCCACGAGTTCGCCCCGGGCCGCGCGAGCCTGGTGGCCTTCTCGGCCGAGATGACCGGGGCACCGCTGTGCTTCGCCGGTCATCTGGACACGGTCCCGCTCGGCGCCGCGCCCTGGAAGCACGACCCGTTTGCCGGAGAGACGGACGCCGGCCGCCTCTACGGCCGGGGCTCGAGCGACATGAAGAGCGGCATCGCGGCCATGGCCTGCGCCGCGCTGGACCTCGTCCGGGCTGGCAGCTTGCGCACCGCCGGGCTGACCCTGGTCTTCGTCGCCGGCGAGGAGACCGGCTGCGAGGGCGCCGCCCACCTCGCCCGGACCGCGGGCACCCTCGGCAAGGCCGGGGCGATGGTGGTGGGCGAGCCGACCGGCGGCTTGCCGCTGGTGGGCCACAAGGGCGCGCTGTGGCTGGAGGCGCGGACACGTGGAGTGACCGCGCACGGATCCATGCCCGAGCGAGGGGTGAACGCCATCTACCGCGCTGCCCGGGTGGTGACCGCTCTGGAGGGACTCCGCTTCGATGTCCCCCCGGACTCGCTGCTCGGGCGACCGACGCTGAACGTCGGCACCATCCGCGGCGGGCTCAACGTGAACTCGGTTCCCGACCAGGCCGTCATCGGCATCGACATCCGCACGATCCCGGCCCAGCGGCATGCACAGGTGCGCGACGAGGTGGGGAGGGCGCTCGGCCCGGACGTGGAGCTCGCGCCGCTGGTGGACGTGCCGGGGGTGCGCACCGACGAGAACGACCCCTTCATCCGGACGGTGTTCGAGCTGGTGGAGCGGCGGCAGGGACGGCGGCCGGCGGCCGCGAGCGCGCCCTATTTCACCGACGCGAGCATCCTCACCCCGGCCTTCGGTGGAATCCCCACGGTCATCCTCGGGCCCGGCGAGCTGGTCCAGGCGCATCAGACCGACGAGTACGCCGAGGTCCGCTGCATCGAGGAGACCACCGAGCTCTACCGCGAGCTCGGCCGCCGGTTCTGCGGAGCGTGAGCCGACGGGCAGCGCGCCGGTGCCAGGCGTCCGGGTTGTCAGGCGGTTGCACTGTCGACCCCGGACCTCCGAGGCAATTGGAATACCGGCAGCGGTGGCGCGTCGAAATCCTTGAGGACGCAACCAATGAAGACCCTTCTCGCCGCGGTGCTTCTGCTCGGACCTGCCCTGGCCAGCGCACAGGTGCAGCCTCAGACGACCCCCCCTGCCCCACAGTACTTGCCGCCGGGCGTCACGCAGGACAGCGCCCCGCCGCCGCAGGACACGCCTCCCCCACCGCAGTACCCGGAGCCGCCGCAGACCTACTCGGCAGCGCCTGACCAGTACTCCGCGCCCGCCCCCGTCGCGCCTCCGGCGACGGTCGCCGGCCCGTCGGCGCCCGGACAGTGGGTCTACACCAGCCAGTACGGATGGGTGTGGATGCCCTACGGCGCCGCGTACACCTATCTCCCCGCGGGTGAAGCGTACCCGGACATGTACGTGTACTGGCCGTCGGTCGGCTGGCGCTGGGTGGTCGCGCCCTGGGTCTGGGGCGTCGGGCCGCGGCCCTACTTCGGTGTCTATGGGTTTGCTCGCTATGGCTGGTACGGCCACGGCTACGGGCGCTGGTACGGGTTCCACGGCGCCGCGCCGGTCTGGGCCGGTCGCGGCTATGGCGGGTGGTCTCGTCCGCCCGTGGCCTACGCCGCACCGCACCCCGTGGTCCCCGCCCCCCGTCCCGGTGGCTTCGCTCGGCCCGGCGGGTACGTCGCTCCGATCCATCCCGGTCCGAGCGCTCGGCCCGGCGGGTACGTCGCCCCGGTCCATCCCGGTGGCTTCGCCCGTCCTGCGCCCTCCGGTAACTTCGCCCGGTCTGCGCCCGCGCCCCGGTCCGGCGGCTTCGGCGGAGCGCGCGTCGGCAACTCCGGCGTCGGCCACGCGGGCGGCTTCGCCCGGCGCTGAGCCATCGTTCCGCTCCTGACGCGCACGAACCGGCGATGATTCCTCGCCGGTTCGTCCGTCAGAGGGGCTCCACCCCTCGACCCGGTCCCTGGGAGGAGCGACATGTCTCGGTTGCGCGTCAGCGGCTTCAGCATCTCCATCGACGGCTTCGGCGCCGGTCCGGATCAGGACCTCGCACACCCACTCGGCGTGGGCGGCGAAGCGCTCCACGGCTGGGCGTGGCCCACGCGCACCTTCCAGCGGATGTTCGGAAGCGGCGAGGGAACGACCGGAATCGACGAGACCTTCGCCGCCCGGGGATTCGAGGGCATCGGAGCGTGGATCCTCGGCCGGAACATGTTCGGGCCCATCCGGGGGCCCTGGCCGGATGACGTCTGGAAGGGCTGGTGGGGCGACACGCCGCCCTACCACGTTCCCGTCTTCGTGCTGACCCACCACCCCCGGGCGTCGATCGAGATGAAGGGCGGCACCACGTTCCACTTCGTCACCGGTGGGATCCACGAGGCCCTTGCGCGCGCCCGGGACGCAGCGCGTGGTCAGGACATCCGGCTCGGAGGCGGCGTCTCCACCATCCGGCAGTTCCTCCGTGCCGGGATGGTGGACTCCCTCCAGCTCGCCATCTCCCCGGTTCTCCTCGGACGGGGCGAGCACCTCCTCGGCGACATGGATCTGGTCGCGCTCGGGTTCCGCTGCACCGAGCACGTCGCCTCCGAGGCGGCCACGCACGTGGTGCTGGGCCGAGCATCCAGCTGACATCCCCGGCTCGCCCGCGCCGTCCGTTCGCGGCGAGCGGGCGACCATTCCCGGCGTCGGTTGTGCACGGCGGACGGGGACTGCCAGGCTGCAGGCACCATGCGCGCTGTCCTCGCTCCATCGCTCTTGCTAGCCCTCGTCGGCTGCGCCACCGGTTCCGGGTCCGCCGCACGACAGGGCAGCCTCGTGGTGGCCGAGCCACCCGCGGCTCACTGCACGTCGCTCGGCGCGATGGCCTTCAGGACGTACAGCGAGGTGCTCATGCCCGAGGACGCCCTGCTCTCCTCGGCGGTGGGCGAGCTGCAGCGGCGCGCCACCCAGCGTGGAGCCACGCACCTCGTGGTCGATCGCGCCTGGACGCCGGCGATGGTCGCCTGGAGCAACACCGCCCGGGCCTCGGGCCAGGCCTACCGCTGCGACGACGGGACGCGCTGAACCCGGGGGCTGATCGGTCAGCGCACGAGGAAGAGCTGCTCCTGCCGCTCGGCGAAGAAGTGGTATCCGTCGGCCTCGAGGTGGGCCGGGTCCTCCTCCATCATGAACACCGACTGGCCGCCCCACTCGGGCACCGGCGTCCGGGTGTTCAGCTCCACCGAGAGATACGAGCCCGGGCGAAGCGGCCGCGCAGGCTCCTTCCGCGCCGCGGACCGCATGTCGATGCTGGGCCCGAGCGCGTGCCCCTGGAACCCGAGCGGG
>JADGQZ010000428.1 GCA_017881345.1 Myxococcaceae bacterium | reverse complement strand
GGGCACCAGAACGCGGACGGCGGCTGGGGACTCGACGTCGAGTCGCACAGTCACGTGTTCACCTCGGTGCTGGTCTACGTCACGCTGCGGCTGCTCGGGGTCCCGGCCGAGGACCCTCAGCTGCAGCGCGCCCGGGCCTGGTTCCTCCCCCACGGCGGGCCGCTGTCCAGCGGCTCGTGGGGCAAGTTCATCCTGGCGATGCTCGGCCTCTACGAGTACCGGGGGCTGGCACCGGTACCGCCCGAGCTGTGGCTCCTGCCCGAGTCACTGCCCCTCCACCCATCGAAGCTCTGGTGCCACTGCCGGATGGTGTACCTGCCGATGAGCTGGCTCTACGCCCGGCGGGTGCGCGCGAAGGAGACGCCGCTGCTCGCGTCCATTCGCCGGGAGATCTACGCCCAGCCCTACGAGACGGTGGACTGGCCGGGGGCGCGGGAGCGGGTGGCCGCGACCGACGCGTACAGGCCGCGGACCGGCTACCTCCGCGCGGCGAACGGCGCGCTCGCGCTCTGGGAGCGGCTGGCGCCGGCGGGTGCGCGCGAGCGGGCGCTGGAGGTGGTGCTCGATCAGATCCGCCGCGAGGACGCAGCGACGAACCACATCTGCATCGGGCCGATCAACAAGGTGCTGAACACGGTGGTGTGGCACCTGGCACGCCCGGGCGGCCCCGAGGTCGAGGCGCACCTCGCGCGGCTGCCGGACTACCTGTGGCGCGCGCCAGACGGCCTCAAGATGCAGGGGTACAACTCCTCCGAGCTCTGGGACACCGCCTTCGCCGTCCAGGGCATCCTCGCCACCGGACAGACCGAGCGGATGCGCGCCACGCTGGAGCAGGCGGCGCACTTCATCGAGTCCAACCAGGTGCTCGAGGACGTGCCCGAGATGGCGAAGGGCTTCCGGCACCGGAGCCGCGGCGGGTGGCCCTTCTCCACCCGCGCCCACGGATGGCCCATCAGCGACTGCACCGCCGAGGGGCTCAAGGCCTCGCTGCTGCTCGAGCGTGCCGGGTTGAACCAGGTGCCTCGGGAGAGGCTGCGCGAGGCAGTGGAGGAGATCCTCTCACTCCAGAACGACGATGGGGGCTGGGCGACCTACGAGCTGCAGCGCGGGCCGAAGTGGCTCGAGGCGTTGAACCCCTCGGACGTGTTCTCCACCATCATGGTCGACGTCTCGTACGTCGAGTGCACGTCGGCCTGCGTGCAGGCTCTGGCGGCATGGAGCGCCTTCGCCCCGGAGGATGCAGCATGGCTGCGCGCGCCCATCCGCCGCGGTGAACAGTTCATCCGCCGGGTGCAGCGCGCCGACGGCTCATGGGAAGGCAGCTGGGGTGTGTGCTTCAGCTACGGCACCTGGTTCGGCACCGCCGGCCTCGTCGCCGCCGGCGCCCGCACCGACGACCCGGCTCTGCGGCGAGCGGCCGACTATCTCCAGGCGCATCAGCGGCCCGACGGGAGCTGGAGCGAGACGCTCGAGTCCAACCGGGAGCGGCGCTGGGTGGACGGGGTGCTCGGCCACGCGGTGCAGACCTCGTGGGCCCTGCTCTCGCTCGCGGCGTGCGGACACGGGAGCTCGGACGCGGTGCGGCGGGGCGTGGCCTGGTTGCGCGCGCAGCAGGGCGACGATGGCCGCTGGCCGGATCAGCCCATCACCGGCGTCTTCAACCGGACGTGCGCCATCCACTACGACATCTACCTTCGCCTGTTCCCGGTCTGGGCGCTGAGCGTCTGCGACCCCAGCTAGGGCGCGAGCACCCTCCCCCACCCGCGCGGCTCGCTGCATCGCGCTCACCGTTCGCGGCACGCCGTGCAAGCGTGCGCGGCTCGCTTCGACCTCGCGCCATGGTCGTCCTTCCCGGGCCCTTCCCGATGCGCCACTCCTACCTGCTCGCCCTCCCCCTCCTCGCCCTGGCCGGCGCTCCGCTCGCGGCCCCCACCCAGGCGCCCGCGCCGGCGGCTGGTGGTGCGTCGAAGGCGCCACCCCCCCTCGACGAGCCGGTGGGCACCGCCGCCGCCCGCATCTCGGGACCACCAGCCGCGTTCAGCGCCGCCTGCCAGGACGCGATGTCCCGGGCCCGGGCAGGGATCGAGGCAGTCAAGGCGAGCAAGCCGCCCCGCGACACCGTGGCCACCCTCACGGGCTACGACGACGCGCTCGCCGCCATCAACGACCTGGATGCGCAGGCCGAGCTCGCACGCCAGGGCAGCCCCGACCCGGCCATGCGGTCCGCGGCCGAGGAGTGCGACCGGAAGATCCAGTCACTGGTCACCATCATCAACCAGGACCGCGCGCTCTACGAGGTGCTCTCCACTCTCGACCTCTCCGGCCAGGACGAGGCGACCCGGTGGTGGATGACGCGGGACCTCCGGGAGTTCCGGCGGGCGGGCGTGGATCGGGATGACGCCACACGGGCGAAGGTCCGAGCGCTGAACGACGAGCTGGTGGGCATCGGCCAGGAGTTCGACCGCAACATCCCGGCCGGGACGCGCTCGGTCTCCTTCGCTCCCGCGGACCTGGCAGGGTTGCCGGCCGACTTCATCGCCGCGCACCCACCGGGTGCGGACGGGAAGATCGTCCTCACCACCGACTACCCGGACTACTTCCCGGTCCGGAGCTACGCCCGCAGTGCGAACACCCGCGAGGCGCTCTGGCGGGCGTTCATGACCCGCGCCGCACCGGCCAACATCGCGGTCCTCGACCGGATGCTGCTCAAGCGCGAGGAGCTGGCCCGGACGCTCGGTTACCCGAACTGGGCGGATTACGTGACCGAGAACAAGATGGTGCGGTCGGACAAGAACGCCTCCGACTTCATCGAGCGCATCACCGCCGCCTCGGGCGACCGGGCGGCGCGGGAGAAGAAGGAGCTCCTCGCCCGGAAGCGAAAGGACGTGCCCGGGGCGAAGGCGCTCGAGCCGTGGGACGTCGTCTACTACGGCGAGCGAGTGAAGGCCGAGCGCTACCACTTCGACGCGCAGGAGGCCCGGCCCTACTTCGAGGCGGGCCGCGTCTTCCAGGGCGTGCTCGACGTCACCGGGAAGCTCTTCGACCTCACGTACCGACCGGTGGACAAGGCCACCGTCTGGCACACCGACGTGCGGGTGTTCGACGTCATCGCCGGGCCGTCGTTCGGCACCCGGGCAGGCAGAACGCTGGGCCGCATCTACCTGGACCTCCACCCGCGGGACGGCAAGTTCAAGCATGCCGCGCAGTTCACCGTCGTCTCCGGTCAGGCCGGACACCGCCTGCCGGAGGGTGCGCTGCTCTGCAACTTTCCCAGGCCAGGCGGCCTGATGGAGTACGACGACGTCAGGACGCTGTTCCACGAGTTTGGCCACCTGGTGCACCACGTGCTCGGCGGAAACACCCGCTGGGCGGCGAACTCCGGCGTCCGCACCGAGCAGGACTTCGTCGAGGCGCCGTCGCAGATGCTGGAGGAGTGGGTCCGCGACCCGGGCGTGCTCCAGAGCTTCGCCAGGCAGGTGAAGACCGGCGAGCCCATCCCGGCCACGATGGTGCAGCAGCTCCGTGCGGCGGAGGAGTTCGGCAAGGGCCTCGACGTGCGGCGCCAGATGTTCCTCGCCGCGACCAGCCTTCACCTGCACGACCGCGAGGCGCGCGGACTCGACACGACCGCGGTCGTCGCCGAGGGCATGGCCAGGTACTGGACGTTCCCCTACGTGAAGGGCACGTACCTTCAGGCCTCGTTCGGGCACCTCAACGGCTACAGCGCCGTGTACTACACGTACATGTGGTCGCTCGTGATCGCCAAGGACCTCTTCACGCCCTTCTCCAGGAAAGGCGTGTTCGATCCGGAGACCGCGGCGCGCTACCGCCAGCGGGTGCTCGAGCCCGGTGGCGGGAAGCCGGCGGCGGATCTGGTCTCGGACTTCCTCGGGCGGCCCTATGATTTCAAGGCCTACGAGTCGTGGCTCGCGCGCTGAGTCAGTCGCGCTTCTTCAGCTGGCCCTGGTGCTCGCGGATGAAGGTGCGGATCTCCTCGGCCATGTCGAGCAGCTTCGTCCACTGCTCCTGGTAGAGCGTCACCGGGAAGCGGCCGAGCCCGTAGACGGAGAGCCCGCCCTTCTCGCTGACCTTCATCGAGACCGGCCCGGAGCGCTTGTTCCGGAGCGCCTCGTTCTCGGCCTTCAGCCTCTCGAGCTCCGCCCGCAGTTCGTCGTCGTTCGCCATGCAGCGGTAGGTATACCCCGGAACCACCGAGGGGCGGCCAGCGCCGCACCGCCCCTCGTCTGGTGGCTCACGGGAGCCCGGAGATGAGCTTCCGGTACTCGGACTCGTTGAACACACGCATGGTCTCGGTCCGCACGTTTCCCTGCGCACCGATGGCCAGCGCCATTCGAGCGGCGACCTCGTCGCTCGGCCCCTCGATCACTGCGACCGCGTCGTAGTGCCCGAGGCCGAGGTAGTAGGACTTGATCTCCGCGCCCGCCGACTGGAAGGCCTTCTTCGCTGCCTCCAGGCGGGCGGGTCCTTCCTTGATGTTGCGAATGCCCTGATCGGTGAAGCGCATCAGCGTCACGTAGGTCGGCATGACTTCCTCCTTGCAACGCCGACGCCGGCACTGCGCCAGCGCCGGGCCAGCCGACAGTGAACCCGGGATGCCGCGCTCGCAAGCGCCACAGCCGCAGATCCGGCGAGGATGGATTCCGCTCCAGCTCGATCCACTCCACGCCCGAGCTTGTGCGGAGACGGAGCGGCCCCGTAGCCCGGTTGCGCCTCCGCCAGGAGCACAGCGGAGGCAACTAGGCTCGAGGTGCGTCCGGGCGCGACGGCTTCAGGAGATCGGCATGCGAGCGTGGGTCTTGATTCTTTCTCTTTGCGCAGCGACCGTCGTCGGGCAGCCCTCTCGCTCGGTGGGCGATGGGCTGGTGGGCACCTGGACGGTCGCTCCGTCGGGCGCGACGGTGACCCATCACATCCGGCAGTCGCTGTACCCGGGCGAGAGAGGCGAGGACGGAGTTCGTCGTCTCGAGCTTCAAGGGAACCGGCTCACCCTCGCAGCGAAGAGTCACGAGATGGGAGAGGATCACGAACGCCGGCTGGTCTGGGAACGCGTCTCGGCTGCGCGTTGAGGCTCCGGAGGACGCCACCGGGCAGCGTGGGCCCGGCTCCGGACATTCAGCTTCTCGAGGATCGCCGAGACGTGGTGGTCCACCGTCTTCGCGGAGATGAAGAGGCGCTTGCCGATCTCGGCGTTCCTGAGCCCCTCTCTGAGCAGCACGAGGACCTCCACCTCCCGCGCGGTCAGCCCGGCCGGGTGGGTCCGGGTGCTCGCCCGCGGCCCACGGGGGACCTTGCGCACGCCACGCGCGCGGAGCCGGGCAGCCACCCGTGCCGCGGCCGCACGCATCCCGAGCTGCTCGAGCGACTCGAACGCGGCACGGAGATCCCCCTCGTCGCTTCCGCCGGCGAGCGCCAGCGCGGCCTCGAACGGGCAGCCAAGCTGGGTCCACGCGCGCCGTGCCGCTCCTGGCCGACCGCGGAGCTCGGACCGGAAGAGCGGCGCCACCCACGCCGTGGTCTTCACCGTCTTCCCCGCCCGCTTCGCGAGGACGAGCAGCTCGCCGCCGATCCACCCATCGCGGACCTCGACCGCACGGGGGAGCGCCCGGGCGACCTCCGACAGGACGCGCGCGTCGTCCCCTTCGAGCCACGCCGCCTCGGCACGGGCGATGGCCACGGGGCCGAGCCGCTGAAGCTCTCCGATCCGGCCGGCCAGCTCGAGTGCCTCGTCCAGCACCGGCCAGACCTCGGGCTCGCCGCGGCGCGCGCGCACACGGCCGAGCACCGCCAGCGGGATGACCCGCGAGAGGATGGGCAGTCCCGGACGGCGGAGCACGGCCTCGGCCCGGGCCACCGCGGCATCGAGCCGGCCGGCGTGGAGCTCGGCCATCGCGCTCCAGCCAAGGAGATAGAAGTGGTACCCATCCAGGTCGCGCTGCTCGGTGAACGCGAGCCCGTCACGGAGGAACTCCGCAGCCCGGG
>JADGQZ010000427.1 GCA_017881345.1 Myxococcaceae bacterium | reverse complement strand
AGTACCGCCTCCGCTTCTACGTCTCGGACGTGGCCCGGGCCCACGGCGTCCGCGACGAGATCCTCACCCGGCTCTGGTACCGGCTCCGCCGGGAGAACATAGAGATCCCCTACCAGCAGCGGGTCGTCCACCTGCGTTTCCCGGAGCAGCAGGCCTCGGAGTTCCCGGTCAGCGAGCGGATCACCCTGCTCGACGAAGTGGACATCTTCCGGCTGCTCGGCCCGGGCGAGCGGGAGCGCGTGGCGCACGAGATGGTGGCCCGCCGCTTCGGTCGCGGCGAGCGGATCATCGAGCAGGGAGCCCCCGGTCAGACCTTCTACGTGGTGGCGTCGGGGACCGTGTCCATCCTCACCGCCCGCGGGGTCGAGGTGACGCGGCTCGGGCGCGGCCAGTACTTCGGCGAGATGTCCCTCCTCACCGGCGAGCCCCGCTCCGCCACCGTGGTCGCGGCCGAGGACGCGGTGCTCTTCGAGCTCGACCGACCCACGTTCGCCCAGCTCTTCGACGAGCAGCCGGCGCTGGCGGGTCTGCTCTCCGAGGCGCTCGCCCACCGGCGAGGGCAGCTCCGGGCGGTGGCCGAGGCGGGCGGGAACGTGGTCGAGGTCCGCGAGGCGAACTGGATCCTCGACCGGCTGCGCTCCATCTTCGGCCTGCGGGCCTGAGGTTCGCCCTCAGGCCAGACGGGCCAGGCCGCCGGCCGAGAGCCAGGCGCCCTCGACCACCCCGCGCTCGGTCACCAGCGACGTCACCAGCGAGGCCGGCGTCACGTCGAACGCAGGATTGAAGACCCGGGCACCGGCCGGCGCCCAGCGAACGCCCTTCGCCCCGAGCACCTCGTCCGCGGCGCGCTGCTCGACGGGGATGGCCTCCCCGGAGGGGCAATTCAGGTCCACCGTGGACCAAGGAGCCACCGGATGAAACGGGACGCCGTGCGCCCGGGCGAGCACGGCCACCGTGTAGGTCCCGATCTTGTTCGCGAAGTCACCGTTCCGGGCGATCCGGTCGGCGCCGACGAGGACCCGGGTGACCTTCCCCGCACGGAACAGCGTCCCGGCCATCCCGTCGGTCACCAGCGTGTAGGGAACGCCGAGCCGGCCGAGCTCCCACGCCGTGAGCCGCGCTCCCTGGAGCAGTGGCCGCGTCTCGTCGACCCACACCTGGACGTCGAGCCCCCGGGCGTGCGCGCGATGGATGACGCCCAGCGCGCTGCCGATGCCGGCGGTGGCCAGGGCGCCGGCGTTGCAGTGGGTCAGGATCTGCTCGCCACGCTGCACGAGATCGGCCCCCAGCTCGCCGATGCGGTCGCATGCCGCCACGTCCTCGTCGTGGATGGCCTCCGCCTCGCGGACGAGCTCCGCTGCGCCGCCCCCGGCCTCGAGCACGGCGCGGAGCCGGTCCATCGCCCAGGCGAGGTTCACCGCCGTCGGGCGCGCCTCCCGGAGCCGGGCAATGGAGGTGCGGAGCGAGGCCTCGCCGTCGCCGCGCTCGGCGGCCGACGCGACGCTCAGGGCCGCAGCCACCCCGATGAGCGGCGCCCCGCGCACCGACAGCCGACGGATGTGGCCGACCATCGCCTCCGGGGCAGTCCCGTCGAGCCAGACCTCGACGTCCGGGAGCCGCGTCTGATCGAGCACCTCGAACCGCTTGCCTTCGGCCCGGAGCGCGACGCCGTCGATGCGCTTCACTGGAGCCTCGGCCCGATGCGCGCCTTCAGGGCCCGGAGCGCCTGGAGCTCGGTCTCGGGCAGCGGCGTCGTCCCCCCCAGCTCCGCGGCCGCCTTGAGGATGATCGCGCTGTGCTCGACCCGCTCGATCCCGTTGACCGCCTCCTCCAGGGACTCGCCCCACGCCAGCGCCCCGTGGCGCGAGAGCAGCAAGAGCCGGTGCGCGGGCAGGAACGGCAGGAGGACGGCGCCCATCTCCTCGGTCCCCGGCCGCGCATAGGGGACGATGGGGACCCTGCCCGCGGCGAGGAGCAGCTCGGGGAGCGCGTCCGTCGGCAGCTCGGTCAGGTCGGGGCGGGCCAGGGTCCAGGCGATGGCGGTGGGCGGGTGCGCATGGACGATGACCCGGGCCTCGGGGCAGGCCCGGTAGACGGCGAGGTGCATCGCCCGCTCGGTCGAGGGCCGCCCCTCGAGGATGCGCCCGTCGAGGGTGACCCGCGCCAGCGACCCGGGCCGGAGCCGTGCCTTGTTCGCGCCCGCGGGGGTGAGGACGATGGACCCATCCGCTTGCCGCACGCTCACGTTGCCGTCCGCCGCGGCCAGCAGCCCTCGCGCGTGCAGCTGCGCGCAGGCATCGCGGATGTCCTCGAAGAGCCCGGGCTCCATCGCTACGAGAGCTCCCCCGGCTGGCTGTACAGGGCCCAGCCCGTCGCCAGGTCCTGCACGATGTGGCCCAGCGACTTGTAGACGGTGAGCTCCCCGGCCGTGCGGCGACCGGGGACCTTCCCGGAGAGCACCTCGCCGATCTCGGCCACCAGGTGGTCCTCGCCGATCAGGCCGGCCTCCTTCGCCTTCACGAACTCGGCGCCCTGGCGGAGGCATCCCTCGCGGCTGTCGGCGATGAACCGGGAGGCGACGATCAGGTCGGAGTCCACCTCGACGGGCCCGAGGTAGCTCGAGCCGACGAGGTTGACGTGCGTCCCCGGGCGGAGCCACCTGCCCAGGAGGACCGGCTCGGAGGCCGCGGTGAGGGTGCAGACGACGTCCGCCTCCGCCACCGCTTCCTGCGCCGAGCTGGAGGCGCGGACGGGCACGCCCAGCGCGCGCTCGGTGCGCCGGGCGAACTCCTCGGCCCGCGCCGGCGAGCGCCCCCAGACGGTGATCACGTCGAAGCGCCGGACCTCGCGGAGCGCACGCACGTGCGTGGAGGCCTGCTCGCCGTAGCCGAGGAGCGCCAGGCGATGCGCGTCGGGGCGGGCGAGCGCATCGGTGGCCACCGCCGTCGCCGCAGCGGTCCGGATGGCGGTGATCTCCCCGGCGTCCAGCGCGCAGACCGGAGCGCCGGATTCGGGCTCGAAGAGGACGACCAGGCCCTGGTGCGACGGCTTGCCCCTGGCGAAGTTCTCCTGGAAGACGCTGAGCAGCTTGACGCCGAAGGCCGCGTCGGCCCCCAGCGCGCCGGTCATGGTTCCGACGGCGTGGCCGGGCGAGAGCCGGAGGATGGACCGCAGCAGCTGGAGCGTCTCGCCGCGCGACAGGGCGATCATCGCCTCACGGACCAGGCGGATCGCGGCCGGGTAGGTCAGCCGCCGCGCGACCTCCTCGCGATCGATGAAGCGCACGCGTCCACGCTGCCACGCCGCCGGTGCGAGAACAACGGCCCGCTCAGCGGGTGACGGCCCCGCAGGCGATGCGGTCACCCGAGTCGCCCGCAGGCTGGCTCCGGTAGTCGTCCGCCTTCGCGTGCAGGACGATCGCCGTGCCGTCCGCGTCGAACAGGGAGGTCGGCCCGGGGGCGAGGGTCAGGCCCTGGACGAAGAACTCGAACTCCAGCGCGCCGTCCTTGGGGACCACGAGGTTCGGCATGTCCCCTGCGTGGGGGCCGGCCGGATCCAGCATCCCGTGCGACTTCTGGCCCGGGTTGAAATGCCCGCCGGCGGTCTTGAACGGGGGCTCGCACTTGCCGGTCTCGTGGAAGTGGATGGCGTGGGTACCGCGCGGGACCCCGATCAGTGACCCCCGGACGAGCAGCCCGTGCGGCGTGTCGGTGAGCATGACCCGGCCGACGGTGGCCCCGTGCGCGTCCTTGAGAACCGTGGTCGTGCCGGGCTCGGAGGGTTCCGGGCCGGCATCTGGCGTGGCAGCCCGGGCGGAGAGGACGACGAGTAGCGGGACGAGGGCGAGCGGTGCGCGGAAGGCCATGGTCCCCGGCACGTTAACGTCGAACGAGCAATGCGCCATTCGAAGGTGAAGCCTGCGACAATGACGCGGTCCGTCTTTTGACCATGAGCCCTCCGCAGGCGATCGCCCGCACCATCCTCGACGGCTTCGAGAAGCGCTGGGCCCAGTTCCGGGCGCTCAGCGTCGCGGCCAGGCAGTGCTTCGAGCGGGGCGACCGCGCCGGCGCGCACGAGCTGAGCCGCATCGGCATCGGGACGTACGACGAGCGCGTTCACGAATCGGTCGCGTCGGTGCTGCGGCTGTACCCGGACGCGCGGACGGACGAGACGCTCTGGCCCCAGGTGAAGCAGGCCTTCATCGCCCAGCTCTACGACCACAAGCGGCCCGAGTGCGCCGAGACGTTCTACAACTCGGTCGCCTGCCGCGTCCTCGACCGGACCTACTACCGGAACGAGTACATCTTCTGGCGCCAGGCCGTGGCCACCGAGTTCATCGAGGCGGACGACGTCACCTGGCGGTCCTGGTACCCGACAGCCAAGAATCTGCTCTCCACCTTCACCGCCATCGCCCGGAGCCTCGGGCTGTTCCTTCCGTTCGAGGATCTGCGCCGCGATCTGCGCAAGGTGCTCCTGGCCTTCCGTCAGCACCTGCCGGGTCGGCGCGAACGCCAGCTCAACTTCCAGGTCCAGGTGCTCTCGTCGCTGTTCTTCCGCGACATGGGGGCCTACGTCGTGGGGCGAATCATCAACGGGAACCAGCAGACCCCGTTCGTGGCCTGCCTGCGCCACGCGCGCTCTGGACGCGGGCTGCACGTGGACGCGCTCCTGCTCAAGGGCGAGCACCTGGCGGCGCTGTTCAGCCTCTCGCGCTCCTACTTCATCGTCGACATGGACGTGCCGTCGGAGTTCGTCGCCTTCCTGAACCAGCTGATGCCGGGGAAGTCGAAGGCCGAGCTGTACACCTCGGTGGGGCTGCAGAAGCAGGGCAAGACGCTCTTCTACCGGGACCTGCACGCGAGCCTGAAGCACTCGACCGACGCGTTCGTCCCCGCCCCCGGAGCGCGCGGGATGGTGATGGCGGTGTTCACGCTTCCCTCGTTCCCGTGGGTGTTCAAGGTCATCCGCGACGAGTTTCCCCCGCCGAAGAGCATCACGCGCGAGGAGGTCCGGGCGAAGTACACGCTGGTCAAGTACCACGACCGTGTGGGCCGGCTGCCGGACGCCCTCGAGTACTCGGACGTGCTCTTCCCCGCCGAGCGGATGGACCCGGCGGTCCTCGAGGAGCTCGAACGGTCATGCGCGCGGAGCGTGGACCGCGAGGGGGACCGGCTGGTCGTGAAGCACCTCTACGTGGAGCGGCGGATGACGCCGCTGGACCTGTGGCTCCAGCACGCCGACCAGGCCCAGCAGGCCCACGGCGTCCGCGAGTTCGGGCTGGCGATCCGCGACCTCGCGCAGGCGAACATCTTTGCCGGCGACCTGCTGCTCAAGAACTTCGGAATCACCGGTCGCGGGCGGGTGGTCTTCTACGACTACGACGAGATCTCGCTGCTGACCGAGGTGACGTTCCGGCGGGTGCCGAGCGCGCGGGACGACGCCGAGGAAGCATCGGCGGAGCCGTGGTTCCACGTGGGCCCGCGAGACGTGTTCCCCGAGGAGTTCCTGCGTTTTCTGTTCCCACCCGGGCGACTGCGCGAGCTGTTCCTGGAGATGCACGGCGAGCTGCTCGACCCGGCGTGGTGGATCGCGCGCCAGGAGGAGATCCGCGCGGGAAGACAGGCGGATTTCATTCCGTATCCGGACGAGGTGCGGCTCGGGCAGGTGCTAGGGTAGCGTTCGGGTCGCGGTCACCTGCCCGGGGGGGATCCGGTGTCATCAACTCAGCTCTTGCGAGCAGCCATCGTCTCGGCCGCCCTCGCGGCCACCAGCGCGCTCGCGGGACAAGCGCCGAGCT
>JADGQZ010000426.1 GCA_017881345.1 Myxococcaceae bacterium | reverse complement strand
ACCCGCCCGGTACACGGCGCAGACGAACTCGACGCTTCCGTCGTCCAGGACCCGCTTGGAGGTCTCTCCCAGGCTCGCCCCGGCGAACATGGTGGAGCGAGAGTCCGGGGCGTGGTCCAGCCCGAGCGCATGGCCGAGCTCGTGGGTGACCGTGTTCTGGACGTCGGTGGCCACGCAGCCAGTCTCACCGAGCGACGTGCAGGGCGGGGCGTCCACGGTGGTGAAGGTGTGGGCGAAGGCGTTCATCTCCAGATCCGCGTCGTATAGCCGTCCGGTCCTCACGTTGTAGGTGGTCGTGGTGATGGCCAGCGTCCCGCGGTCGAAATCCCAGCAGTCGTACACGTTGGCGCAGCTGCCTGCCGCGATGCACGCGTCGTCCGCGGGGACCAGGCCGGAGCAGAGACGGGTCCGGAAGAGCAGCACGTTCTCGTTGGTGGCGCCCTTCCGGTCGTCGAACCCCGCGCTCCGGGTGGTGGTCCTCGGGCCCATGGTCAGCGAGAGGTTGCCGCAGGCGCTCATCGGTGTCGCCCACGTCGCGAGGGACTTCTCCATTGCCAGAAATCCAGCATCGGCCGTTCCGGGGGCGCCGGCGGCGTTCTCGCGGAACTCCAGCGGTCCGGCGGGCCAGCCCAGGCAGTGACCGCCGTCCGGAGCGTTCCGATCGGTCCGGCTGCGCACGTACGGAACGGTGGCGCCGGTGACGAGCGCCGCAGCGGCGGCGAGGACGGCCAGGACTCTCACGTCCATCCACGCGTAGCACACCGCTGCCGCCACCCGCGTTGACCCCCGGGGAGGGCACTGTTAATCCCGCCGGTTCCGTCATGGCCACACCCCCCCGTGTCCGGTTTGCCCCGTCGCCCACCGGCTACCTCCACATCGGCGGCGCGCGTACCGCCCTCTTCAACTGGCTCGAGGCCCGGCGCGACCACGGGCGGTTCGTCCTGCGGATCGAGGACACCGACCGGGAGCGGTCCACCGCCGAATCGGTCCAGGCCATCCTCGACGGGCTCCGCTGGCTCGGCCTCGAGTGGGACGAGGGGCCCGTCGTGGGCGGGCCGTACGCGCCGTACTTCCAGACCGAGCGGCTGGCCAGCTACCGCGCGGCGGCGGACCGGATGATCGCCGAGAAGAAGGCGTACCTCTGCTACTGCACCAAGGAGGAGCTGGAGGAGCGCCGCCAGGTCTTCGAGCGGCAGAAGCGCCCCTACAAGTACGAGGGGACGTGCCGCGACCGGACCACGCCGGTGCCGGGCCGCACGGCGGTGGTGCGCTTCCGGACGCCCGACCGGGACGAGACCCTCAGCTTCGAGGACCGGGTCATCGGGAAGATCTCGAAGCAGACCAGCGACCTGGACGACTTCGTGATGCTCCGGGCGGACGGCATCCCGCTCTACAACTTCGGCGCGGTGGTGGACGACCAGGCGATGGAGATCACCCTGGTGATCCGTGGCCAGGAGCACATCAACTCGACGTTCCCGCAGATCCTCGTCTACCGGGCGCTGGGCTGGGAGCCGCCGGCGTTCGCCCATCTTCCGCTGATCCTCGGGCCGGACCGCGAGAAGCTGAGCAAGCGGCGTCACCCGGAAGCGGACGTGATGCTGCACAAGCGCAACGGGATCCTCCCCGAGGCGCTGCTCAACTTCATCGTCCGGCTCGGGTGGAGCCACGGGAACGACGAGATCATCTCCCGCGAGCAGATGGTCCAGTGGTTCGGCTTCGACCACGTGGGCTCGACCTCGGGAGTGTGGAACCCCGAGAAGCTGCTCTGGCTCAACCAGCACTATCTGAAGACGCTCCCCGAGGCCGACGTGGCGCGGCGGCTGTTGCCGTTCCTGGCGGAGCGCGGGGTGACGGTGGGCGACGATCCGCGGCTTCCCCGGGTGGTCCTCGCGCTGCGCGAGCGGAGCAAGACGCTGGTGGAGATGGCGGAGCTGGCGCGGCCCTTCTTCGCCCGTCCGGAGATGGACCCGAAGGCGGCAGCGAAGCACCTGGACGAGGCCGGGAAGGCGATGCTGCGCAGGGGGCGCGAGACCATCGGCGGGGTGAGTCCGTGGACGGCCGCGGGCATCGACCCGCTGCTCAAGTCCCTGGCCGAGTCGGCGGGGGTGGGCCTCGGCAAGGTGGCCCAGCCGATCCGGGTCGCGGTGACGGGCTCGACGGTCAGCCCGCCGATCGGCGAGACGCTGGAGCTGCTCGGCAAGGACGAGTCACTGGCGCGGATCGACGCGGCGCTGCGCTAGACTGCTCGGGTCCCCGTGCCTCGTCTTGACACCTCAAAACCGCGTTTCTATAAGCCGCGCCGGGCGTGGGCGGTGGCCACGGCGGTGCTGTGCCTGGCCGGCGTGACGCGGGCGGAGACCGTGGACGGCGTGCAGCTGCCGGACAAGGCCTCGAAGGTGGGCGAGCGGCGTTACCGGGTGCCGCAGGACTGGGAAGCGACGCTGAAGTACTTCAAGACGGTCTACCCGACGGCGACGTACCCCCGCAGGTCGATCGTCAACCAGCCGGGGGTGAAGGCGGTGCACATCACCAACCCGGGTGGCAAAGGTTGGGAGGGCCTCAACGTCTACGAGGCCAATGACGAGGTCAGGGTGTACGTCGTCCCGCCGGAGGGTGTCCCGGCGAAGGCGCCGAAGAAGAAGCAGACGCCGAAGAAGTAGCGGTCTTGGGGAATCGTCTAACGGCAGGACGCCAGATTCTGGATCTGGCTATCTAGGTTCGAATCCTAGTTCCCCAGTT
>JADGQZ010000425.1 GCA_017881345.1 Myxococcaceae bacterium | reverse complement strand
GGCCGTGATGGTGGCGGTCAGCATGCTGGTCGAGCGCCCTCACCTCTCGGCGACCGGAGCGGCGGCGGCAGTGGCCTCGGGGGCCATCACCTCGGGCATCGGCTACGTGATCTGGTACCGCGCGCTCACCGGGCTCACTGCGCTCCGGGCGGCCAGCGTCCAGCTCACGGTCCCGGTGCTCGCGGCCGCGGGAGGCGTGCTCTTCCTGGGCGAACACGTCACCCTGGAGCTGGTCGGCGCAGCGGCTCTGGTCCTCGGCGGCCTCGCCGGGGTGATCTTCAGCCGGGGCAGAACTGCGCCGCGCTGAGGCGTTCAGCCGGCCGAGCGGCGCGCGCTCGAGAGCCGGTGGATCACCTCGTCGACGGCACCTCGCATCGCCTCGCGTGACTCTGCGCGGAAGCGCTGGCCGTGGCCGGGCAGCACCCACTGGAACCGGAACGCGCGCAGCCGATCCAGCGAGCGGAGCTGCTCGGGCCAGGAGTACCAGCAGACGCCCCGCCCCATGTCGAGACGGTGGTCGTCCTCGTCCCACCAGAGGTGATCGCCGGTGAAGAGGAACCTGTCCCGGTACAGGAGCGCGACGGAGCCGCGGGTGTGACCGGGCACGGGGATGACGGTGAGCTCCTCGTCGAGCGCCACGGGCTCCAGGCCCTCGATGCGCCGCTCGATGGGAAGCGAGCCCGCGTCGGCAGCGTGCATCACCCGCTCGCAGCCGAAGCGCCGGGCGAACGCGGCGTGATCGGCGACGTCGTCCTGGTGTGAGAGCACCATCGTGCGGACGCCACCGAGCGCCTCGATGCGCTCGAAGAGCGGACGCGACGCCCGCGGCGAGTCGACCAGGACGTTCCCGCCGGGGCGGACGATGAGGTACGAGGCCGCGCCGTAGGACGCCTCGGAGTGCCATCCGCAGTAGTGGACGTTCTCCTCGAGCCTCTCGGGGAACGCGGCGATGGCGGCATCCAGCGGACGCTTCGGCGAGGTTCCGATGCTCGCCGTGGGACAGGCGACCACGGCCATCAGCGCACGCAGCTCGCCGTCGGCACCGTCCGGCTGTGCGGTCACCACCGACTGACCGCGGCGGTCCGAGCGTCCGTACGTTCCAGGCGCGATCTCGCGGCACGCGCCACAGTCGATGCAGCTGTCATCGACGAAGAAGGTGCCCGGAGCGTTCTCGTCCAGGCGCGCGGCAAGGCGGGCCATGTTGACAATCTATGCTCGGGCCGCGTCCTCGGCGCACGGACGACTGACTCACCATCATTGCTCGAAAGCGAACGCCGGCGGCTCCATCGGTTGAACCGGAACCCTGCGCCTCGGTAGGGAGGCTGGGCAGTGCGCGCACGAAAGGAAGCGACCATGTCTCCACGAGACCCGAGAGCCGCGAGAATCCTCCTGGTCCACGGCGGGTTCGTCGATGGCTCCGGCTGGGCCGGCGTCTTCAAGATCCTGAAGGAGAAGGGCCACGACGTCACCGTGGTGCAGAATCCCACCCTCTCGCTGGCCGACGACGTGGCGGTCACCCGGCGCGCCATCGCGGCACAGGACGGACCGGTGCTGCTGGTCGGCCACTCCTATGGCGGGGCGGTGATCACCGAGGCGGGGAACGATCCCAGGGTGGCCGGGCTCGTCTACATCGCCGCCTTCGCCCCGGACGCGGGCGAGTCGGTCTCGTCGCTGATCAAGGATCCGCCGCCCGGAGCGCCGGTCCCGCCGATCCTGCCCCCGCGCGACGGATTCCTGTTTCTCGACAGCGGCAAGTTCCATTCGGCATTCGCTGCCGACGTGGACGCAGAGACCGCCGCGTTCATGGCGAGCTCCCAGGTGCCCTGGGGAGTGGATGCGCTGAGCGGGGCGATCAGCACTCCGGCCTGGCGGAAGAAGCCGAGCTGGTACCTGGTGGCGACCGAGGACCGGATGATTCCGCCGCCTGCGCAGCGGCAGATGTCGAAGCGTGCCGGCTCGAAGGTCGTCGAGGTCCCCGGCAGCCACTCCGTCTACGTCTCGACCCCGGGGCCGGTTGCGGCGCTGATCGATGAGGCAGCCCGGGAGCTGGCGGCGAAGCTGTAGAGCTCGGCTCCGGAAGGCCTGCGTCCCTGCTCGCTCCCCGGGCGGTCAGTGCCGCTTGAAGTACTGCACGGCGCGCTCGTGCTTCTCGGCCGCCGCGCGACTTCCGAAGGTGCCCAGGTTCTTCCGCTTCCCGGTCCGAGCGTCCTTCTTCTTCGAGTAGAGCCGATACTTCCCCGAGGATAGCCGGCGAATCATGTCGTTTCCTCCGGCCCCGAGAATGGGGACGAGGGGGCTCCCCCGCCAGCGCCCAACTGTGGACACGGCGGCGGCGTCCCCGTTCATGCCGCCGCTGAACCCTGCCTAGAAGCGATCCCTCACCCGCGGCCAGCCCGCGCAGCATCGGAGGACCCGAGATGGACCACATCAAGGTGAAGGACGGGACGAGGATCTTCTTCAAGGACTGGGGGACCGGGCGCCCCATCGTCTTCCATCACGGCTGGCCGCTCTCCGCCGACGACTGGGATGGGCAGATGATGTTCTTCCTCGAGCGCGGCTTCCGGGTGATCGCTCATGACCGTCGAGGCCATGGACGGTCGACGCAGACGGCGACCGGCAACGAGATGAACACCTACGCCTCGGACGTCGCCGAGCTGGCCGCCGCGCTCGATCTCAAGGACGCGATCCACGTCGGCCACTCCACGGGCGGCGGCGAGGTCGCGCGCTACGTCGCTCGCCACGGCAAGGGCCGAGTGTCGAAGGCGGTGCTGATCAGCGCGGTGCCCCCGGTGATGCTCAGGTCGGAGAGGAATCCCGGCGGTCTGCCGCGGGAGGTGTTCGACGGCATCCGCGAGGGAACCGCCTACCGGCGTTCCGAGTTCTACAAGGAGCTCACGCTCCCCTTCTACGGATACAACCGGGCGGGCGCGAAGGTCTCTGAGGAGATCCGGCGCAACTGGTGGCGCCAGGGGATGATGGGGGGAGTGAAGGCCCAGTTCGACTGCATCAAGGCCTTCTCGGAGACCGACTTCACCGAGGATCTCCAGAGCATCGAGGTCCCGACGCTGGTGATGCACGGGGACGACGACCAGATCGTGCCCTACGCGGACTCCGCTCCGCTGTCCGTGAAGCTGCTCAGGCACGGGACCCTGAAGACCTACTCCGGGTTCCCACACGGAATGCCCACCACCGAGGCAGCGCGGATCAACGCCGACCTGCTCGCGTTCATCAACAGCTGAGCGCAGGCCAGGCCCGGGACCGATCGCTCGGGGGCACATGACCGGAGTCCAACTTCCCCGACCCGAAGCCCAGGCCGGCAGCGTCAGGACGGTGATCGTCGCGCTGGCGGCGAACCTGGGAATCGCGCTGGCAAAGCTCGCCGCCGCCTTCGTCTCGGGGTCCAGCGCGATGCTCGCCGAGGGCTTTCACGCCCTGGCCGACACCGGGAACGAGGTCATCCTCCTGGTCGCGCAGAAGCGGAGCGAACAGCCGCCGGATGAGGACCACCCGCTCGGGCACGGTCGGGCCGCGTACTTCTGGGCGCTGATCGCCGCGCTTGGCGTCTTCGTCAGCGGTGCGCTGCTCTCGATCCACCAGGGAGTCGAGGAGCTGATTCACCCGGGGAAGGCCACCGCTTTCACCCTGACCTACGCCGTGCTCGGCGTCTCACTGGTCCTGGAGAGCGTGTCCCTCCTGCGCGCCTACCGTCAGCTCCGGCAGGAGGCCACCGACTTCAAGCGGGAGTTCATCGAGTACGTCGACCTCAGCTCCGATCCAATCGCCCGGGCGGTGTTCGCCGAGGACGCCGCGGCGGTCGTGGGAAACGTGATCGCGGGGTTGGGCATCGGCCTCCGGCAACTCACCGGTTCGGCCGTGCCCGACGCGGTCGCGGCCGTGCTCATCGGCCTCATCCTCGGGTACGTCGCGCTGGAGCTGGCCCGGCGCAACGGTGACTTCCTGCTCGGGCGCCGCGCCCCTCCGAGCGTCCACGAGCAGGTCCTGCACGTCATCGCCACCCAGCCGGGCGTCCGCCGCGTGACCGAGCTGCTGGTGACGTTCCTCGGTCCGCACCAGCTCTGGGTGCTGGCCCGGGTGGAATTCGAGGACCGCCTCGACGGCGCGGGCGTCAGATCGCTCGTCCGGACGATCGAGCAGGACCTGACCCGCTCATCGCGCTACATCGCGCGGGTCGATGTGACCGTATCCCCCGGGCCCTCCGCTGTTCAGCCGGCGGACGCGTCCCCACCCTTCCCCGGAGCCCAGGTCCGGAGGGGCTCGAACCCGGGGGGACCTCGATGACACTGCAGGATGCCATCCGGCGCGCCCGGCGGTTGAACTAGAGAGGCGCGCATGGGCCTCTTCGAGCTGGTCATCCTCCTCCTGTTTGCAGGCGCGGTGTTCGCCCTCTGGTCGGATCGGCTGGGGGTCCCGTATCCGGCGCTCCTGGCGCTGGTCGGAACCCTCCTCGCGCTGATTCCGGGGGCGCCCACGGTCACCCTCGATCCGGAGCTCGCCCTGGCGCTGTTCGTGGCCCCCACCCTGCTCGATGCTGCCTACGACGCCTCTCCTCGAGACCTGCGCAGGCATCTCTGGTCGGTGGTCGGCCTGGCAGTCATCCTGGTCCTGCTCACCGTCGCAGCGGTGGGATGGATTGCCCGGGCGGCGGTCCCCGGAATGACCTGGGCTGCGGCGTTCGCGCTCGGAGCGATCGTTGCGCCGCCGGATGCATCAGCAGCGACGGCAGTCCTGCGGAAGCTCCGGCCTCCGCACCGGCTGCTGGTCATCCTCGAGGGCGAGAGCCTGTTCAACGACGCCACGTCGCTGCTGATCTACCGCCTGGCGGTGGGTGCGGCGATGACCGGGGTCTTCTCCGGCTGGAGCGTGCTGCCGAGGCTCCTGCTGACATGCGGAGGCGGGATTGTCCTGGGCTGGTTCCTGGCGCGTCTCTTCATCCGCTTCACGGCGCGGGTGACCGACATCCCGGTGTCCGTCCTGTTCCAGTTCATCAGCACCTTCGCCGTGTGGATGCTGGCCGATCGTCTCGGGCTGTCGGCGATCATCACCATGGTCACCTACGCGATGACCATCGCCCAGCGCGTGGGCGGGCGGATGAACCCGCGTCACCGCATTGCCTCCTATGCGGTGTGGGACGTCGCGGTGCTCGTGCTCAACGTGCTCGCCTTCGTGCTCATCGGGCTGCAGCTCCGGGGGATCCTGGCCCGGGTCCAGGGAGGCGAGTGGCGCATGTTCGTGATGTGCGCTGGAGCCGTGTGTGCGACGGTGATCGCCGTCCGGATCGGCTGGGTGATGACCTACGGCGCGGCGGTCCGCTGGATCAGGCGACGAGGGCCGGCGTCGCCAGGGCAGCAGCTGCCCACGATCGGAAGCGGGCTCCTCGCCTCCTGGTGCGGGATGCGCGGCATCGTCACGCTCGCCGCGGCGCTCGCCCTGCCCGACGGACCCACACCCTTCCCCCATCGCGACGTGATCGTCTTCTCCGCGTTCTGCGTCGTGCTGAGCACGCTGGTCCTCCAGGGCCTGACCTTGCGGCCACTGATGCAGTGGCTCGGGCTCCACGACGACGGCACGGTGGAGCGGGAGATCGCCCTCGGCCGCGCCGAGACGTCCCGCGCTGCCCTGCGTGCGCTCGACGACAAGGGCGTGAAGTCGCCGTCGGCCGACATTCTTCGCGGCGAGTACCGCGCCCGGCTGCGCATCGAGGAGTCACCTCCGGAGGGCGGAGCCGCGGTTCAGGCCGACGGGAGCCTGGCGACCCTGCAGCGCAAGGCGGTCGCGGCCCAGCGGGACGCGCTCACCGACCTGAGAGCCCGGCAGGTGATCGGTGACGATGCGTTCCACGTGCTCGAGGAGGAGCTCGACCTCCTCGAGTTGACGGCGGATGCGCGGGTACGGCCCACCTTCTAGGCGGGACGATCAGGCGATCCGGTAGCGCAACCAGACGACTCCGCCCCTGCGCTTCTTCACCGAGTGCAGCGTGAGATGGCGCGTGGGTCCCTTCCCCTGTTTCGCATCGAAGAGAGAGGGTGTGCCGATGGAGCCATCCGCGATGGGGACCACCAGGACGCTGAGCTCGTCGATGAGGCCCGCCGTGAGGAAGGAGCCGTTGATGCCCCCGCCGCCCTCGAGGAGCAGCCTCTTGATCCCGAACTTGCTCCGGAGCTTCTCCAGCACCACCTCCAGATCCAGCTCCCTCTCCCCGCCGAAGAGGTACGACACTCCCTTCGACCGGAGAAACGCCAGATAGGCGTCCGGGACCTTCCTGGTGAGCACCGTGATGACGTGCTCCTCGTCGATGGAGCCGGACCGCCAGCCGAGCTTGCCTGACGGATCGAGCGCGATGGCGTAGGACTGCGCATCGTGCCGCGCGATGAAGTCCGTCCTCGGGATCGGCCGAGCGGCCTTGCGCGCCGGGACCCACGCCTTTCCGGCGTACGGCTCCATCGAGACACGGCCGATCATCCAGGCATCGGCCTTGAAGGTCGACGCCGTCCGGTCGTACTCGGCCATGACCGCGGGCGCGAGCTTCCAGCGCTCGGTGACGATGCGACCGTCGATGGACGGCATCATGTGGCAGATCACGTACGGCCGCTTCGCTCGCTTCATTCCCGGGCAGCTCCCGCCCGGGTCATAGCGTTTCTCGATGGCGCAGCTCCAGGCGGCTCATTCCCGGGCCAGCGCCGCCGCCTGCTCCAGGCTGAGGCCGTGAACGAGCGGGTCGGCGTGCCGGTGCACCAGGCGCCATCCCGGCTTGTCACGGCGATACACCTGGGTGACCCGCAGCGACCAGGCCTGTTCCGGCAGACCGCCGACCTCGCCCCGCATCCGGAGGGTCATCACCAGGACCACCAGGGCCCCCG
>JADGQZ010000424.1 GCA_017881345.1 Myxococcaceae bacterium | reverse complement strand
GCTGGTCATGATGCTGCTCTCGTCTCCGCAGCGCTCCTGAGATCTCGCGGGGCTCCCGGGGAACCCGGGGAACCCGGGAAGGCCGCGATCGGGGGCGCGCCCGGCGCCCCCGGCGGCGTGCGGCTAGAGATGGGGAGCCATGGCCACGCCGGACGAGCGACGCGAGCAGACCTTCCCGAAGCTGACCGACGAGCAGCTCACCCGCATCGCCTCGCTCGGGGAGCGCCGGATGCTCTCCAGGGGGCAGGTGCTCTACGCGCAGGGAGACTCGGCCATCCCCTTCTTCGTGCTGCTCCGGGGAACCCTGGAGCTGGTCAACCCGGGCGAGGGCGGCGAGGCCCGGGTCGTGGTCCTCGAGCCCGGCGAGTTCACGGGCGAGACCAACATGCTGTCGGGGCGCCGGAGCCTGGTGACCGCTCGCATGCTCGAGGACGGCGAGGCCCTCGCCGTTCCTCCCAGCGCGCTCCGCACCCTGGTGGACCGCGACCCCGAGCTCGGCGAGGTCCTCCTGCGGGCCTTCATCCTGCGGCGCGTGGCCCTCATCGCCGGCAGGTTCGGCGACGTGGTGCTCGTCGGCTCGCGCCACTCGGCCGACACCCTCAGGCTCCAGGAGTTCCTGACCCGGAACGGCCACCCCTACGCCTCGATGGACGTCGACCTGGACCCCGGCGCGCGGGCGATCCTGGAGCGGTTCTCGGTGCGGATCGAGGACGTGCCCATCCTGGTCTGCCGCGGAACACGGCTCCTTCGGAACCCCAGCAACTCGGAGGTGGCCGGTTGCCTCGGCCTCAACGCGAACATCGACCAGGCGGCGGTCCGGGACCTGGTGGTGGTGGGAGCGGGACCGGCGGGGCTGGCGGCGGCGGTGTACGGCGCGTCGGAGGGCCTGGACGTGCTCGTGCTGGAGACGAACGCGCCGGGCGGACAGGCGGGCTCGAGCTCCAGGATCGAGAACTACCTCGGCTTCCCCACCGGCATCTCCGGCCAGGACCTCGCCGGGCGGGCCTACACCCAGGCCCAGAAGTTCGGGGCCAGCGTGGCGATCGCCCGGACGGTGGTCGGGATCGACTGCACGCCGCGAGCCCACGCCCTGCGGCTGGACGATGGCTCCGCGGTCCGGGCCCGGTCGGTGGTCCTGGCCTGCGGCGCCCGCTATCGCAAGCTGCCGCTGGCCAACCTGACCCGGTTCGAGGGGGCCGGCGTCTACTACGGCGCGACGTTCGTCGAGGCGCAGCGCTGCGAGGGCGAGGAGGTCGCGGTGGTGGGCGGAGGCAACTCCGCCGGCCAGGCGCCGGTGTTCCTGGCGGGCGTGGCCCGGCACGTCCACGTGCTGGTCCGTTCCTCCGGGCTCGCCGACACCATGTCCCGCTACCTCATCCGCCGGATCGAGGAGCACCCGCGCATCACCCTCCGGCCCTTCACCGAGCTCGAGGCGCTCGAGGGGAACGGGCAGCTGGAGCGCGTTCGCTGGCGCTGCTCGCAGACGGGCACCGCGGAGGACCGCGAGCTGCGCCACGTCTTCCTCATGACCGGCGCCGAGCCCAACACCGGCTGGCTGGACGGATGCGTGGTCCTCGACGAGAAGGGCTTCGTGCGGACCGGGCCGGACCTCCACCCGGACGACCTGGCGGGGGCCGGCTGGCCGCTGGCGCGTCACCCCCTGCTGCTGGAGACGAGCCGCCCCGGCCTGTTCGCCGTGGGGGACGTCCGGTCCGGCAACGTGAAGCGTGTGGCCGCGGCGGTCGGTGAGGGGTCGGTGTGCATCCAGCTCGTGCACCGGGCCCTGCGGGAGTGAGGCTGGGCCCCTGGCGAGTCGGCGCCCACGCGGCGGGGTGACACGGCCCCGTGGTACGTTGTCCGGGCTCACCAGCCACGAGCTCCGGAGTGCGCCAATGGCCCGTTCCAGGACCCGCTGCATCGGACTCCTCACCGCGGGCGGAGACTGCCCCGGCCTCAACGCCGTGATCCGGGCGATCACCAAGGTCGCCATCCACGAGCACGGCATCCGGGTGGTCGGGATCCAGGACGGGTTCCGGGGCCTGGTGGAGAACCGAACCGTGCCGCTCGACGAGGAGGTCGTGTCGGGCATCCTGACGCGCGGCGGCACCATCCTCGGCGCGAGCCGGGACAAGCCGCACAGCATGCGGGTGAACGGCGAGCTGCGGGACATGACGGGCGCCGCCGTGAAGACGGTCCGCGAACACAGGATCGACTGCCTGGTGTGCCTGGGGGGCGGCGGGACCGCCAAGAACGCCTACCGGCTCGCGCAGAAGGGAGGGGTCGAGGTGATGACCCTGCCCAAGACGATCGACAACGACGTCTACGGCACGGACGTGAGCTTCGGCTTCGACACGGCGGTGGGCATCGCGACGGACGCCATCGACCGGCTGCACACCACCGCCACCAGCCATCACCGGATGATCATCTGCGAGCTCATGGGCCACCGTGCGGGGTGGCTGGCGCTGCAGTCGGGCATCGCCGGCGGCGCCGACGTCATCCTGCTCCCGGAGATCCCCTACGACCTGCAGCGGATCGGCGAGTACCTCCTGGCGAGGCGCAAGCAGGGGAAGCGCTTCTCCATCGTCGCCGCCGCGGAGGGGGCGAAGACCACGGCCGAGGCGCGCGAGTGGGAGAAGGCTAAGCGGCAGCGGGAGAAGGAGAAGGGCCTCCGGGAGGCGAAGGAGAGACCCGGCGGCGGCAGGGAAGAGGCCCGGCGGTCGAAGCGCGCCGTGACCGAGAACGAGGCGGTGGACGCCATCCGCGCCGACCTGCCGCTCAAGGTGAGGAAGATGCACGAGGAGGTGATGGCCTACCACGCCGTGCAGGAGCCCATGGCGACGCGGCTGGCGCGCCAGCTCCAGGAGCTGACCGGCGTGGAAGCCCGGGTGACCTCCCTCGGGCACGTGCAGCGCGGAGGCATCCCCTCGCCCTTCGATCGCACCCTCTGCACGCTCCTCGGCGCCAAGGCCGCGGACCTCCTGGCCAAGGGGAGGTACGGGGTCATGGTGGCCTATCGCAACGGCGTGTGCGTCCCGGTCCCGCTGCCGGACGTCGTGGGACGGCGCAAGCCGGTGCCCCTCGACCATCCCATGCTGGACTGCGCCCGGAAGGTCGGGACCTGCTTCGGGGAGTGACCGCGCGCCTGCAGGCGCGCCCAGGGTATGCCCTCGGTGCCGGGGACGATCGGGGCACCCAGGCCCTCGGTCCGGCCGAACCCTGGGTCTCCATGAAGATCGCTCCGCGCTCGCCCTGACCACTTCACCCGAGGTCAATCGAAGCGACCCGAAGGATACGGGCGCGACGCAACCCCGCGGATCACGGGGCGAGTTCGAGGCCACCAAGGACAACCTCAACCGCTGCATCGGTGCCATCAACGCGATCCGGATTCGAGGCGACATGTGGGCTCCCGGGGGGCTTCCCCCCGAGGCTGCCCGCCGAACCTGGAATGCACCAAACGGCCCAGCGCTGCCAGGCGCAGGTCCCCTTCTTCTCACCCGACGGAGAGCCCGTCT
>JADGQZ010000423.1 GCA_017881345.1 Myxococcaceae bacterium | reverse complement strand
TTCTGATGCTGCTGGCCGCGGCGCTGGGACTCGCGGCCTGCATCATCCCCCAGACCGACAACATCCTCGTCGACCCGATCCCGCCGGCGCTGAACCAGCCCCCGCGCATCCTCGAGGACACGCTGCAGCCACCGGGCCGCTTCGTCACGGTGAAGAACGGCTCCGGCTGCCCGAACCTCGCCTTCGTGGTGACGGTGGCCGACGCGGACGTGAAGGACACGCTGTACTACAACTTCTACGTGGACGCGGACCTCAACCCCAGCTTCGTCAAGCAGGGCGTCATCGGCACCGAAGGACAGGTGGTCCGCTCCGAGCCCGCCACCTACGAGGTCAGCTTCGCCACCGTCAACCCGCTCCAGGAGCCGGGGGACCACGTGGTGGAGGTGCTGGTCGCCGACGGGCCGCTCGTCGGGCGAACGCCGCAGCCTCCCAGGCCGGTGGCCCTGCCGGACGGCGGCAGCTACCAGGACGCCTCCTATGCCGTCAGCTACGCCTGGACGGTGACGGTGGTCGCCGGGGCCTGCCCATGAGGCCCGCCGCGCTGGTGGCCGTGCTGCTCGCCGGATGCAACCTCTTCACCGAGCCCAGGCCTCCCCCCGGCAGCTGCACCCGCGATCAGGACTGCGTCGCGGGGGAGCGCTGCTACGTCGACGGCTGCGGGAAGCTGCCAGACGACATGCTCGCCGCGGTCACGACCTCCGTCCCAAGCGGTGTGTCGAGCGTGGATCTGCCGGTTGGCCCGGCCGTTCCCAACCTCTCGCTGGTGTTGCCGGACGCGCAGCTGCTTGCGCTGTCCCTCCGCCGCGGCGGCGCTGTCTATCCTGCGCCCGTTCAGCTCATCGCGTCCGGGCAGAGCACCCTCATTGGCGGACTGACGCGGGTCGCGCAGACCGCGGGCGCCGAGGGCTCCGGGGTCTTGCGGGTGCCCTTCTCGACCGGCCTGTACACGCTGGTGGTCAGCCCGCTCGACTCGAGCGTTCCGCCTGCGGTCCAGACGGCCGTCGGCATCGACGCCGGGGTGACGCCGCTCACGATGGACCTGATCGAGGTCGGCCGGCTGCAGACGCTCGCCGGGATCGTGCTCGCCGGTCCAGGTCAGCCCGAGCCGGCGCCGCCGGACGTTCAGCTCCTCGCGCCCGACGGGCGGCCTCTCTCAGCCCGGCGGACGGCCGCTGCGAGCGGGGTGTTCCAGCTCTCGGTCGGGACCTCTGCGCTGGTGGGCGGAGCAGTCCTTCAGGTCACGCCGGCGGCGGGCGTGCTCGGGGCCGTGGCCACCTTCCCCGTTCCCGATGCCGCGCGATTCGGCCAGCCATTCATCGTGGGAGATGCCGTCCCGCCGGTCCTCGTCTCGGGCATGCTCCTCGGTCCCGAGGGTGGCCCCGTGGCGGGCGCGACCGTCTACGTCCAGGGCACCGTGCAGGGAGGAGGCTCGGGCAACACGGGCCCCGGCCGCTCGGCCGACGACGGCACCTTCGTCCTGCAGACGCTCCCGCAGGCCGCGGCGGGGACCCTCGAGCTGTGGGCCATTCCACCGCCCGAGTCGAGCGCCGGTCTGCTCCGGACGACGCTCCTGGTTCCGTCGGGTTCCCCCGTCACCGGCACCTGGACCTGCCCGCCGCGCCCCTCGCTCCGGGGGACGGTGTTCCTCCCGGACGGGGGCCCGTACGCCGGAGCGTCCGTCCGCGCCGATCCGGTCGCCCCGGCCGATCCTGCGCTCCCGCTCCCGCCCGCGGGCTCGCCCGGCGTCGCGAGCGAGAGTGGCACCTTCGCCCTCCGCCTGGATCCGGGGACCTACCAGCTCGAGGTGCAGGCGGCGCGCGGCCTGCCGGCCCTTCGCAGCCTGGTCCAGGTGCCCTCGAGCGGCGCGCAGCTCGATCCCTTCCAGGTGCCCACCGGCCGGTCGCTCACGGCCCGGGTGCTCCGCGATGCCGGGACGCACGTCTCGCAGGCGCTGGTCAGCATCTACCGCCAGGTCCTGCTGGAGGACGGGACGCCGCACGCGCTCCTGCTCGGACAGGGCGTCTCCGACGAGAGCGGGACCGTCCGGATCCTCCTGCCGCAGCAGCAGTGAGGTGACGCCCGGCAGATGCTCAGGGTGCTTCCCGCGCCGCCGCGAGCATCCGGTGGAAGCGGTCGAGCGCCGGGCCGACCTCGCCCGAGTACTGCACGGCGGAGGTCGTATAGAGGTCCTCGAGGTGCTCGAGCTGTCGGAACAGCCGGGCCAGGTCCTCGCGGCCGGGCGCGTCCACTCCGCAGCTCCGCTCGGCCTGCCTCACGCGGTCCAGCCACTCGACGCGGAAGGACATCCAGCGCGTGTCGGCACGGGACGCGGGCGCGACGGAGGGCAGCGCCCGGCGGCGCTCCTCCAGCGCGTCGCTCAGCTCGGAGGCGCGCGTGGTGCACGCTCCACGATCCAGGGTGGCCGTCCGCACCGGTTCCCGGCGCGGCGTCATGGACCACACCGAACGCGCCACGCTCACCGTGACCAGCAGCGCAAACACCGACACCACGACCAGGTAGACCCCGATCACTGCCGCCCGGTACGGCCGGAAGCGAGGGTCACGCGAGGCAGGCGCGCGGGCCACGGCGGCTCAGGGCTGTCCGGGCCGTGCCGGCACCGCCGGAGCAGGCGCCGGCAAGAGCCCGGCCGAGGACTCGGCTGCGGTCTTGAACATCGCAGGGCGGGCGCGGGGATTGGCCGTCCCGCCATCGGGCCGGGGCCCCGCGGCAGTCGCCGGCGCGGCGCTGGCGGCGACGGGGGACGTGGCATCGCCGGTGGTCCCCGCGGCGACACCCGCGTCCGAGCCATCGGACAGAGCCCGCTTGGCGGCGGACAGGCGCGCCTTCAGCATGGGCGTGAACTGAGAGGCCGGATACATCCCGAGCGCCTCGCGGGCGACGTTAGCCGCCTGGTCGGGCTTCCCGGTCTGCTCGTAGGCCTGGGCGAGCAGCGTCATCGCCCACTCGCGGTTCTTGCTGCGTCGGTCCTTCTCCACGAAGTGCTTCAAGGGGCCGATGGCCGCCTCGTACTTCCGCTGCTGGACGAGGGCGTTACCGAGCATGAAGGACGCCTCGAGCTGCTCGGGCTCCGAGGGCTGCATGGCCAGGAAGCGCGTGAGGTCCTCGGTCGCAGCCGCCCATTCGTTCCGCCGGAACGCGCCTCTCCCGCGCTCGAACGCGGTCTGACCGAGCTCGTGGCGGAGCGCGGCGGCCCGGTCGGCGAGGGCCTGACGCTCGAGCGGATCGAGCTTGCTCTGATCCACCTTCGACAGTGCGGTGATGCCCTCCAGCCGCCGGTCCCCGGGGAGCTCGGTCATCATCCGGTACGCCTCGTTTGCCGAACGTCGGGCCGCGGCGATCGACACCTGCTCCGCCCGTTCCTTGTCCATGGACTGGGTCAGGGTCTTGAGCTCGGCCACGGCCTTGTCGCGCTCGCCGTTGGCAGCCGAGGCCCGTGCCCCGGATGCCAGGACTGCGGCGCCCCCGGCGAGCAGCGCGAAGAGCGCGTACGCGGCGGCGGAGGAGAGCATCTGCTTGCGCTCGAACTCCTTCTGCCGCGCGCCGAACGCCTTCACCTCGGAGTGAAGGGTCTTCAGGAGATTGTCGGTGCGGATGACGAGGTTGCGCCCCTCGATCACCTCGCGGCGAATCTCCGCCAGCTCTCGTTCCAGGTCCGTCGCCACGAGGTGCTCTCGTACCCCGTGGCAGCCCGCAATCCAAGTGCCGCTCGCTCGCCCCCCTGCCCCGGCGTTCCCGGCCATCCGATCAGGGCAGCAGCGAGAGCACCGCGCGCTCCTCGACCACGACCCGCCCGTGTCGCACCCGCATCCCCGGATCCGTCGCGTCGAGCGCGGTGAAGAGCTGCCGGAGCTCGTCGGCGGAAGGCTCGCGCGCATCGCCGGCCGCGACGCAGGCGAGCGCCGCGCGTACCTCTGCCTCCCCGTGACCACCTTCGAGCGCGGCCACCGCTGCCTCGACCAGCGCCTCGGGCGCGTGCCCGGCGAGCGCCGGCGGGACCCCCACCAGCCGGAACGCGTCGGGGCCGAACGGCTCGACGACCAGCCCGGCCGTCGCGAGCTCCTCGAGCCGCGCGGCCAGCCGCCGCTGCATCGCCGCGGTGAGCCCCAGCGCCGCGCCGACCAGCGGGGCCGCGAGCGGGGCGGCGCGCTCCTCTCCGAGCCGGTGGGCGATGACGCGCTCGCGGGCCGCGTGGAGGTCGATGACCACCAGCGAGCTGCCCGGTCCCTCGCACACCGCCGCCCGGCCGCGCAGCGTCCCGAGCACCCGGAGCCCGGCGAAGTAGCCGGGAGCAGGCGCGGCGTTCCGGTCCGGCAGCGCCTCCCCATGGGCGGCCGGGCGATCCTGCACCGCGGGCAACGGAAGGGGGGCCGACGAGGCGCGGAGGAGGAACCGCTCCACGGCAGCCGCGTAATCCACCGAGGGAGCCAGGGGGCGCGACGTTCCGCTCGAGAGCGAGGCCCGCAGCACGGCCCGCGCGATGGCGGCCTGGACCGCGTCGGTCACCTCGGCCGCGTCGGCAAAGCGGACCTCCAGCTTCTGCGGATGGACGTTCACGTCGACGCGGGAGGGCTCGATCTCCACGAAGAGCACGCCCACCGGCTGCCGCCCCGACGGGAGCGACGGCGCGAGCCCGCGGTGCACCGCGAAGTGGAGCGTGCGGTCCCGGACGTGACGCCCGTTGACGAAGACGTACAGCGAGCGCGCCGTGGAGAGGCTGAGCTCCGGTGAGGCGATCACGCCGTGGACGCGCACCCCGAGCCGCCGCTCCTCGACCGGGAGGAGGAAGGGACCGACCTCGGGGCCGAGCGCCGCGGCGATGCGCTCCTGGAAATCCCCGGGGCTGGCCGGGAGCAGGCGCACCGTCCGGCCCTCGTGCTCCAGCCGGAACGAGACCTCGGGATGGGCGAGCGCGAGCCGGAGCACCGCATCCTCGACGTGCTTCAGCTCGGTCTCGGCACGGCGCAGGAACTTTCGACGGGCGGGCACCGCACCGAAGAGATCCTCGACCCGGACCTGCGTGCCGGGGCGCGCCGCCGCAGGCCCGGTCCGGATCTCTCCATCCTCCACGCGCACCTCGGTGCCCTCCGGCGCGCCGGGGAGGGCGGAGCGGAGCACCAGCCGGGAGACGGAGGCGATGGCGGCCAGACCCTCGCCGCGGAAACCGAGGGTCCGGATGGCCAGGAGATCCTCCGCCGTCCTCAGCTTGCTCGTGGCGTGGCGGCGGACGCTCAGGACCGCGTCCTCGCGGGACATCCCGGAGCCGTCGTCGGTCACCTCGATGAGCCGGGTCCCCCCGCCCTCGATCGAGATCTGGATGGAGCGCGCGCCGGCGTCGAGCGCGTTCTCGCCGAGCTCTTTCACCACCGAGGCCGGGCGCTCGACGACCTCGCCGGCGGCGATCTGGTCGATGAGCGCGTCGCTGAGGACGGCGATGGTGGGCATGTCGCGGGAGCGGCGCTACACGAGGGGACGGGTGCGTGCAACACCACATCCGGTGGCACTGGACCCAGCGACGGGGTACATGCTCGCCGCGGGATGGGGAAAGAGCGCGGCAGTTCCCTGCGGGTCGCCATCACCGGCCCCACGAGCGAGTTCGGAGCGCTGCTCCTGCCGAAGCTCCTCGCCGAGCCGCGCATCGAGCAGATCCTCACCTTCGGTCCCCGGCCGGTCAGCGGCGCCAGGCTGGTGCACCATCGGCTGGACCTGACCCGCTCGGACGTGGAGTCGGACCTCGAGGGCGCGCTCTCCGGTGCCCGGGTCGACGTGCTGTACCACCTCGCGTTCCTCCACGGACGGACCCGGGGCGCGGCGTTCGCACACGAGCTCGAGGTCATCGGCACCCTCCACACGCTCGCTGCCGCAGTCCGGGCGGGAGTCCGGCACGTGGTCGTCCCCTCGACGACCGCGGTCTACGGGGCCCGGCCGGGCAATCCGGTGCTGCTCGGCGAGGACGCGACGCTGCACGGGTCGCCGGGCAGCCGCTTCGTCACCGACCGGGTCGAGGTCGAGCGCCAGCTCGCAACGTTCCGCCGCGACCACCCGGGCGTCGGGGTGACCGTCTTCCGGTTCGCGCCCGTGCTCGGGCCGACGGTGGACAACCCCGCCACACGCTACTTCCGCCGGCCGCTGGTTCCGACGCTGCTGGGGTTCGACCCGCTCTGGCAGGCCGTGCACGAGGAGGACGCCCGGGAGCTGCTCCTGCACGTCCTCGATGCACCGGTGAGCGGGACCTTCAACGTGGTCAGCGAGGATGTGCTGCCGCTCTCGTCGCTCATCCGGCTGGCTGGCACCCGGCCGCTCCCGCTTCCGCCCCCTGTCGCCCGGGGGACGCTGCGAGCGCTCAACTCGGCCGGAATCACGGCGACGCCCGGAGCGCTCCTCGATTACCTTCACTACTCCTGGGTGGCAGATGGTACCCGCGCGCGCACGCTGCTCGGCTTCCACCCGCGCTTCGGAACGCGCGAGGCTGCGGCCTCGGTGAGGAGCTGAACGATGGGCAGCAGGCGGGTCCTGGGGAATGACCCCTTCCAGCGAGGCGCGGCGCAACGGACGCCGGCCGCGACGTCCGGGACGGCCGCGACCCCGGAGGAGGCTGCGGTCCCGGGAGCTGCGTCCGTGGTTCCGGAAGGGCCGCGCACCGGCTCACCCCCGGCGGAGCGGTCTCCCGAGCCGCGGCCTGCAAGTCCTCCGAAGCCGGCGCGGGGCCCCACACCAGCGTCCGAGGCGGCCCAGCCTCCCGCGCGGAAGACCACCGCGAAGGGCTCGGGGCGCGCGCACATCCAGCCTCCGGCGACGACCGCGGCCCCCTCGCCGACGCCAGCGACGCCCCCCGAGCCGCCCCTCGCCGCGTCGGTCATCGCGCCCGCCGCCCCCGGGCCTTCTCCCCTTCTCTCGGCCGCGGACACGGCGCCGAGCTCCACGCTGGCCAGCACCCTCCAGTGGACTCCGCTGAGCGACGCGCCGCCGGAGGCCCCCGTCACCCGGCCCGCCCGACGCGTCGAGCCGGGCATCGCGCCGTCCGAGGCGCCGGCCGCGAGCGTCTCCGGGACCCTCGTCGAGGTGCTCCGGGAGGCCCCGGGGTTGCTGGCCGAGGCGTGGTCGGCGCTCGAGGCGGCGGCCCGGGCCATCCGCGCCGGCCTCGGGACCTCCGGGGGTGAGCGGCTCGACGTGTACGGCCGCGACGCACGGCTGAGCGAGGCCGTGGCTCCCCTGGTCGACTTCCTCTACAGCCGCTGGTTCCGGGTGGAGGTGGAGGGCGCTGCACACGTTCCCGCGGGAGGCGCGCTGCTCGTCGCCAACCACGCCGGCGCGCTCCCCCTCGACGGCCCGATGCTCCACGAGGCGCTCCGCCGCGAGCGCCCGGAGCTGCCCGAGGCGCGGTGGCTGGCCGAGGACCAGGTCTTCTACGCCCCGCTGCTGGGCACCCTCTTCAACCGCCTTGGCGCGGTGCGTGCCTCGCCGGACAGCGCGACCCGCCTCCTCGGCGAGGGGCGGCCGGTCCTCATCTTCCCGGAGGGCATCCAGGGCATCGGAAAGCCGTTCCGCGACCGGTACCGGCTGCAGCGCTTCGGCCGCGGCGGGTTCGTCAAGCTGGCGCTCCGCACGGCGCGGCCCATCCTCCCGGTGGCGATCATGGGCGCCGAGGAGACGCTCCCGCTACTCGGCAAGCTCCCCGGGGGGCTGCTCGGCGTGCCCTACGTCCCGGTGACGCCGCTCGGGCCGCTGCCGCTGCCGGCCAAGTGGCGGATCCGCATCGGGGAGCCCATCGCCGTCCCACCCGGGGCGAAGGAGACCGACCTCTCGGTGGTGGAGGCGATGGTCGAGGCCACCCGGAACACCATCGAGCACATGCTGCGCGAGCTGCTCGGGGCGCGCGGCGGCGTGTTCCTCGGCTAACCTGGGGAGGCCGTGGCCTCCCGGGAACCCACTCCCCTCGCTTCGCTGCTCCCCGACGTCCTCGGCCGCCTGGCGCGCGAGGGCAACGGCGTGGCGGCGCTCGGAGCGCTCTGGCCGCGGGTCCAGGGCGCGATCATCGGCGCCCAGAGCCGCCCGCTGGGTCTGGTCGACGGGGTGCTCCAGGTCGAGGTGCGGGCTGCCACCTGGCGGGCCACCCTCCAGGCCCAGGAGGCCGTCCTCCTGGAGCGGTGGAACGCCGCCGTGCGCCACGCCCCTGCCCGCCGTATCGAGTTCCGCCTCGCGCCCCTGCCGTGAGACTCCTCCTCGCGCTGGTCCTCCTCGCCGCTCCCGGGCCGGCGGTGACCCCTCCGGCGGCACCGGCCGCCGCCGAGCTCGCTGACGCCGAGGCCAAGGCGCTGCTGCACCTCCGGCAGAGCTTCGAGCGGGTGGGCCGGTCGTCCCCGGTGAGCGACCCCGCGCTCACCCAGGCGGCCCGGACGCTCGCCCGCGAGGCGCTGCTCGGGACCGCCCAGGCGGCCGGCGGGACCCGAATCGGGCTGGCGGTGTCCGAGGCCGGCGGCTGGGACCCCAATCCCCGGCTGGTGCTCATCCGGAGCTGGCGAACCGAGACGACGCTCCAGAGCTTCCTGCAGCGCACGGAGTTCACCGCCGAGCCCGCCTCCCACGCCGGGGTGGCGCTGGTGGCCGATGACGACCACACCGTGCTCGCGCTGCTCCTGGCCGAGCGGAAGGCGGTGGTCCAGCCCTTCCCGCGAAAGGTCGCGGTGGCGCCGTCGCGGCAGCGGCTGTGCTTCGAGCTTCGCTCCCCGCTCGGGCGTCCGTCGGTCTTCGTGACCCGGCCCTCGGGCACGGTGGACCGGCTGACCGACATCTCCGGGCGCAACGGCAGCTATTGCGCGCCGGTGCCGTTCCAGGGGAACGGCCGGCACGCGCTCGAGGTCCTCGGAGAGGGAGCCGAGGGTCCCGAGGTCGCGGCGATGTTCTCGGTCGAGGTCGGACCCGTGGTTGCGGCCGCCCCCGATGCGCTCGGGGGGGCGGAGCCCAGGTCGTCCGAGGAGGCGCGCGTGCGGCTCCTGGCCCGGGTCAACGCGCTGCGGAGCGCGGCCGGGGCGCCAGCCGTCGAGGTCGACCCCCGCCTGGATGCGATCGCCCAGCGGTACGCCGAGCGGATGGCGAGCCAGCGCTTCTTCGCCCACGTCTCGCCCGACGGCGACGCCCTCCCCGACCGGCTCGAGCAGGGCGGCTACAGCTATGTGACCTCGGGCGAGAATCTGGGGATGGCGTCCGGTCCGCTGGCGGCGCACGCGGCCATCGAGGAGAGCCCGGGGCACCGGAAGAACCTCCTCGATCCGGCCTTCGAGCGGGTGGGGTTCGGCCTCTCACGCCAGGCCCGGGACGGTGGCTCGGAGGAGATCGTCGTGGAGCTGTTCGCCACCCCGGCGAAGGGGAGCGCGGATCCGGTGGCCGGGGCGTATGCCCGCCTCACGGCCGAGCGCGCGGCCATGCGGCTCCCGGCGCTCCAGCGGAGCGCGGCGCTCGAGGACATCGCCACCCGGCAGGCGCGGGCGGCGCTGGCCCGGGACGACCCCCGGGCGCCGGACATCGACAGCCAGGTGTTCGGCGTGCTCTCGGAGGCGCGAACCGCCTCGGCGGACCTCTACGTCGCCCGCGACCTCGGCGCGCTGCCGCCCTCGCGGGGGCTCAAGGAGGCGCGCTACTCGATGGTGGGCATCGGCGCGGTGCGCGGCGATTCGCCCACCTACGGGAAGGGGCGTTACTGGGTGGTCGTCATCTACGCCGGGCTCTGAGCCTGGACGCCAAGCGGTCCTGCGCGGGGCTGACCCGGCACGGCGCGAGGCCCGAGCGCTAGAGGGCGCGGCGCTGGGTCGCGTACGCCTCGATGCCGAGCGCAGGCGCGGCCACCGTGGCGTAGAGCGGGCACTTCACGCAGGTGAAGCTTTGCCAGCCCCGGCGCACCGCCTCGTCGAGACAGTGGTCGTAGTGGTTGCAGTTGAGGTTTCGGTGAACCTCGACCCCAGCACGCTTGGGTCCTGCCTCAGGGTTGATGGTCTGGGGCAGATCGGTCGGGCACGGTTTCATCGGCGAGTCTCCGCGAAGACGTCGACAAGGACGGAGCGAGGGCGTGCTGAGCGCGTACAGAGATGACCGGTGCTGGAAATCTTCCCCTCGCCTCCCCGGGCCGCACCCGGAGTCCGCGGTGGTTTAAGCGGTGCCACATTCCGATGTCAAACCAGGGTCGGCGCGGTGCACGCACCTCACCCTCGCGCTGCGTGCAATCGCCCGCGATCCCACGGGGGGACAAGGGTCGGCGGGGCGTGAGAGCATGCCCGTCACCTCATGGTGCCCGCATCTGCTGGTCCCCGGACGCGCCCGCGTGGGCGTGCCCGCCGGCTCCTCCATGCCGGGCGGTGGCTTGTGCTTGCGGTCAGCCTGGGCGGAATGGGGGTCCGGGCACAGTCGGAGCGCCTCCTGGAGGCCACCCGGCTCCAGCGGACCTCCGCCCTCGAGCTGGCGCAGGCCGAGCTGGCCGCCTGTGCCCGCAAGGGCTGTCCGCAGGCTCCCCAGCTCTCGCTCCTGGTCGGTTCGCTGCTCCTGAGCCGGGGAGAGCCGCGCGAGGCGCTGGCCCAGCTGCGCAAGCACCCCGCGCCGGCGCTCCTGGCCCCCTACCGGAGCTTCGACATCGGGCAAGCGCTCTTCTACATGCGTGATTTCAGGGCGGCTGGACAGGCGTTCTCGGAGGCGACGACCGCGCCGGGAGCGGTGGCGAACCGGGCAGTCGCCCGGGCCGGGGAGGCGTTGCTGCGCGCGGGCGAGCCAGGCCAGGCCCTCCCCCTCCTGGAGCGGGCGCTGGGGGCCCTGGGAGGCCCCGAGCTGCTCGCCGACCGGTCGGAGGCCCGAGCGGCCCTCGGCGACCTGCTCGGGGCCCAGGCGGACCTGCACACGCTCATGGTGCGCTACCCCCGGTCCCAGGCGGCGATGGATGCGGACGCCGAGCTCCGCGGCAGCTCCGCGCCGGCCGTCGCGCTGACGCTGGACGAGCGGATGCAGCGGACGCGGGTCTTCCTGGACGCAGGCGATGCGAAGACGGCGCTGGCCGAGCTCGACCGGAGCGAGGCCAACGGGCTGGTGCGCGACCCGGCTTCACAGGCCCAGGTGGCGCTGCTGAGGGCGCAGGCCCTCTTCTCCCTCAACAAGGTGAACGAGGCGGAGAAGGCGCTCGAGGTGGCGTCGGAGGGGCCGCCGGCGACCGCGGCCGAGGCGATGCTGGTCCGGGCCCGGCGCCTGCTGAAATTGGACGAGCACGCCCAGGCGGTGGAGCGGCTCCAGGAGATCTCCAAGCGCTTCGCCGGCGAGCCGGCCGCGGAGGAGGCGGACTACTTCCTCGGATGGCTGGCGCTCCAGGACGGAAAGCTGCAGGCGGCGGCCGACGCCCTGGAGAGCTTCGAGCGGAAGCACCCCGAGTCGAGGCGGCGGGACGAGGCCTGCTTCTTCCGGGCCCTGGCGCAGATCCGGGCCGGCAACTGGAGCGAGGCGGACCGGGCGCTGCGGGAACTCCAGGAGCGCTATGCGCGGAGCGCGCTCGTCCCGCAGGCGAAGTACTGGCGCGTCCGGGTGAAGCAGCTCGCGGGCGGAAAGCCGGTCGAGGAGTACCAGGACATCCTGAAGCTGTACCCGCAGACGTTCTACGGCCTGCTGGCGCAGGAGCGGCTCCGGGAGCTCGGGGCCAGGCCGGAGGCCGTCTTCACCGAGCGGCCCAAGTTGCCGTCGAAGGTCGTGGCCGCGCCCGAGCTCGCCCTGCCCCGGGCGCTGGCGAGCGCGGGGCTGTGGCGCGAATCGGCCGAGGAGCTGCGCGCCCGCCTCGGCGCGGTGCACACGCCCGAGGCGGCGCTCCGCATCGGGACGGCCCTGGCGCGGGTGGGCGAGGCCTGGGCGGCGTACAACCTGGCGAACCGGCTCCTGTGGACGAAGGCGTACGGGCAGAAGGATCCGGGCGCGCTCGCCCTGCTCTACCCCCGGCCCTACGTGAGCCACGTGGACGAGACGGCACGGGCGCAAGGCGTCCACGCCTCGCTGCTGTACGCGATCATGCGGCGGGAGAGCGCGTTCCAGCCGGACCGACTGAGCGCGGCCCGGGCGCGGGGCCTGATGCAGCTGATGGCGCGGACGGCGAGCGCGATCGCCCGGGAGCTGCAGCGCGACCCACCGGAGCCGGACGAGCTGTACCGGCCCGAGCTGAACCTGGACCTGTCGGCCTGGTACGTGGGTCAGCTCGCGAAGCGCTTCGTGCACCCGGTGCTCATCGCCGCGGCCTACAACGCGGGGCCCGCGGTGACCCTCAAGTGGACCGGGGAGCTCGGCTCGATGCCGGTGGATCTGTTCGTCGAGTCGATGCCGTTCAAGGAGACGCGGGCGTACGTGAAGCAGGTCGTCGCCGATGATTCGCTGTACCAGACGTTCTACGGCGGGACCGACGTGCGGCGGCTGGCGATGACCTTGCCGAAGCCGGCGTCGAACGGGATCGAGTTCTAGAGGGGGGATGGAACGGGGGCGAGGTTGGCCCTGACCAGACGGGGCGTTTCCGGGTGAACGCGGTCGCCTGCCAGGAGCGTGCCTTGCCCGGAGCCCGGACGCTGCAGGTTGCAACGGTGCGACACCGACCCGCGGCGGCCCCCCGGCACGGACGGCGGGATCGGCTCCGTTCTTTGGCCCAGCTGCCCGGCCGCGGCAAAACTCCTCGATAGATCGGTCGGCGACCGATCTATTTCCGGAAATTGGATCGGTCGCCGACCGATCCTTTCCGCCCCTTCGCTCAGTGCCGGCCCGACCGGGCGCGGGAATTCCCCGAGCGTGCTCGGGCGTCGCGCGGGCCGCCTGTTCGGTCCGCGGCAGCGGCGGAGGCTGCAGTTCGGGGACTATCTCCCCTCGCTTGCGCCGAGTTGTGTCGAGCCGGGGCGAAGCAATGGCCCGCCTGGACGCGCATCGGTGCGGGTACCGTCCTCGAGGACGATCTGCCCGGCGACCACGACCAGGTCGAACCCCCGCGGGTAAGCCCGCGGAACCTCGAACGTGGCGGTGTCGAGGACCGTCCTGGAGTCGAGCACCACCAGGTCGGCCAGCGCTCCGGGACGCACCACGCCGAGGTCCAAGAGCCCGAGGCGGTGTGCCGGGAGCGAGGTCATCTTCCGCACCGCCTCCTCGAGCGTGAGCGGCCGCTGCTCGCGCACGTAGCGACCCAGGATCCGCGCGGTCGAGCCGAAGGCG
>JADGQZ010000422.1 GCA_017881345.1 Myxococcaceae bacterium | reverse complement strand
CCCGACTCAGGCCGAGTCCTTCTTCTTCGGGTCTTCGCCCTTCGACGCCTCGTTGTACACGTCGGCGTACATCGCCTCGGCGAGGCGGTGGCTGGCGTTCTGCAGCTCGTTGAACGCGTCCTTCATCGCCGCGATGTCGTCGCCCTCGAGCGTCTTCTTCGCGTTCGCGAGCGCGTCCTTGATCGCCTTGCGGCTGGCGTCGTCGACCTTCGAGCCGAACTCGTCGAACACCTTTTCGGTGTTGAAGATCATTCCCTCGACGTCGTTGCGGGCCTCGATGATCTCCTTGCGGCCCTTGTCCTGGCTGGCGAAGTCCTGCGCTTCGCGCACCATGCGCTCGATCTGCTCCTTGGTGAGGCCGGACGAGGCGGTGATGCGAATCGACTGCTGCTTGCCGGTGCCGAGGTCCTTCGCGCCGACGCTGACGATGCCGTTGGCGTCGATGTCGAAGGAGACCTCGATCTGCGGGACGCCGCGCGGAGCGGGCGGGATGCCCACCAGCTCGAACTTGCCCAGCGAGATGTTGTCCGCCGCCAGCTCGCGCTCGCCCTGGAGGACGTGCACGGTGACCATGGGCTGGTTGTCGACGGCGGTGGAGAAGACCTGGGCCTTGCGGCAGGGGATGGTGGTGTTCTTTTCGATAATTTTGGTAAAGACGCCGCCCGCGGTCTCGACGCCGAGCGACAGCGGCGTCACGTCGAGCAGGAGGACGTCCTTCACCTCGCCCTTGAGCACGCCGGCCTGGATCGCCGCGCCCACCGCCACCACCTCGTCGGGGTTGATGCCCTTGTGGGGCTCCTTCCCGAAGAAATCCTTCACCAGGCGCTGGACCAGCGGCATGCGGGTCATCCCGCCCACCAGGAGCACCTGGTGGATGGCCCCGGTGGTGAGCCCGGCGTCCTTGAGCGCGACGCGACAGGGCTCGAGCGTGCGCTCCACGAGGTCCATCACCAGCGACTCGAGCGTCTGCCGGTCGATGCTCTCGGTCAGGTGCTTGGGGCCGCTCGCGTCGGCGGTGATGAACGGGAGGTTGACCTCGGTGTCCGGAGCGCTGGAGAGCTCGTGCTTGGCACGCTCCGCAGCCTCCTTCAGCCGCTGGAGCGCCATCCGGTCCTTGCGAAGGTCGATGCCGGTCTGGTCCATGAACCGCTTGGCCAGCCAGTCGATGATGCGCTGGTCGAAGTCCTCGCCGCCGAGGAAGGTGTCACCGTTGGTGCTGCGCACCTCGAACACTCCGCCGCTGAGCTCGAGGATGCTGATGTCGAAGGTGCCGCCGCCGAGGTCGTAGACCGCGACCCGCTCGGTCTTGCTCGCCTCGGTGCCCTTGTCCATCCCGTAGGCCAGGGCGGCCGCGGTGGGCTCGTTGATGATCCGGAGCACGTTCAGCCCGGCGATGCGGCCCGCGTCCTTCGTGGCCTGCCGCTGGCTGTCGTTGAAGTAGGCGGGGATGGTGATGACCGCCTCGGTCACCGGCTCACCCAGGTAGTCCTCGGCGGTGCCCTTCATCTTGAGCAGCACCTGGGCGCTGATCTCCTGGGGGCTGAGCAGCTTGCCGCGAACGTCCACCCAGGCGTCGCCGTTGGGCGAGGGAACCACCTTGAAGCTACTGAGCGCGACGGCCTTCTTCGCCTCTGGCGAGTCGAGCTTGCGTCCGATGAGCCGCTTCACCGAGTAGAGCGTGGCCTCGGGGTTGGTGATTGCCTGGCGCTTGGCGATCTGACCGACGAGGCGCTCACCGTTCTCGGTGAACGCCACCATCGAAGGGGTGGTGCGGCTCCCTTCGCTGTTGGGGATGACCACCGGCTCGCCGCTCTCCATCACCGCGACGCAGCTGTTGGTCGTTCCCAGGTCGATGCCGATGACCTTCGCCATGGTCTAGGACTGTCCCCCCGGAGCTTCCGTAGGCGACGGCGGGGAGGGTTCCGCCACGGAGGGCCCACCGGAGTCCTCCGCGGCCGGTCCAGGCGCCGGTGGACGGGCCACCATCACCAGCGCCGGACGCACCAGCCGGTCGTACAGGGTGAATCCCCGCAGCACCTCGGTGCTGACGGAGTTGGCCGGGAGATCCTGCCGCTCCTCGTGCCCCATGGCCTCGTGCAGATGCGGGTCGAACGGCTGCCCGCGGGCGCTGAACGCCTTCAGTCCCTGCTTTGCCAGCGTGTCCTCCAGCAGCTTCCGCGTCATCCGAACGCCCTCGGCCAGGCCATCCCACTTCCCGGTCCGCTCGCCCAGGTCGAGCGCGCGGTCGAGGTTGTCGATGACCGGGAGCAGGTCTTTCAAGACGCGTTCCAGGCCAAAGCGCACGACCTCGTCCCGCTCGCGCTGGGCCCGCTTGCGCGCGTTGTCCAGGTCCGCCGCGGCGCGGAGTGCGCGCTCGCGCTCCTGGCTGACCTGGGTGGAGAGCTCACGTTCCCTGGCCTCGAGCTCCTCGATGCGCGTCCTCAGCTGGGCGAGCTCCTCCTCCTGCGCGCCGCCTGGCCCAACGGCCAGGTCCTCGGCGGCCGCCGTCTCGCGCTGCTTCTCGACGCTCTCCAGGGCCGCGGCGATGACGTCGTCGCCGATGTCCGCGGAGAACTTGCCTTGCTCGGAGCCCACCGGAACCACCAATTCTGTCACAGCTCAAGGACTTCGGCCGATCGCGGTCAGCGTTTACGGGAGGAACGGGAGCCTGAACGGTTGCCCCCCGCGGAGCGCCCCTTGGCCGATGTGCTCTTGGCGGCTCCCTTCGCCTTCCTGGCCGCCGGCTTGCGGGTCTTGCCCGACCGGGTGGGTGCCGCTTTCGGTCGCTCGACGCCCAGCGCCTCCTCGGCCCGGCTCCGGGCCTCGAGGAACTTGGACTTCGCCCAGGTGCGCAGCTCGGCCACACGGGCCTTCAACCGCTCTTGCTGCGCCGGGTCACGGAGCTCGTCGATCGTCTTCTGGGCCTCCCCGAGCAGCTCCTCGCCGGTGCGCTTGAGGTCCTCGCCGGTCTTCCTCACGAACTCGAGCAACCTCTCGTCCCACTGCGGTTCGACCATTGGGTCCTCCTTGGGTTCAGGGGCGCCGAGAGTACGCTGCCAGGGCCTCGGCCCACACCTGCTTGAAGGGGACCCCCGTCGCCTCGGCCCGGGCGCGGACGTCCTCGAACTCGGGCGCGGCGTTCAGGGCTTCCCCATCCAGACTGCCGACCTTGACCCGGACCGGGCCATGCGGGGTCTCCACCTGCACGTGGGCACGGTCGAGCACCGTGCGGTGCACCGGCCAGGCCCGTACTCCCAGCGTGGGGGACTCGGTGAGGAGGCGCCGGACCACCTGCTCGCGCTCGACCCCGGCGACCAGGACCGAGAGCACGTGCCCGGGGCGGCTCTTCTTGAGCGTCACGGGGGCCACCCAGGCGTCCAGGGCGCCATGCACCAGCAGCTGCTCGACGAGGTAGCCGAGCAGCTGCGGCGTGGCGTCGTCGAGGGTCACCGCCAGCTCCCACACGTCCTCCGTCGCGCCGTCGGTGCGCGTCCCGAGCGTGGCACGGAGCACGTTGGGCCGGTCGGGCAGCTCGCGGCGGCCGAGCCCATACCCGACGCGCTGCAGCCGCAGGGCCGGAGGAAGACCCGGCCGGGTCAGCACCCGGAGCAGCGCGGCTCCCGTCGGGGTGGTGAGCTCGCCCTGCCCCTCGAAGCGAACTGGCAGATCCCGGAGGATCTCCAGGGTGGCCGGCACCGGCACCGGGAAGCGCCCGTGCATCGTGTCCACCATGCCGCTGCCGAGCGGCGGCGGCGCGGAGACGACCTCGGGCTGGCCGAGCAGATCGAGCGCCAGCGCCGCACCGCAGACGTCGACGATGCTGTCCACCGCGCCCACCTCGTGGAAGCGGACCGACTCGAGCGGCACGTCGTGGATCTTCGCCTCCGCCCGTCCGATGACCTCGAAGACGGCCCGCGCCTGGGCCTTCGCCCGGGGCGGCAGCGCGCTCGCCTCGATGCGGCCGAGGATCTCACCGAGCCCCCGGTGCACGTGCGGCACCTCGGACGACACCTCGACGTTCAGGTGCACGCCCGAGATGGCCTGCCGCACGGCCCGGGTGACCTCGAAGCCCCAGCCATCGAGCCCGAGCGTGCGGAGCCCCGACTCGACCACCTTGCTGTCCACGCCCAGGTCGAGCATCGCGGCCAGGAACATGTCCCCGGCGATGCCGCCCACCGGCTCGAGGTAGAGCACCGACGACCCGCTCATCCGGCCGCCCTCCGGCGGTTGGCGGTCCGCGAGACGAGTGCCGCGTAGAAGCCGGCGCCGAAGCCGTTGTCGATGTTCACCACCGCCACGTTGGGGGCGCAGGAGTTGAGCATGGTGAGGAGCGCCGAGAGTCCCCGGAAGTTCGCTCCGTAGCCGACGCTGGTCGGAACCGCCACCACCGGGATCCCCACCAGTCCGCCGACGACGGATGCCAGCGCGCCCTCCATCCCCGCCACCGCGACCGCGACGTGCGCGTCCTGGATCTCGCTGCGGCGCTTCAGGAGGCGGTGCAGCCCGGCCACCCCCACGTCGTAGATGCGAGAGACGGTGGCGCCCATCGCCTCGGCGGTGAGCGCGGCCTCCTCGGCCACCGGCAGGTCGCTGGTGCCGGCACAGGCCACCGCCACGCGGCCGGCCCGGGGCCTCCCCTGAGGAAGATGGAAGATGCGGGCGTCGGGGTGGAAGCGCGCCTTCGGCCAGCGCTCCAGCAGCGGCTGCGCCTTCTCCTCGCTGAGTCGGGTGACGAGGACCGGCTGCTTGCGCTGGACCAGCACCTCGACGATGCCGAGCAGCTGTGCGCGGCTCTTCCCTTCCCCGTACACCACCTCGGGGAAGCCGAAGCGCACGCTCCGGTGGGTGTCCACCGTGGCGTATCCCAGCTCGGCGAAGGGCAGGTCGACCAGCGCGCGGGTCGCCTCGTCCACCGTGGCACGGCCGCGGCGCACGTCCTCGAGGAGCTTCCTGAGCCGGGCTGGATCCAAGGCAGGTCAGGCCATCTTCAGGCCACGCAGGAACGTGGTGAGGCCCGGGCTGTCCGGAAGCAAGAGAAAGCGTCCCGAGAGCGGCGAGGCGTACACCTCCGCCTCCAGCACCCAGCCCTCCTCCCCGGGGAGGCAGAGCCCGGCGATCATCTCCGCGGGCCCGTCACCCACCAGGGGCACCGAGTGCAGCGCCCGCACGCCGCTCAGGCGCATCACCGCGTCGAGCGCCGCGGAGAAGGCCTGGTTCGCCGCGTCGCGGAGCGCCACCTCTGGCGTCTGGAAGCGCTGGCCTCCGGCTCCGAGCAACCGGGAGGTGAGGGTCTGGACGTGGGGCTCGGTGAAGATCAACGCCAGGCCGCCTCCCACCTCGCCGCGCAGCTCGGCGCCGACCGAGGTGAGCGCCGCGCCCCGGCCCCCGAGCAGCGCGGTGAGCTGGGCCCGGTCGAGCAGGCGGACCAGTGGCGGCCAGAGCCCGAACTTCTCGCCCCCGAGCAAGGTGGAGAGCGCACGGGCGGCATGTCCGGCGGCGACGTTCGTCAGCTCTCGGAGCGCGTCTGCCTGGGGCTCGGTGAGCTCGGCGGGCACGGGTCTACCCTATGGTGCAAACGGGCCGGGCGGAATGCTCCCGGACCAGGAGCGGAGGTCGCTCCCATCGAAAAAGACGTGCACCGCCGGACAGCTTCCGGCTTGCACGCGAATTGCGCGGCCGTGCGGCGCAGGACAGGCCCCTGTCCGCTCCCGGTCGCACTCCAGGGCGTGCGAGACCACCCCGTGGTCCTCGACGTGGATCCGGGCTGCGCTGGCCGGGATGCAGAGCTCGCCCGCCCCCGTCCCGCGGTGCAGATCCACCCGCCACCACCGACCCACCGGGGAGACCGGGCCCTCGGCCACGAAGAGGACCAGGCGGTCGGCGGTGCGGGTGACGAGCACCACGTCCGGGGCACCGTCGCCGGTGACGTCGGTCGAGAGCGACTCGACCGTTCCCCGGGGCACGCCTGCCCGCCACGCCAGCCGCTCGACAATCTTCAGGTCGGCCTCCGAGAGCACCGGGGTGGCGACCAGGGCGAGCCGAAGCGCGAGGGAGAGCATCTGGGCAGCGACCGCCTCAGGCCAGGAGCCGCGGGACGTCGAGGATGAAGACCGGCCGGCCGTTTCCGAGGATGGTGACCCCGGCGAGCCCGCTCACCCGGTCCAGGGGCCGCGAGAGGGCCTTGAGCACCGCTTCCTCCTGGCCGAGCAGCGCCTCGACGCCGAGGGCCACAGTCCCCGTCTCCGACTCCATCACCACCCAGGGG
>JADGQZ010000421.1 GCA_017881345.1 Myxococcaceae bacterium | reverse complement strand
CGGTGAACCCCTCGATGAACTTGCCGAGGAACGGGATGTTCTGGCTGTCCAGCGTGTGCCGGCCCGGCCCGAGCTTCCCCTGCACCTGGCCGTCCTTCACGAAGATGGCGACCTCGTCGGCGCCGACCGTGAGCTGGGTCATCATCCGGACGTTTCGCTCCGGATAGGCGTAGACGATGTCGTTCTTTGCTTCGTCGGAGCGAGCGATGAAGTTTCGCTGCGCTTCACCCTTCAGACCATCGAACAGACCCAAGGCGAACCTCCGGGGAGGGACTTCGTCGCTGATCACGGGGCCCGGCAGCAGGCATTGCCTCCTGCGCCTTCCGTGCCATGAGGATCGCACAGGAGCACGCGCCCTTGCGAGTCCCGGGGCGGTGGGGACCCCGATGCCTGGTTTCAGCTCCAGCGGCTGACCAGCCGCTCGCGATCGAACAGCCGGACGCTGACCCGCACCAGGACGACGTCCAGCACCAGCACCACCGCACCCAGCACGGCGTAGTAGGCGGTCCCAGCGCGGATCCACCCGGCGAGCTGCCCGCCCACCAGCCCCATCAGCGGGAGGACGACCAGCGCCGACAGCTGCTGCGCGAGCCGGGCCTCGCCCACCCGCGCCGAGACGAGCACCGCGAGCCCGTTGCCGAGGAAGGCGAAGAGCGGGGCCACGACGCCGACCCCGAAGAGCCACATCCCGTTCGGGAGCACCGGCCCCTGGATCAGCGGCCAGGCGACCGCGTCCACCGCCGCCACGAACACCGCGAAGGACAGCCAGGTGATGGCCACCGCCGGCACCACCGAGGCCAGGCTCTTGCCGAGGACCAGCTCGGCCGCGCTCACCGGGGCGGCGAGGAGCGGCTCGAGCGTCCGGCGCTCCTTCTCCCCGGCCACGCTCTGCGAGGAGATGAGGATCGGCACGAAGACCGGCATCAGCAGGAAGATGCCGAACCAGTCGACCACCAGCTTGTCGACCATGAAGCGCACCGGATCCACGGCACGAGGGAGGTTGGGCTCGTAGAAGAGGGCCATCGTCCGGAACGAGAGCTCGTCCGGATGGCGGAGCCAGGCCCAGACCACTCCGGTCGGCACCAGCACCAGCACCGCGGGCAGCGCGAGCATGCTCGCCAGGAGCCCCGGGTTCTTCCGGAGGTCGAGCGCCTCCTTCCAGGCCACGGCCAGGGCGCGGTGGAGCCGGAAGCTCACGTGGCCTCCGTCTCGGCGGCACGGGTCAGCTCGAGGTACACGTCCTCGAGCGCGCGCTGCGCCGGCAGCACCGCGTGGATCCGCACCCGGGCCTGCGCCAGCATCGTCACCACGTCGGGGATGGACACGCCCCCGGCGAGGGTCACCCGCAGCGAGCGCCCCTCGGCGACCCACACACAGGGCGGGACGATGGGAGCGAGCGCCTCTCCTGCCGCACCGGCGCTCCCCTCGACGTGAATCTCCACCACGCCGGTCTGCCGCCGCAGCTCCGGCACCGTCCCCACCGCCAGCAAGCGCCCCTTCACCACCGCGATGCGCCCGCAGAGCCGCTCCACCTCGGCCATGTTGTGCGAGCACAGCACCACCGTGCGGCCGCCCGCGGCGAGCTCCCCCACCGCCTCGCGGACCGAGCGCGCCGACTCGGGGTCGAGCCCGCTGGTTGGCTCGTCGAGGAAGAGGGCCTGGGGTTCGTGGAGGAGCGCGCGGACGAGCGCCAGCTTCTGTCGCATCCCCTTGCTGAAGGTGCCGCACGGCTCCTCTTCGCGTCCGCCGAGACCGAAGCGCTCCATCCACCGCCGGGCCGAGTCCCAGGCCTCGGCGGTGTCGCGGTGGTGGAGCTTGAGGAAGAAGCGGAGGTTCTCCCGCGCGGTGAGGCGGTCGTAGAGCCCGGGCTGCTCGGTCAGGAGGCCGATCCGCGAGCGCAGTGCCTCGCCGTCCCCATCGAGCGGAACGCCGCACACCGTCGCCCGCCCCGACGAGGGACGGAGGAGGCCGGTGAGCATCCGGACGGTGGTGGTCTTCCCGGCGCCGTTGGGTCCGAGCAGGCCGAACACCTCACCCTCGCCCACGTCGAAGTCGAGGCCCTCCACCGCGGTCCGCGCGCCGAACTGCTTGGACAGGGAGCGGACCTCGATGCGGCTCAATCGATGGTGATTAGCACGAACTTGACGTTGAGGTCCCGGTCCACCTGCTCGATGCGGTGGTCCGCGCCGATGGCCTGCCGGAGCAGGCCCAGCCGTGGATGCTCGACCAGGGCCCACTTGCGGCCCGGCAGATTGGCGAACGCCGCCATCCGGGCCGGGCTGTCCTTGATCTGCTTGACCGTGTTGCGGCTGTAGAAGGTCTCGCCCTTCCAGTCCATCATGTACGCGACGATGGGCTCGCCGGGGCTGCGCCGGTCGTAGTAGCGCCAGAACAGATCGCGCTGCGTCCAGTGGTGGCTCAGGTCCACCCAGTGGCTCCAGCTGAACCAGAGCGCGAAGGCGAGCGCCAGCCCGCCGAGACTCCCCACCACGCCCACCCGTGACCCGCGCACCGCGCCGAGCGCCGCGGCCACCCCGCCGAGGGTGAAGGCCCACACCATCCCGGTCTTCACGTTGACCGGAGCCTGGAGGTTCTTGGCGAGGGTGTCGAACCGGGGGACGAAGAAGCCGAGCGCGAGCAGGACGGCAGCGACCGCCGCTCCCATCGCCACCACCTCGATGGCCGCGCGCCGGTGCGGGCTCGGACCGCTCAGCGCGCCCCAGAGCACGAGCGCGGCGGCGGCAACCACCAGGAAGCCGAGGAGGATGAGCGGGCTCTTCAGCGTGGCGGGGAAGGTGGTGGTGGCGAGCGAGGTCAGGCCCACGGCGAGGACCAGGAACCCGGGCATCCGTCCCTTGAGCCGGTCTGCGCGGTCCGCCCCGGTGGTCCCGAGCGTCATCCACGCGCCGATGGCGAGCAGCACCGCGGCGACGAGGTCCCCCGACATCAGCGGGCGGCGCGACAGGCCGACCACCACCGGCCGGACGTCGAGGTCGTGCGGGTAAGCCCGCTCGTAGTTGTAGACGAAGAGGTCGGTGAAGTCCTTGGGCGTCATCGCCAGGTCCTTCGCCACCAGGAAGAACAGCACCCCGCCCAGCATCAGCGGGATTGCGTGCGCCGCCGGTCCGTCCTCCCACAGCCGATCGATGAACAGCGCGAAGAGGATCGCCAGCGCCGGGAGGATCGGAAGGGTGTAGTGGTGGAACTTGGTCGCCGATGCGTCCACCAGCAGGAAGGCGAACACCGCCCAGAGGAAGGCGATGAACGCGATCCTGCCCCGAACGTCGAGCTGGCGCAGGCGGAGGGGCGAGACGAGCGCCAGCGCACCGGGGAGCAGCGCCACCCACGGAAAGACCGAGTACCCGCCCTGCTCGATGAAGTAGACGAACGACCCGCCGGGCGTGGTGGTGTGCACGCCCTCGAGGAGTCGGTTCAGGTGGTCGTGGATGAAGAACCGGACGAAGAAGGTCTTTCCCTCGTTGTCCACCGCGTGGAACGCGCACATCACGGCGTACCAGGGCCCCGCGACGGCCAGGAACACGCCGATGCCGGTGAGCAGTCGCATCCGCGCCATCTCGGCGAAGAGCACGGGCATCGGCTCGGTGCCGGCGGCCACCTGCTTCCGGTAGGCGCCGCTGGTGAGCCAGCGCCAGTGCGCCCCGGCACCCTGCGCGTCCCAGGGGAAGACGCAGGCCGCGGCGTAGATGAGGAGCACCACCGCCGGCAGGCCCACCCCGAGGAGGCCCTTGGCCAGCATCGACAGGCCGCAGAAGACGTAGAAGCCCATCCACCAGGCGGTGCGGTGCCGGGTGCGCGTGTCGAACAGGCCGATGATCGCGCAGGCCATCGCTCCGATGAGCGTGGCCACGAACGGCGTGTCGGTCACCACCTGGCGGGTGATGAGAAAGAAGAGCGGCATGGTGGCGAGCACCACCGTGCTGGCGAGCCCCACCCGGTGGCTCACGGTCCGACCGAGCGCGAGGGCAAGCAGCGCCAGCGAGGCCAGCACCAGGAGGACGAACGGCGTCCGCATGGCCCACTCGGTGTAGAGGGGGAGCTTCCCCGGCGTCGCGTCGATCCCCACCAGCGCCATTCCCGGGACGTCCATCCACATCGCGAGCGGTGGCTTGGAGAAGAACCAGCTACTCTCCCAGTAGGGATGCACGTAGTCGTTGCGGGCGATCATCTCCCGGGCGACCTCGCCGTAGTGCGATTCCCAGGGATCCCAGAGGCCGACGGCGCCAACGTAGGGAAGGAACACCAGTGCTCCGACCAACAACGACATCAGGATGAGCCGGAGCTCGGGGTCGAGCGCGAGCACGCGGCGCGCCAGTGGATGGCTGACGATGCGGTCGCCGAGCAGCGCCTCGGCGATGCCCGGAAGCACCTCTCCTTCCCTCACGTTCATGCGGCCGCGCCTTGTAGCATGGGCCCGGGACCGGGGAGGGGTCTGGTGGACCCATGAAGCTGGTGATCGAAGACGACGAGGGTCACCGCCGGGAGGTCCCCCTCGACCGTGACGAGGTCACCATCGGTCGACAGGAGGACAACGTCGTCCACCTGCCCGAGCGCAACGTCTCGCGGCGGCACGCCCGGTTGCTGCGCCAGGGCGACACGGTGCTGCTCGAGGACCTCCGGAGCGCCAACGGCACCCACGTGAACGGGATGCGGATCTCCGAGCAGGTCCCTCTCGGCGACGGGGACACGGTGCGCATCGGCGACTACGGAGTGGCCATTCGCCCGGACGGTGTCCCGCTGGAGGCGCCCCTGCCCTGGACGGTGGCGGCCGAGCCCCAGGCCTTCCCCCGGACGGACGTGCTCGCCGACACCGCGCCTCACCCGCTGGTGGTCACGGCGGCCGAGCCGGCGATCGAGGTCCAGCTCCCGGACGCATCCCCGCGCAGACCGAGGCGGGCGGTGGCGGTGGTCGGCCTCGGACTGCTCCTCGGGCTGGGTGGAGCGCTCGTCCTCCGGGAGCGAAGCGGGGACGCGGCGCGGGCGCGGAACACGGCCCCCCCCCCGCCGACACCCGAGGTGGTGGTGGACGAGGTCCTCCAGCCCCCGGCGGCGGTCGAGCCGCCCACCCTCGAGCTCACCCCACCCACGGTGCCAGCCTCGCGCCCGAGCACTGCCACCGAGTGGCTGGCCGCCGCCCGCGCCGCCGCCGAGGCCCGGGAGTTCGACCGCGCACTGCGGATGCTGGGCTCGGTCCGCGACCGCACCTTCCAGGCCGAGGTGCAGACTTTGCGCAGGACGTGGCGGGCCGAGGCCGCCGCCGGCCGTGCCGTGAAGAGCGCGCGGAAGGAGCTGGACCGGGGCCGACCGGGGGCGGCGCTGAAGGTCCTGGAGGGCGCCCGCGGCAGCCGTGCCTGGGCTCCCGAGGTCTCCGTGCTCCGCGCCGAGGTCGCTGCCGCGCTGAAGGGTTCCCGGAAGGCCCCCTCGCGGGCCGCCAGCGCCGCCGAGGTCGAGCGCTTGTATCGCGAGGGCAAGGCACTGTACGACGCTGGAAGCGCGGGCGAGGCCGCCGGGCTCTTCGAGCACTGCCTCGCCCTGGACAGGAACCATCCCCGGTGCCACCTGATGCTGGCCACCTCGTATGCACGGGGTGGGGACACCGGCAGGGCGGAGACCCATTACCGCCGCTTCCTCGCGCTTGCCTCTCCCGACGACCCGGCCGTGCCCAGGGTGAAGAAATTCCTTGAGGATTCGGACGCTCAGAAGAAGGCTAGGGCCTCCAGCGCGATGCCCGAGCGCTAGGAGGGGCGATGCAGATCCGCATCCTGGTGGTCGACGACGAGAAGGAGACCGGCGACTACCTCCAGCTGTTGCTCACCAAGGCTGGGTACGAGGTCGTGGCGCTGACCGACCCGACGGAGGTGATGGATCGGCTGCGCGCGGAGGACTTTCACCTCGTCATCCTGGACATGATGATGCCGCAGATGTCCGGCACCGAGCTGCTGGAGAAGATCCGCGGCTACGACTCGGACATCGCGGTCATCGTGGCCACCGCGCACCCGGCGGTCGAGACCGCGGTCGCCTCGCTCAAGGCGCAGGCGTCCGACTACGTCAAGAAGCCGGTCGAGCCCGAGGAGCTGCTCGCCGCGGTCGAGGGGGCCCTGGCGAAGAAGGGGCTCTCGAAGGATCCGGAGGCCGAGCTTCACCGGGCCATCGGCCGGACCATCCGGGAGGCCCGCAAGTCCCAGGAGCTGACGCTGAAGCAGCTCGCGAGGCGAACGGGGCTGTCGGTCTCGCTCCTGAGCCAGATCGAGCGGGCCGAGTCGAGCGCGTCCATCAGCTCGCTGTACAAGATCGCCTCGGCGTTGCGCCTGCGGATGGCCGAGCTGTTCGGCGGCGCCTGAGCCGTCAGCGCCCGCGCCACCGGGGGGGCCGCTTCTCCCGCATCGCGGCCCGGGCCTCCCGGCCATCCTCCGAGGCGAACGCCTCGGAGCGGAGTGCCTCGAGCTCCTCGCGCTCGGCAGGGTCGATGGGCGCGCGGCCCATGGCCTGGAGCGTCCGGCGCAGCCCGGCCATTGCCAGCGGCGCGCCGGCGGCGAGCGTGGTCGCCAGGGCGTGCGCCCGCGCGGTGGCATCGTCGGCGACGACGTCCAGAAGCCCCCAGGCGAGCGCCTCGGCGGCGGACACCTCGGCCGCGGTGAGGAACATCCACCGGGCCCGCTGCAGCCCCGCCAGCCGGGCGACTCGCCAGACCCCGTCGGGCGCGTAGACCACGCCGAGGCGCACCGGCGGCATGCAGAGCACCGTGTCCGGGGTTCCGACGCGGAAGTCGCACGCGCAGGCCAGCTCGCACCCCGCCCCGAACGCTGCCCCGTGGACCACCGCCACGCTCGGGGACGGATGCGCCTCGAGCATCCCCAGCACCTCCTGGATGCGCGCGTCGGGCGAGCGCGCGGCGGCGGCATCCTCCCCGAGCTGCGACAGGTCGTAGCCGGCGCAGAAGGCCGGCCCGCGGGCCTCGAGCACCACCGCCCGCACCTCCGGATCCGGCGCCAGCGCCTCTGCCAGCGCATCGAGGAGGAAGGGGGTCAGCGCGTTGCGCCGCTGAGGCCGCTCCAGCGTCAGCACCCGGACCCCGCCGGGCAGCCAGGACCGCTCGAGGCGGCCGTCGCCCGTCACGGCGCGAGCACGACCAGCACGTCGCCCTCGTTGACCGGCTGAGTCGGCTGGCAGCGGATCTCCTTCACCGTGCCGGCCTCGGGTGCCTCGATCGGCATCTCCATCTTCATCGACTCGAGGATGACCAGCACCTCGCCGGCGGTGACCACCTGGCCGACCGAGACCTCGACCTTCCACACGGTGCCGGTGATGTGGGCGGGGACGTCCATTGCGGGGCGCTCCTCAATCAGGGTTTGGCGTGGTGCTCCAGGAAGTGGGTGTCGAGCGCGCCCTCCCGGAAGGCGCGATCGCGCACGATGCGCAGGTGCAGGGGGATGTTCTGCTTCAGCCCCTGGATGTCGAATCGCTCGAGTGCACCCTCGGCACGACGGATGGCCTCGTCCCGTGTTCCGCCGGAGACGATGAGCTTGGCCAGCAGCGGGTCGTAGTACGGCGTCACCACCCCGCCCTCGGCGTAGCCAGCATCGACCCGGATGCCCTCGCCCTCGGGCGGGCGGAAGACCTTGAGCGGACCGGGGCTGGGCAGGAAGCGCACCGGGTCCTCGGCGTAGATGCGGAACTCGAGCGCGTGCCCGCGGCGCTGGACGTCCTGCTGCTTCAGCGTCAGCTGCTCGCCGGCAGCGATGCGCAGCTGCCAGCCGATGAGGTCCACGCCGGTGGTGAGCTCGGTGACCGGGTGCTCGACCTGGAGCCGGGCGTTCATCTCGATGAAGTAGAACTCGCCCTCGGCGACCAGGAACTCCACGGTGCCGGCGTTGGCGTAGCCGAAGGCGCGGGCGGCGGCGAGCGCGGCCTCGGTCATCCGCTTGACCAGCTCGGGGTTCCGCCCCTCGAGGAAGAGCGGGCTCCCGGCCTCCTCCACCACCTTCTGGTGCCGCCGCTGGATGCTGCACTCGCGCTCGAGGACGTGAAGGAGCGTGCCGTGGGTGTCCCCGAGGATCTGCACCTCGATGTGCCGCGGCGCGGGAAAGTAGCGCTCGAGGTACACGGCGTCGCGGCCGAAGGCGGACCGGGCCCGGTCGGCGCAGGCGCGGAAGGCCTTCTCCAGCTCTCCCTGCGAGCCGGCGACCGCCATGCCGATGCCCCCGCCCCCGCCGGCGGCCTTGACCAGCAGCGGGAAGCCGATGCGCTCGGCGGCCTCACCGGCGCCGCGGAGGTCGGCCACCACGCCGTCGCTCCCGGGTACCACCGGAACCCCGGCCGCCGCGGCCAGGGCGCGGGCCTGTGACTTGTCCTTCATCCGGGCCATCGCTTCCGGCGGCGGACCCACGAAGACGATGCCCGCCTCGGTGCAGGCGCGGGCGAACTCGGCGCTCTCCGAGACGAAGCCGTAGCCCGGGTGCACCGCCTCGGCGCCGGTCTCCTTCGCCGCCCGGATCAGAGCGTCGACGTTGAGGTAGCTGTCCTTCGGTGGCGGGGGCCCGATGCGCACCGCCTGGTCGGCCTCGCGGACGAAGGGCGCCTCGGCGTCGGCGTCGGAGTAGACGGCGATCGTGCGGAGGCCCATCCCGCGGGCCACCGTGCCGATGCGCCGGGCGATCTCTCCTCTGTTGGCGATGAGCAGCGAGCGGAACATGGGTCTCGTCGGGCGGCGCACGCTGCCATGCCCGCCCGCGGCGGGGCAAGCATCAGGGTGGCACCGTGACGCAGCGGATGACATGGTCCGCCCCGCCCCATGAACGTCTTGACCGTCTACCTCCGCATCTACGCCGACGCGTTCCGGCAGGCGCTCACCGGCATCGCGAAGAACGCCTGGACGCTGCTCCTGCCCATCGCCCTGCTCGAGGCCAACGGGCTCGCGACCGGGCTGGTCATCGGGGCGCTCGGCCGGCTCGGACAGTTCGTGGTCTGGGCGGTCTGGGCGGCGGCGGCGAGCTGCTACCTGTACTTCCTCGGTGAGGTGGTGGCGAAGTCCCGGGTGAAGCTCGACGAGTTCGGCCGGAGCGTCGGAGCGTACTTCTGGTCGGTGGCCAACCTGTTCTTCGTCTACTGGGTCGCCACGCTGGTCATCGACCTGATGGTGCCCGGGCCGCAGAAGGCGGTGTTCTCGCAGCTCCTGTTCCTGGCGGGCGTCATCGTCCTCAACGCCGCGCCGGAGGTGATGTACCAGCGCGGCACCCGCGGCGGACTGGAGACAGTCCAGCGCTCAGTCCGCTTCCTGCAGGCGAACTGGATCGAGTGGGGCATCCCCAACCTCCTCATCCTCGCCGCGTGGTGGTTCACCCCACCCGCTCCGCTTCTCGGGCTCGGGACGCTGGGAACGGTGCTGACCGGGGTCGTGGAGGGCGCGCTGCTCCACCTGGTGATGGTCTTCCGCGGCCACCTCTTCGCCGCGCTCGACGGCACCAGCCACCGCCAGCGGATGTACAGGTGGCGCTCGAGCGGCGTGGTCTGAGGCGGGAGGCCGGCGGGCCTGACTTCGCGGACTGCGGCCGCCCTGCCCTCGCTGACGATGGCCCGCCTGAAGTCACCCTGACGTGGACCTCGACTGCGGCCGCCCTGACTACGCGGACTGCGGCCGCCCTGCCCTCGCCGACGATGGCCCGCCTGAAGTCACCCTGACGTGGACCTCGACTGCGGCCGCCCTGACCTAGAGGTCGCCCTGGCCCTGGCGGCGCAGGAAGGTCGGGATGTCGAACTGATCCTCGTCCAGCGGGAGCGACGGCTCCTTCAGTGGACGGGTCGGGGCCAGTGGCCGTGGATCGGGCGTGGTGGCGCGGGCGCGCACCGGTCCGAGCACCGTGGGCTCGGCGGGGGCGGCAGCGGCGGCGGGACGGGTCACCGCGTGCGCCGGCGCAGGCCCGGGGCGACGGACCGCATCCCCCCGGTGCTGGAAGCCGGTGGCGATAATGGTGATCTTCACCTCGTCCGAGACGTTGTCGTCGATGAGGCTGCCGAAGATGATCTCCGCCTCCTCGTCCGCCGCGTCGTGGACCAGGGTCAGCGCCTCGTTGACCTCCTGGAGGGTCATGTCGCGGCCGCCGGTGATGTTGATCAGGAGGCCAGTGGCACCGTCGATCTGCACGTCCTCGAGCAGCGGCGAGCTGATCGCCTGCTGCATCGCGGTGATCGCCCGCTTCTCGCCCGAGGCGCGGCCGGTGCCCATCAGGGCGAGCCCGCGGTCGCTCATGATGGTCTTCACGTCGGCGAAGTCCACGTTGATGTACCCGTGGTACTGGATGAGGTCGCTGATGCCCTGCACCGCGTTGAGCAGGACCTCGTCCGCGCGCTTGAAGGTGTCGAGGAGCGGCATCGACTGGCCGCTCAGCCCCAGGAGCCGCTGGTTGGGGATGGTGATCAGCGTGTCCACCGAGGACTTGAGCTCGATCAGCCCCGCCTCGGCCTGCTTCCGCCGCTTGTTCCCCTCGAAGTGGAAGGGCTTGGTCACCACCGCGACGGTCAGCGCGCCGAGCGACCGGGCGATGTCGGCGATCACCGGGGCGGCCCCGGTGCCCGTCCCGCCACCCATCCCCGCGGTGACGAACACCATGTCCGCGCCCTCGAGCGCGTGGGCGATCTCGTCACGGCTCTCCAGCGCCGCCTGACGGCCGACCTCGGGGTTGGCCCCGGCGCCGAGCCCCTTGGTCAGGGTCTCGCCGATCTGGATCTTGATCGCCGCGTTGCTCGCCGCGAGCGCCTGGATGTCGGTGTTCGCCGCGACGAAGTTCACCCGGTCGAGGGCGGCCGCGATCATGGTGTTGATCGCGTTGCAGCCCGCCCCACCGACGCCCACCACCCGGATCTTCGCGGTCTGCTTGCTCTCGAAGTGTTCCATTCGCCCTCGTCCACGGCCCTCAGGCCAATCCGGGCCATCATCGGCTCCGGTCCTGCCCCCGCAAGTTTTCGTCACACCCCTGTAGCGGCG
>JADGQZ010000420.1 GCA_017881345.1 Myxococcaceae bacterium | reverse complement strand
GATTTCGCACCCTCGCCGCCGGCGGAAACCGCGCCGCGGAGCGCACCCTCGCGATCCTCGGCAATCTCGGCCCTTACCTCGGCACGGTGCAGTTCGGGGTGACGCTCACCTCGCTCGGCATCGGCTGGGTGGGCGAGCCGGCGTTCGCAGCGGTCATCGAGCGCGGGCTCCACGCGACCTTCCCGGATCGGCAAGGCTTCGTCGCGCTCGCCCACACGCTCGCGTTCCTGGTGGGCTTCGCCATCATCACCATCCTCCACCTGGTCATCGGCGAGCTCGTCCCGAAGAACCTCGGGCTCCAGCGAACCGAGTCGGTGGCGATGGCAGTGTCGGGCCCGATGCGGGCCATCTACGTGGTCTCCTATCCAGCGGTGGGCCTCATCAACCGGATGGCCGCGGCGGTCTCCCGGGCGCTGGGGCTCAACGCGGGCGGCTCCGAGGAGAGCGCGCTCAACTCCGAGGAGCTGGCGATGATCCTCGACAGCTCTGCCCGGGCCGGCAGCATCACCGCCGAGCGGGCCGATCTCATTTCTCGCGCGCTCTCGATGTCGGAGAAGACAGCGCGCCAGATCCTCGTGCCGCGCCAGCAGGTCCGCTATCTCGACCTCGACGAGCCGCTCGAGCGCAACATCGCCGAGGCCCGCGCAGCGGGGCACACCTGGCTGCCGGTCGCCCGCGGGAGCCTGGACCAGGTCGAGGGCGTGGTGAACGTGAAGGACCTGTTCTTCCTCCTGGCCAACGACCAGCTCCACAGCCTTGCCCAGGTGCAGCGCCCGGTGCTCTTCGTCCCGGAGAACGTCACCCTGGAGCAGCTGCTCATCGAGTTCCGGAAGCGCCGCCGGCAGCTCGCGGTGGTGGTGGACGAGCACGGCGGGACGAGCGGCATCGTCAGCCTGGCGGACGTCGTCGCGGAGGTGGTGGGCGACGTGGCCGAGCTCGGCCGTCGGGTGTCCGAGGTGAAGACGCTGCCGGGCGGCCGGCTCGAGCTGCCCGGGACGACCCAGCTGTCGGACCTCGAGGACCGGCTCGACGTTCGCTTCGACGTGGACCCCGCGGAGGTGAGCACCATCGCCGGCTACCTCATGGCCCGGCTGGGGCGGGTCCCCGAGCCGGGCGACCACACCGACGTGGATGAGTTCGAGATCCGCGTCGCCGAGACCGACGGGCCGCGGGTCCTCAAGGTCCGCATCGAGCCCAAGCCGGCAGCGGCGCCGCCGCCTCCGCCGGCCGCATCGGCATGACCATGAACGTACCGTCACGTACTGTCATGCACTGCTTGCCGGGAACTTCACCGACGCGGTAAACAGGGGCTCCGCCCCGTCTCTCCTGCCCAGGGAGTCCCTTCGCACATGCGCATCCGGCGCCTCGACATCACCGGCTTCAAGTCCTTCATGGACCGGGCGGTGTTCACCTTCGACGAGGGGGTCACCGGCGTCGTCGGCCCGAACGGGTGCGGCAAGTCCAACGTGGTCGACGCCATCCGCTGGGTGATGGGCGAGCAGAGCGCGAAGAACCTCCGCGGCCGGGGCATGGAGGACGTCATCTTCAACGGGAGCGAGACCAAGCCCCCGCTGTCGATGGCCGAGGTGTCGCTCACCTTCGAGGTGGACGCGCGGGACCAGCTCGCGCCGCAGTACGCCGGGTTCGGCGAGGTGACCGTCACCCGGCGCCTGTTCCGCTCCGGCGAGTCCGAGTACCTCATCAACCGCACCCAGTGCCGGCTGCTCGACGTGGTGGAGCTGTTCCTCGGCACCGGCGTCGGCACGCGCGCCTACAGCATCATCGAGCAGGGACGGGTGGGGCTCATCGTCTCGTCGAAGCCCGAGGACCGCCGGAGCATCATCGAGGAGGCGGCGGGCGTGACGAAGTACAAGTCGCGCCGCAGGGCCGCGGAGCGGAAGCTCGAGGGCACCGAGGCCAACCTCCTGCGCGTGGCGGACCTCGTCTCCGAGCTCGAGAAGCGGCTCGATTCGCTCGGGCGCCAGGCGAAGAAGGCGGAGAAGTACCGCTCGCTCAAGTCACGCATCCGGGACGTCGAGCTGCACCAGGCCAGCCACCGGCTGCTCGGGCTCCTCGCGGAGCAGAAGCACCTCCAGGACGCCATCGCGGCGCTGGGCGAGACCGAGCAGGCGGCACTGCAGCGGGTGCGCGCGCTCGAGGACGAGGTGGAGGCGCGCCGTGCCCGGCTGGAGACCGACGGGCAGCGCCTCCAGACCCTGGCCGACGAGGTGCACGCCCTCGACAGCCAGACCCGCGAGACCGATCAGGCGCTCGCGTTCTGGCGGGCGGACCTCAGCACCGCCGAGGCGGCCGAGGCAGCGGCGGTGGCCGAGGGTGAGCTCCTGGCCGGGCGGCTCACGGCACTCGAGACGCGGAAGGCGGCGCTCGAGGCCGAGGTGGCCGCGCTCGGTGGGGCCTCGCTCGCCGATGAGGCGGCGATGCGCCGCGCCCAGGAGGGGCTCGAGGCCGCCCAGGGACTGCAGCGCGAGGTCCAGGAGCGGCTGGAGCAGGAGCGGCTCGCCCTGCTCGGTCTCGCCGGACGCATCGCCAACCAGGAGACGCAGCTCAGCGCGCTGGCGGCCCGTCGCGACGAGCTCCGGGAGCGTCACCGCCAGACCACCGCCGAGCTGCAGGCCGTCCGGGGGCAGGAGTCCGCGCTCGACCGCGAGCGCAACGAGGTCACCCGGCGGGTGCAGCAGAGCCGGCAGCTGACGCTCGAGCTCGCCGAGCGCCGCGGCGCCGAGGAGGACGCGCTGCAGCGTGCGCGGGCCGCCTTCGCCGAGAGCGAGGTGGGGGTCATCGCGCTGCGCGAGGAGCTGGCCGACCGGCGCAGCCGCCTGCACTCGCTCGAGGAGATCCAGCGGCACTACGAGGGCTTCGACCGCGGCGTCAGGGCGGTCATGCTCCGCGCGGGGACCGAGGCTCGCGCGCAGGGCATCTTCGGCCTGGTCGCCGACGTGCTCGGGACCTCGCCCCGCTTCGAGCGCGCCATCGAGGCGGCGCTCGGCGCGCGGCTGCAGAACGTGCTGGTCCAGAGCCGCTCGGTGGGCCTCGAGCTGTCGCGCTACCTGGCCTCCCTGGCCGAGGGTCGCAGCTCCTTCCTTCCGCTGCCGGAGCTGTCGGTCTCGCCGGCGCCGTCCTTGCCCGAGGGGCTCGGCGGCGTGCTGGGTCGGGCGATGGACGAGGTCCGCGCCGAACCCGAGTTCCGTCCGGTGGTCGAGCTGCTCCTGGGCAACGTGCTCCTGGTCGAGGACCTCGAGGCGGCAGCCCGGGTCCGCGACGTCGCCCCGGGTTTCACCGCGGTGACCCTCGCCGGCGAGGTGCTGGCCGCGGACGGGACGCTCACCGGCGGCGTGCTCGAGGGCCCCGGCTCGGGGGCGCTGCAGAAGAAGCGGGAGATCGCCGAGCTGGCCGAGACGGTGGCCGCCACCGAGGCGCGCTACAGCGAGCTGCTCACCCGGCACTACGCGCTCCAGAAGCAGATCCTCCACACCGAGGAGCTGCTCAAGGGGCTGCAGAAGCATCACCACGAGGAGGAGCTGGTCCGCTCGGCACTGGAGAAGGACCTCCACCAGGCCTCCGAGCAGCTGGCACGCTTCCGCGAGCGGATCGGTCAGCTGGTCCGGGACTCCGAGGCGCTCGACGAATCGCTCGGCCGGGTGGACCGGGACGAGGAGGCAGCGCGCGGCGAGTCGGCGCACGCCCAGGCGGAGCGGGCCTCGCGCGAGGACCGCGCGCGCGAGCTCCAGGACAGGCTCGAGGGGCTCCAGCGCTCCGCCGAGGCCCACGGTCAGGAGCTGATGGCGCTGCGGGTGAAGGTGGCGTCGCACGCCGAGCGGGCCGAGGCAGCCCGGGCCTCGCTGGCCGAGGTGAGCGGCGGCCTGACGGAGATCGTCGAGCGGGAGTCACGGGCGGAGGCGGCCCGTGTCCAGGCGGTGGTGCGACGCGAGGATCTGCGCGGCCGCATCGCAGGTGCCGAGGAGGGCCACGCCGGCCGGCTGCAGCGTCTGGCCGAGGGCACGGCCCAGCTGGAGGACGGGCGGCGGGTCCACGGGGAGGAGCTGGCGCGGGTGCGGGCGGACGAGACGAGCCTGCGCGACGAGCGCGCCCGGCTGGACGGGGTGACCGAGGGACTCGGGCAGATCACGCTCCGCGAGCGGTCGCTGGTGCTGGACGTGGAGCACCTGGTCCGATCGGTCGAGGAGCGGCACCAGACCGACCTCGGCGAGGAGCTGCACCGCTACCACACCCACCGTCGGCTGGAGGCGTCCGAGGAGCAGCAGCTCAAGGATCTCCGGGGCCAGCTCGAGCGGCTCGGGGAGATCAACCTCACCGCCATCGAGGAGCACCAGGAGGTGGCGCAGCGCCACTCCTTCCTCGCCGGTCAGAAGCGGGACCTCGAGGTGAGCATCAAGTCGCTGCGCGACGCCATCGCCAAGATCGACCGGACGAGCCGCGAGCGCTTCGCCCGCACCTTCGAGGTGGTGAACGATAGGTTCCAGCGGGTCTTCCCCCGTCTCTTCGGTGGCGGGCGGGCCGGGCTCCTCCTCACCGATGACGGTCCCACCGGCGAGCCGGGCGTGGAGATCGTCGCCCAGCCCCCGGGGAAGAAGCTGCAGAGCGTGACCCTGCTCTCGGGCGGCGAGAAGGCGCTCACCGCCGTGGCGCTCATCTTCGCCATCTTCCTCATCAAGCCCACCCCGTTCTGCCTGCTGGACGAGGTGGACGCCCCGCTCGATGAGGGCAACGTCGGCCGCTACAACGATCTGCTCCGGGAGATGTCGAAGCAGTCGCAGTTCATCCTCATCACCCACAACAAGCGGACGATGGAGGTCGTCGACACCCTCTACGGGGTGACGATGGAGGAGCCGGGGATCAGCAAGCTGGTCTCCGTCCGGCTCCGCGAAGCCACCGCGGCCAACGACGACCAGGCCGTGGCCTAGAACTTCTCCTTCGGGCAGGCCTTCTCGTTCGCGGCGCGGAGCTGCTTCGCCGCGTCGATCTGCTTCTGGGTGTCGGCCACCGCGCCCTGGGCCGCCTTCTCCGCGTCCGCCCAGCTGGGGTCCTTGGCCTTCAGCGTCTGGGCCAGGGTCAGCGCCTGCTGCTCGACCGCGGACTCGTCCTCGAGCGCCTTGGTGTAGGTGTCGTCGGCCTTCACCAGCTGGGCGCAGCCGGTCTTGAGGTCCTTCACCATGGCGCCGGCGGACTTGCGCTTGTTGACGTCCTTGGAGGCGGCGGCGGCCTGGTAGGTCTGCACCTGTGCGTCGTAGGCGTTGGCCACGTTCTGTCGGCGGGCCAGGGCGGCAAAGGCGTCCGCCTGGCGCTGCTCGCGGACCACGTCCAGCTGGGCGAACTGCATCAGCGGCGGCGAGCCGGCCGCGAAGCCGCTGGCGCCGGAGTTCAGCAGGAGGATCTGCACCGGGACGTTCAGCTGCTCAGGGGTGATCTTGAACTGGAGCTTGGAGATCTGGCCGTTCACGCAGCTCGCGGCCGTCGCCCCCGAGGGCTCGGTCGCGGTGAGGGCGGGCTGGACGGTCTCCTTGCTGAGGCTTCCGCCGTCCGCGAGCTTCCTTCGATCGGCGTACTGGGCGATGTCCGGGCGGAGCAGGAGCACCGGTCCCGCCAGCTCGGGGGGGGCCTGCGTGCGCAGCGACTCGAAGCAGGAGCACCACTGGGGGAGCGCCAGGCGGATGGCCCCCACCACGTCGGACGACTCGTTGATGCCCATGCGCACCATCGAGGCCGTGTCGCGCTCGATCGGCGCGTCGAGGGTGAGGGGCTTGGCGCCGGCAGGCAGCGACACGCCGGCGAGCTGCGCGCGGACGGCGTTCTCGATGCAGCTGGTCGCCGCTGGCTTCAGGCCCTCCGCGGCGACGGTGACCTTGGTCCCGGACGCATCCATCGCGATGGTCGCCTTGCCCTTGGTGGCCGCAGCCGGGTTCTGTGCCTTTCCGTCGGCCAGGCACTCGCCGATGGCGGGCCGGGCGGCGCGGAACGCGGCCTGCAGGGTGTACTCGTTGGCCGTCTTGCCCAGGTCCAGCTTGGGCGGGAAGCAGGTCGCGAGGTCGAACGGCACCAGGTTCACCACCCGCTCGCGCTCGGCCGCGCTCGCCCCTCCGGCGCTCTGCCCGCCGGCGCAGGCCAGGACGAAAACCGCGATGAACAACGGGAACTGGCGTCTCATCGGCGCTCCTCCTCCTCGATTCCGTCGGTCAGCGGCGGGGGGGTTACCAGAGAATGGGCGCCCGGTGCACTTCTGTTTGCGCTGCGGCCCGGGCGATGCTGGAGACTGTGCGCATGACGTCGATCGGCGGGTGGACGGGACAGGGCGGCCCCTGGCCGGCGCTGGCCTTCCTCGCCTCGGTCGGTGCCGCCGGGCTGCTGGAGCGCGTGCAGTACCGCCTGCGCGCGAGCGAGGGCCGCGCCTGGTGGGCCTCGAACGGACGAGACGTGGTGAACGCGGTGGCGCTTGGCTGCGTCAGCGGGGGGCTGTGGGTCTACGGCTTTCGCGGCCCGCTGGTGGTGTGCGTGGCGGGGACCCTGGTGCTCTTGCTCTCGATCTCGCAGATGCGGCTCGAGTCGCGTCCGCTCTCCACGCTCTGGTCGGTGGTGGTGGCGCTGGCGCTCGGGGCACCAGTGCTCTTCGCGCCGGGGGCGGTTGCTCTCGGCTTCGAGCGGCTGCTCCTGACACTCGGGCCGTGAGCCGTAACGGGTCAGGGCCAGCGCACGTGCCGCACCGCGCCGGTCGCCGGCTCCACGTCGAGCCGCACCTGCCGGGTTCCCTGTCTCGCGCGATCCAGCGACTGCGGACTGGCGGGCACGGCATCCACCGCGGTCACCACGTCTCCGGGGTGAAGCCGGGTGATGATCTCCGCCTGCCGCACGTAGACGCCCGGCGTCCGCCGCATCAGCCGGACCGCGTCGTCCTCACCGAGGCCAGGGTTGGCGAGCCGGAACTGCCCGAGCCGTCGCACCTCCCCGTCCAGCCCCATCCCGGAGGACGGTGGGAGCAGCGTCCAGACGTCCAGCGCCGGCAGAGGAGCGCGGGCCCACCGGGTGTCCAGCCCGCCGATGGCGTCGTCGAGCACCTGGTCGATCAGCGGCCCCGGTCCCTGGATGCCGCTTCCGAACGGATCCACCCGGACCTCCGCCGAGCTCTCCACCACGACGGTCGAGGTGCTCGGCTGGATGAGCTCCACCCGCACCCGGTCGATCCACTCGGCGCTCGCGCCGGCGGCAGATCCTCCCGAGCGCCCGGCGACCTCCTGCCGCCCCTCGGCGCTGGCGCGGTCGAGGCGCGCCCGGACCAGCAGCACCTCCGTCGGAGCCAGGCCGGCGGCCTTGATGACGGTGAGGGCGTCGGTCGCGGTCCAGTCGCTCCGCTCGGGATGGAGCAGGCGGATCTCGGAGGGTCCCCAGATCAGCGCCCGTCCGGACACGGCGGTCACGGTGCGCAGCCCGAGCCGCGCCGAGAGCGCGAGCACGTCGTCATCGCCCACGCCGCCCGAGGTCCGGAGGGGCTCGACCACCAGCGCCGAGACGCGGAGGCCGGGGACCGGCTCGGTGCGGCGGACGGGCGCGCTCGAACAGGCCGGGGCGAGGAGCGCGACGAGCAGAGCTGATGCGAGGAGGCGGCGGATGCGCCGGAGCGTACTGCAGCAGGGCCGCCTGGCGAGCGGATGCCGCCGCCTCCTCCGCTGCAGGCGGATGGCGCCCGATGTGGGTCCGCGTGCGGCGGGACCGGCGAACTCAGTAGGCCGGTGCGTCGCTCGCGGGGAAGCTCTCCTTCGAGGCCTCGTCGACCCGGGTGTGCAGCGTGTCCGACGCCGACGTGCCCAGCCGACGGGCGAGCAGCGTCTTGCACCGCGAGGCCAGGTCGAGCGACTGCTCACGGACGTCACGGAACAGCGCCGCCAGCTCGGCGTCGCGGCCCTGATCGGCGTCGGCGGAGTGGCGCTGGGCCGCGGCGGCCTGCTTCAGCGCGTGGTACAGCGTGCCCACCAGGTCATAGAGCGGGTCGGGGGTGTTGGTCTGGACGTCGGCTGCCATGACGGATCCTCCGGTGCGAGCCACTCGAAGCTAGGCACCACGCCGCGGCCCGGAAGCCCCGGGGCGTTCAGGACGCCGTGAGGAGCGGCTGGAACTCGCCCTTCCGGTCCAGCGCGACCATGTCGGTGTACCCGCCCACGTGGACGTCTCCGACGAAGATCTGCGGCACCGTGCGCTGGCCGTTCGACTGCTCGATCAGCCGCTCCCGGGCGTCGTCGTCTCCGCTCACGTCCACCTCGCGGTAGGAAACCCCGCGGGACCGCAGGAAGTCCTTGGCCCGTAAACAGAAGCCACACGAGGTGGTGGTGTAGATGGTGACGGCTGCCATGCGCTTCCTTGTTCGGTTGGACGTCCCGTTGCCGGCGTGGTCAACTGCGACTCGCCCGCGTTTCCACAGTCATGTGGCCGGGGACGACCGGACGCCAGTGGTATGGCGTGCATGGGGGGTATCGCGGTGCAGAACACGCGGGTCCTCGGCCGGCAGCGTCGCCGGTTCAAGGTGCAGATGGGTGCCGCGTCGGGCTTCACCGTCGACGTGTCCGCCGGCGGCTTCTGCGCCGAGCTGATGCGCGTCTTCCCCAAGGGCACCGCGGTGAAGGGAACCCTGCTGGTGGAAGGGACCGAGTTCGAGTTCTCGGGCCGTGTGGCCTGGGCCAAGCAGGGTGACTTCCGGCTGAACATGCGCGGACGGATGGGCGTGACCTTCACCGACGCACCCGAGGAGCTCCGCCGCCTGTTCGGTATCGGCCCGAGCGGGACCCCGGTCCCGGCGCCCGGCCCCTTCCCGCACAACCGCGGCTGAGCCCAGGAGACACCGGGAAATGACGCGGCCCCCGCCCCGGGCCCCGAAGAGGGACCGGAACGAGGGCCGCGATGCTCCTCGGGAGACCGGAGCGGGGGCGACTACATGCCCATTCCGCCCATGCCGCCCATGCCGCCGCCACCACCGCCGCCCTTCGGCTCGTCCTCCTTCGGATGCTCGGCCACCATCGCCTCGGTGGTGAGCATCAGGGAGGCCACGGAGGCCGCGTTCTGGAGCGCGGTCCGCGAGACCTTGGCCGGGTCGGCCACGCCGGCCGCCAGGAGATCCTCGTAGGTCCCGGTCGCGGCGTTGAAGCCGAAGGCGCCGCTGCCCTCCTTCACCTTGTTGACGATGACCGAGCCCTCCTGGCCGCCGTTGCCGACGATCTGGCGGAGCGGCTCCTCGAGCGAGCGGCGGACGATCTCCACGCCGAACCGCTCACCCTCGGAGAAGGTCCCGCCCTCGAGCCCCTTGAGGCAGCGGATGTAGGCCACGCCACCGCCGGGGACGATGCCTTCCTCGATCGCGGCGCGGGTCGCGTTGAGCGCGTCCTCCACCCGGGCCTTCTTCTCCTTCATCTCGGTCTCGGTCGCGGCACCGACGTTGACCACCGCCACGCCGCCGACCAGCTTCGCGAGCCGCTCCTGGCGCTTCTCCTTGTCGTAGTCGCTGGTGGTGTCCTCGATCTGGGCGCGGATCTGCTGCACCCGGGCCTGGATGTCCTTCTGGCTGCCCGCGCCGTCGATGAGGGTGGTGTTGTCCTTGTCGACGGTGATGCGCTTGGCACGGCCCAGGTCGGCCAGGGTGATGTTCTCCAGCTTGATGCCCAGGTCCTCGGCGATCATCTTGCCGCCGGTGAGGGTGGCGATGTCCTCGAG
>JADGQZ010000419.1 GCA_017881345.1 Myxococcaceae bacterium | reverse complement strand
TGATGAACGTGCAGTTCGCCATCCAGGGGAAGACCATCTGGGTCCTGGAGGTGAACCCCCGGGCGTCACGCACGGTGCCGTTCATCTCCAAGGCCACCGGGGTGGAGCTGGCGAAGATCGCCGCCCTCTGCATGGTGGGAAAGACGCTCCGCGAGCTGAACGTGCCGCGGGAGATCGAGATGAAGCACGTGGCGGTGAAGGAGTCGGTGTTCCCCTTCGCCCGCTTTCCCGGCGTGGACGTCATCCTCGGGCCGGAGATGAAGTCCACCGGCGAGGTGATGGGCATCGCCGACGACTACTACTCGGCCTTCGCCAAGAGCGAGCTGGCGGCTGGCTCGGCGCTCCCGAGCTCGGGCACGGTGTTCATCTCGGTGAAGGACGAGGACAAGCCGGCGATGGTCGACCTGACCAAGCGGCTCCGGGCGCTCGGCTTCCGGATCCTGGCCACCGGGGGCACGCACCACTACCTGACGAACAAGGGGATCCCCACCGAGCACGTGCTCAAGGTCACCGAGGGCCGGCCGCACGTGGTGGACAAGATCGTCGATGGCGAGGTGGACCTGGTCATCAACACCACGTTCGGGAAGAAGGAGATCGCGGACAGCTTCAGCATCCGCCGCGAATCCCTGATGCACTCCGTTCCCTACTACACGACGGTGCAGGCGGCCCGGATGGCGGTGGGAGCCATCGAGGCGCTGGTTCGCGGGAGAATTCCGGTGATGGCGCTCCAGGACGCACTGGACTTGAAGCGCTGAGCCCGGCTCGTCTAGGGTCCGCCGCCCTGTATGAGCGGCGCTCGCATCCCCATCACCGCGTCTGGCCTCCGCCGTTTGAAGGAGGAGCTGAGGCAGCTCCAGACCGTGGAGCGGGTGAAGATCTCCAGGGAGATCGAGGTCGCCCGGGCGCACGGTGACCTCCGTGAGAACTCCGAGTACCACGCGGCCAAGGAGAAGCAGTCGCACATCGAGGGCCGCATCCTCACGCTGAACGACTCGATCGCCCGGGCCGAGGTGATCGACGTCTCCAGGCTCGCGGGCGACAAGGTCGTCTTCGGGGCGACCGTGAAGCTGCTCGACGTCGAGAGCGACAAGGAAGTCACGTACACGCTGGTGGGCGAGCTCGAGGCGGACATCAAGCGCCGGCTGATCTCGGTCACCTCGCCCCTCGCCCGCGGGTTGATCGGCAAGGTGGTGGGGGACCTGGCGACCGTGCAGAGCCCCGGTGGCGCCCGCGAGTACGAGGTGGTCGAGGGCCTCTTCGCGGAGTTCGACACCGAGGAGTAGGTCGGCGGACCGGGGGAGTAGGCTCCCCGCCCCGGTTCCAGGCGATGCCCTCCGCGTCCTACCTCCAGCCGCTGGTCGCCCCCTTGCGCTTCCTCGCGCAGAGCGACTTCGCGCGCCTGTCGACGGTGAAGGGGCTGGACGCGCTGGTCCGCGCTGCCCTGGAGGGCGCGCGTTCCGCCCGGGCGTCGGGCGACGTTCAGCTGCTCGAGCGGGTGGCCCGGGCGCTCGCCTCGGGGAGCCCCGAGTCACAGCAGGAGGCGCTGCGTGCAGTGGCCCCGCGCGTTCGCGACTCGGGTCTCGGCTCGCCGCCGCCCGTGACGGCTCTGGCGCCCGGCCCCCCGGTCGCGGCCAGCCCTGCGCCTCCCGCTCACCCCGCTCCGGCCGCCGCGCCGAGGACCCCCGCGCCGGCTGCCACGAAGGTGCGCCCGCCGGCGGCACGGCCCGATCCGCCGAGGGCCTCCGCGCCGGCTGCCACGAAGGTCCACCCGCCGGCGGCACCACCCGCTCCGCCCGCGCCGGCTGTCCGTCCGGTTTTGGATGTGGAAGCGCCCACCACGCACAAGAGCGGACGCCCGCCCGCCTCGAGGAGCCGGGCAGCCCCGCCGGGACCGGCCTCGCCTCCCGGTCCGCTCGAGAACGCCGAACGTCCGGCGAAGCGGACGACCTCGAGGCCATCGCCGGCGCTCCTCGAGGAGCCGCGGGCCCCGCAGCGCCGCACCCGCCGGCCGCGCCCGTCGAAGCCCGAGGCGGAGGAGGTCGCCCGACCCATCGCCGCCGCCCCGAGTCGCGGGCCCCTGTCCCAGCCGATCGGCGGCCCGGGCATCCGTGTCCCGCCGCGTCTGGTGGAGGCGCTGAACAAGAAGGGGCTGCAGCGGGTGGGGGACCTCCTGTTCCTGCTCCCCCGGACGTACGAGGACCGCCGGCGCCTCTCGACCCTGCGAGAGCTCCGGCCAGGCGAGAAGGGCGTGGCGGTCGGCACGGTGCGGATGGCGCGGGAGCTGATGATTCGCCCGGGCAAGCGCGGGTTCCAGGCGGTGCTCGCCGACGACACGGGGAGCATCGCGCTCACCTGGTTCCAGAGCGGGCCGTGGATGAAGTCACGCGTCCCGGTGGGCAAGCGCCTCATCGTCTCGGGCGAGCTGCGGGCGACGCCGGGTGGGCGGGAGATGGTGCATCCAGAAGTCGAGCCCGCCGACGAGACCAAGGGGCCGTCGCTCCACACCGGCCGCATCGTGCCGGTGTACCCGGGGTTCGAGCGGCATGAGCAAAGACAGGTCCGGGAGCTGATCGCCCGGGTGGCCGCGGCGCACCTCGGGGCGGTGGAGGATCCGCTCCCGGCGGACCTTCGCCAGCGCCTCGCCCTGCCGCCGCTGGCCGAGGCACTGGCCCGCATCCACCAGCCCTCGCCGGACGACGACCTCGCTGCTCTCGAGGCGCAGCGGAGCCAGTCGCACCGGCGGCTCGCCTTCGACGAGCTGTTCCTGCTGCACCTCGGCCTCGCGCTCCGGCGCCAGGGGGTCAAGCACGAGCCGGGCATCGCCTTTCACGTGGACGGCGATCGACTCGCCCGGGCCCGGGGACTCCTGCCGTTCACCCTCACCCGGGCCCAGGCCCGCACGGTGGCGGAGATCGGCCGCGACATGGCCCGGCCCGAGCCGATGCACCGGCTGCTGCAGGGGGACGTGGGCTCCGGGAAGACGGCGGTGGCCGCGGTGGCCGCGGCCCTGGCGGTCGAGGACGGCTGGCAGGTGGCGCTGATGGCGCCGACGGAGATCCTCGCCGCGCAGCACCACGCGACGTTCGCTCGCGTCTTCGCTCCTGCCGCGGTGGACGTGTCGCTGGTCACCGGCAGCGGGACGGGGAGCGGAAAGCGGAGGGCCCGCGAGGCGGTGGAGTCCGGCCGGGCACGCATCGCGGTGGGCACGCAGGCGCTCATCCAGGAGGGCATCGCCTTCCAGAAGCTCGGGCTGGTGCTCATCGACGAGCAGCACCGCTTCGGCGTGCTGCAGCGCCAGGCGCTGGGGCACAAGGGGCTGCGGCCGGACGTGCTGGTGATGACGGCGACGCCCATCCCCCGGACGCTGGCGATGACGCTGTACGGGGACCTCGACCTCTCGGTGCTGGACGAGCTGCCTCCGGGCAGGACGCCGATCACCACCCGGGTGGCGACGCCGTCGCGCCAGCCGGAGGTGTGGGACGCGGTCGAGCTGGAGCTGGAGAAGGGTCGCCAGGCGTACGTGCTGTACCCGCTGGTGGAGGCCTCGGAGAAGATCGACCTCGCCGACGCCACCCGGGGCTCGGAGGAGCTGCAGGCGCGCTGGCCCCACCGCCGGGTGGAGCTGCTCCACGGCAGGCTCAAGCAGGAGGAGAAGGAGGCGGTGATGGAGGCGTTCCGGAGCGGCCAGGTGGACGTGCTCGTCTGCACGACGGTGGTCGAGGTCGGAGTCGACGTGGCGAACGCCTCGGTGATGGTCATCCAGAACGCGGAGCGGTTCGGGCTGTCGCAGCTGCACCAGCTGCGGGGGCGGGTGGGGCGCGGGGCGGCGGCCTCCTTCTGTTACCTGCTCCCGTCTCCCGCGGGCGGGCCGGAGGCGCGGGGCCGGCTGGAGGTGCTGGAGCAGAGCACCGACGGCTTCGTCATCGCCGAGAAGGACCTCGAGCTGCGCGGGCCGGGCGAGTTCCTCGGCACCCGCCAGAGCGGGCTCCCCGAGCTGAGCGTGGCCAACCTTGCGCGGGACCAGGCGCTTTCGGCGGTTGCGTCCGAGGAGGCGAAGGCCATCGCCGCGGCCGACCCCCGGCTGACCCGTCCCCAGCACCGTGGCCTGCTCCGGGCGCTCGAGGAGCGGTGGGAAGGAAAGCTCTCCCTGGCCCGGGTGGGGTAGCCAGGCCCTCCCGGGCGTTTTACGTTGGGGACGATGGAGGACGCCCGCCTCATCCTGGGGTTGCGCCGGAGCGGTATCCGGGACGAGCGGGTGCTCGCGGCGATGACGCTCCTGTCACGCGCCGACTTCGTGCCCGATCGGTTGCGGGACATCGCCGCGCACGACGAGGCGCTCCCCATCGGCGAGGCGCAGACCATCAGCCAGCCGTTCGTGGTGGCGCTGATGAGCGAGGCGCTCGAGATCCGGCCGGGAGACCGGGTGCTCGAGATCGGCACCGGCTCCGGCTACCAGGCGGCGGTCCTGCACCTGCTCGGGGCGGACGTGTACAGCATCGAGGTCCGCGAGGGTCTGGCCCGCGCGGCCGCCGAGCACCTCCAGCCGTTCACCGGCCCCCGGCTCCATCTCCGGATCGGGGACGGCTTCGCAGGCTGGCCGGAGGCGGCGCCGTTCGACGCCATCGTGCTCACCGCGGCGCCCGAGCGGATGCCGCTGACGCTGGTGGAGCAGCTCGCGCCCGGCGGGCGGCTGGTGGGTCCCATCGGTTCGCAGGACGAGGGCCAGGAGCTGGTCCGGCTGCGGAAGCGCGACGGTGGGCCGGTGGAGACCGAGCGGCTGATCTCGGTCCGCTTCGTGCCGATGACGCCTGCCCCTCTCCAGAGCTGAGCCGACCCGTGCGCACCTGTCCCGTCTGCGAGGCACCGGTGACCGGCTCGGTCTGCGAGGTCTGCGGGAAGCAGGTGGGGCCCTCTCCGACGGCAGCGAGCCTGACGGCGCCGCTCGAGGGGCTGGAGCCGACGCAGCTTCCGCTGGACGGGCTCGGGCTTTCCATCGAGCCGGCACCGGAGCTCGAGCCCACCGCATCGAGCCCGGTCCCGGAGATCCCGGGGGAGCCACTCCTGGGCTGGGAGGCCACGCACTCGAGTCTCGTGCCCGACGTCGGCGCAGGGGGACTGGAGGACATGGACCCCGGCCGTGAGGCCCCCGAAGGCTCACCGGTGGGGGTGCCGACGGTGGCAACCTGCCGCTATTGCCGGAACGTGCAGACCTCCGGTCTCTTCTGCGATCGATGCGGGATGCGGCTGCCCTGGGTGGCACCACCCGCAGCCTCGGCCGCGAAGGTGGACTCGGCCGAGCTTCTTCACTGCAAGCGCTGCGGAGAGCGCAGCCCGGAGTCGATGGAGCGGTGCGGCGCCTGTGGCGCTCTGCTGGCGCCCGGCTAGCTAGCCATCCCGGGCCCGGCTGCCGTAGGGTCCGCCCCCGCTTGCAGACCGAACCTTCGATGGAGCTGTCGCCCGAGCTGGCCCGCGCGCGACTTCCCGAGCTCCAGGCCCAGCTCGCGGTGCGACAGAGCACCACCCACTTCGCCCGTGCGGGCGTGGCCCTGGTCGCCTCGTCGATCTTCACCGCGGCCGCGGCGAAGCTCTTCTGGGACTCGATCCGCTTTCCGGTGTTCGGCGCCGTGTCGGTGCTGCTGGCGAGCGGGCTGGTCGTGTACGCGTGGGTCCAGTACCGGCGCGGGAAGGCGCACAACCGCCGGGAGCTCCAGCTCTTCGCTTCTCTCCAGGCGGTTCACCGGGCGCTGCACCTGGACGATCCGGGCGCGCTGCTACCGCGATGAGCGCCGGGCGCGGTCGGTTCATCGTGCTCGAGGGCATCGACGGCTCGGGCACCACCACGCAGACGGCGCGGCTGGTCGCCTCGCTCCGTGCGGCCGGGCACGCGGTGGTGGGCACGCGGGAGCCCTCGGAGGGCCCGATGGGGCTCCTGCTCCGACAGGCGCTGACCCGGCGGCTGGTGGGGATCTCGGATCGGGTGCTGGCGCTTCTCTTCGCAGCCGACCGTCTCGACCACCTCGCGTCGCTGGTGGAGCCGGCGCTGGCCGAGGGCAAGGTGGTGGTCTCGGACCGCTACGTCCTGTCGTCCCTGGCATACCAGGGGATGCGGCTCCCGCTGGCCTGGGTGGAGGCACTCAACGCGGCGGCTCGTCCGGCGGATCTCACGCTCTACCTGGACGTGGACGTGCGGACGGCGTCCCGTCGCCGGCACGCCCGCGGCGGGCCGACCGAGCTCTTCGACGCCGACCCGGTGCAGCGGGCGGTGGCCCGGGCGTACGGGCGCGTGGTCAGGAAGCACGCCCGGGCGCAGCGGGTGGTCCCGGTGGACGGAACCGGCACGCCGGACGCGGTCGCCGCGGAGATCCTCTCGCGAGCGCAGGCCCTGCTGTCCGGGCGCCGCCGGAAGTAGAGTCACCGGCCGGATGGGACGCATCGGCGCTGCGGCGATCGTGATCGGCAACGAGGTCCTCTCGGCCAAGGTGGAGGACGTCAACGGGCCGCACCTCGTTCGCCGCCTGCGGGAGCACGGCATCCCGCTCCGGAGCCTCTTCGTGGTGCCGGACGAGATCGAGGCGATCGTCGGCGCGGTGGTGAACGCCCGGGCGGCGGCGCGGTGGGTCATCACCAGCGGGGGCATCGGTCCGACGCACGACGACGTGACCATCCGGGCGGTGGCGCTGGCGCTGGGGCGCGAGGTGATCCGGTTGCCGAAGATGGTGGAGCTGCTCGCACGGCACCACGAGGGGGCGCTCCCGGCGGAGGCGCTCCGCCTGGCGGAGGCGCCCGCGGGCACCGAGCTGCTCGCGCCCGAGGGGACCGTCTACCCGGTGCTCGCGGTGGAAGGGATGTACCTGCTCCCGGGCGTGCCGTCGCTCTTCAGGATGCAGCTCGAGACGGTGCTCTCGTCGCTCCCGCGTACCGCGGTGCACCTCCGATCGCTCTACCTGTCGAGGGGGGAGGCGGAGATCGCGGCGACGCTCGACCGCGTCGCGCTCGGGATGCCCGACGTGGGCATCGGCAGCTACCCGGCGGTGACGTCCGGTGCAGACCACCGGGTGCGGGTGACGGTGGAAGCGGCCGAGGCGGAGCGCGTCGAGCTGGTCGTGGCGCGCCTCCGGAGCGAGCTACCCGCGGGCGCTGTCCTGCGTGTCGAGTAGCGGCCCGAGAACCCGATTTCGCCGACGGAACGTCGTCGCCGCCTCGATCGCCGCCCTCGCCCCGCTCACACCGCCCTCTCGGGCAGCGTCGGTCCGACCTTGTCGCGAAGAGAGAACAGCTCCTCCGAAACCGAGAAGTTCAGCAGCGCTCGCAGATCCGCCCGCTCCCGTACCGCGCGCATGACCGTCTCCTGCGACTCGGGCGCCTTGGACGTGGCGACCGCCGGGTCCTCGCGCAGCACCATGGTCAGGGCCACTGCCGGGTCGCCGCAGACCAGAAGCCCGGCGCGGTTCCCCGAGGCGAACATCCCCTGCAGGGTCCTCCCGAGGTCCGGCACGGGTCCCTGGGCGAGCTCCCGCGCCGGCTCCTCCAGCGCGCGCACCGACTTGCGCGAGAGGAGCTTCCGCAGCATCCGGACGCGACCGTCGTCTCGCTGGCCGAGGCCTTCGAACTCCGGCTCCACCACCCGGATGCAGTCGCCGAGCAGGTCCGCCAGCTCCGGTTCCGGGAGCTTCCCGGCCAGCGCGGTTCGCTCGAGCAGCGCGAACACTGCCCGGCCGATGAGGAACTTCTGCTCGCGGGAGTTGAACCGCCGCACGACGTCCTGACCGACGCAGATGCTCGGCGGGTCGCTGGCCTCGGCGACCATCAGCCCCCGCCGGGACTGGTAGACCTCGAAGTGGTCGACGCCGAAGCCCTCGGCGACCAGCCGGACGGCGCGCACCACGGGGTTGTCGGACCGCAACCGGTCCGTCCGGGGGTCGACGCCGAGCGTCTCGAAGTCCGCCGGGTAGAGCTTCGAGACCTGGTCTCCCACGGCCCGGAGGACGTCGGCGAGCGGGTTCCGCGCGTCCGGGTGGAGCAGGAGCGCGAGCGAGGCGTGGTCCACCCGGGCGTGCGCCTCGCTGGGCAAGCGGCCCTTCCAGTCGAGGTGCAGGTGCACCGCCCGCGTCGGGCCAGCCTGGAGGAAGACCATGGCGGCCGCACAGCAGAACGTCCGGTCCAGCAGCCGCTGCGAGTCCCAGGTCTCGTACAGGATCTCCAGGCTGGGGAGGCGGACCGGGTCGAGCGCGAGGACCGCACGGTGCGCCTCGACGGCGAGATCGGCCGAGCCGGGATCCTTGCTCAGCATGTCCGCCAGCGCGGCGCGCGCCTCGACGCTGCCCGGGTCCAGCTCCACGGCCTCCCGGCAGGCGGCGACGGAGCGCGAGAGATCACCGAGGACGCGGAGGTACAGCTCGGCGAGACGGACCCGGATGCGCGCCGCGGCGACGGGAGGGCAGGGTGGCTTCGCGCGGTCGTCGAGCAGCTGGAGGAGGACCGAGAGACGACCCCGCCGCTCGAACAGGGGGATGATGCGGTCGAGCGCCTCGGGCTGCTCCACCAGGAGGGGCATCGCGTCGCGGGCCTCGGACACGGCGCGGTCCGCGTCGTCGAAGCCCTCGTCGAGCGCCTCTGCGAGCCGGAGCGAGGTGCGGGCCCGGTCGATGGGGCGCGTCTCCATCGCCCGGAGCTGCTGGAGACAGTCGACGACGCCGGTCCAGTTCCGGGAGGTCCGGTGGAGGGTGGCGAGCCGGTCCAGCGGGTCGGCCGACCGCACCGAGGCGAGCGCGGCGTTGAACGCCGCCACGGCGCGGGCCGGCTGCTCCAGCCGCTCCTGGTAGAGGATGCCGAGCCGGAGCTGGAGCGCGGCGAGCGTCTCGGCGTCCCCGCCGATCCGGAGCCGGCCCTCGAGCGCCTCCGCCGCCTCGGCCCAGTGGCCCTGCTCGGTGGCCAGCACCGCGCGGAGCTCGAGCGCGTCGGCGTGCTCGGGCTCGGCCTGGAGCGCGCGGGCCAGTGCCGCGAGGGCGCGTCCGCGGTCCCCGACGCCGTCGAGCCAGCACTGGGCGGCCTTGAAGAGCTCGTTCGCCGCGCCCGGACGATCCCCGGCGGCGAGGCGGGTCTGTCCGCGCCGCTCGTTCAGGGACGCCAGCTCCACCGCGCCCCCCTTGCGTGCCAGGAGCGACTCCACTCCCTCCGATGCCTCGACCTCGAGCGGGTCCAGGTCCAGCACCCGCTCGAATGCGGTGATGGCACGCTCGGGCTTCTCGAGCAGGCTCATCCACAGGCGGCCCGCCTCGAGCCAGGCCTGGATCGCACCCTCGCGGCTGCGGGTGGCAGCGGCCTCTCCCTCCCACGCGAGCGCCGCGGCCTCGAAGTCCCCCATCCTCAGACGTACCCGCCGGATCCCCTGCAGCGCGACCAGGTCGGTGGGGTCGAGCGCCAGCGCCGCCTGGTACGAGCCCAGGGCCAGGGGGAGCGTCTGCATCGCGGCTTCGCCCAGCTGGCCCAGGCGAAGATGCAGCTCGAGTCGCGACGCCGGGGCCTGCGTCACGGCCAGACGGCGCTCGTAGAACTCGCGGAGGCCCCCGACGTCGCCGGCCTGCCGGAGGGCCCGCTCGAGCTGAAAGGCGGTGCGCGGGTCCTCGGGATCGAGCGTGAAGGCCCGGCGGAGGTGCTCGAGGCGCTCCTCCTGGCGCGGCCGGCCCTGCTCCAGCTCGGCCGAGAGCTTGAGGGCGGCGGCGAGGCCCGGCTCCTGGACCCGCGCGGCGAGGCGCTGCCGGACGTCCGGACGCCGCGCCCGGTCCGACGCCCGGGTGTGCTCGAGCAGGAGCAGCGCGCCCACGTCGTCCGGCTGGAGCTCCAGCGCCGACTCGACGACGGCCGCGGCACGCTCCACGTGTCCGGCGGCAAGCAGGGCGTGGGCCAGCCGGCGCCGCGCCGCGAGCCGCTCCCCGGGGCTCCCGGCCACCGTGGCCCGCTCGAGCGGCTGGAGCGCCCCGGGTCCACCGGCGGGGCCGACGAGGGACTCGAGCTCGCGGAGGGCCGGGACGTGGTCCGGGGCCAGCCGGAGCACTGCCTCGAGGGTGGCGGCGGCGGCCTCCCGGTCGGCGAGCGCGTCGAGCTGGAGCGTCGCGACCTCGAACAGGCCGTCCGCGCGGGCCCGCGGATCGGTGCGCGCCTGGGCCATGCGCTCGAGCGTGCCGATGAGCCCGGCCCAGTCCCCCTGACCCCGCTGGATGCGTGCCAGGGACCGGAGCCCGGCGCCATGGTCCGGGTCGCGCCGGAGCACCTCGTCCCAGGCGGCGCGGGCGGCCTCGAGGTCGATGAGCCGGGACTCCTCGAGGTCGGCGATTCGCGCCCAGAGCTGGACGGCGCGGGCCGGACCGGCCAGCTGGGCCTCGCGGCGGTACATCTGCCCCAGCTCCTTCCAGCGCCCCTCGCGCGCGTAGAGCCGTCCGAGGGCCTGGAGCGCGGGGAGGTAGGTCTGGTCGGCGGCGAGGAGCCGCTCCAGCGCGTCGATGGCAGCGCCGGCGTCGTCGAGCCGCTCCTCCAGCACCTGTGCGGCGCGGTGCCGGAGGGTGATGGCGTGCGCCGGGTCCGCCGAGAGCTGGGCCTGGCGCTCGAGCAGGGGGACCAGCTCGGCCCAGGCCGCGCGGCGCTCGGCGAGCCGGGCCAGGTGCACCAGCGAGGGGAGGTGGTCAGGGGAGAGGTCCAGGGCGCGCCGGAGCGCGTCGGAGGCGAGCTCGAGATTTCCGAGGTGCTCCTCGGCCTCCTGGGCGATCCGGGCGAGCGCCGCCACGCCATCGGCGGGGGCGCTGACCGAGAGCAGCTCCTCCTCGTGGAGCGCGATGAGCTCGCTCCAGCGCTCCTCGCGCCGCAGCACCCGCTCGAGGCCCTGCCGGGCCGGGAGGTAGCCCGGGACGAGCTGGAGCGCCTCGCGGAAGCGGGCCAGCGCCTCGTCGCTGCGGCCGAGGCGCGCGTCGAGGATCTCCGCCGAGCGGAAGTGGAGCTCGGCCCGCGTCCGGGGGTCTCCCACTCCGGCCAGCTCGGCGTCGTACACCGCGACGAGGGCTGGCCAGTCCTGCGTCTTGGCGTGGAGCCGTCCCAGTCCGGCGAGGGCCGCCGGATGTCCCGGCACCCGCGCCAGCACCGCCTCGTAGCGCTGGACGGCGATGGGGTCCCGGTGGAGCGTGTCCTCGAGCAGGGAGGCCAGGCGCAGCTGCACCGTGACCCACTCGCGCTCGTCGCGCACCGAGTCGGCGAGCGAGCCGAGCACGTCGGCCAGTTCCTCGGGGCGTCCGAGCGACTCGTGCAGAGTTGCCAGCGCGGTGAGGACCGCCGGATCTCCCGGCGCCTGGTGCCTGGCGGCGTTCAGCGCGGCCACCGCGTCCTCGGGCCGCTCCTGGCGGACGTACGCCCGCGCGAGCGAGGTGTAGGCCGGGAGCGAGGTCGGTCCTCCGAGCTCTGCCTCGGCGGCGAGCACCGCGACGAGCGCCTCGTCGTCACCGGCGGCCTCGGCGGCGCGGCGGAGCGCGCCGAGCGTGACCGGGTCGCGGCGGTCGAGCGCGAACGCCTCCCGCCACCGGGCGAGCGCCTCCTCGTGCTCCCCGAGCCGCTCGTGCAGGGTGGCGGCAGTCTGGAGGGCGTGGGCCGCGAGCTGCGGGTCGGGGAGGGCGCGGGCGAAGAGGATCTGCACCCGGAGCAGCCCCGGCACGTCGCCGTGTGCGGCGAGCATTCCCTCCGCCTGGACCAGGAGCCCGAGGTCGGCGGGCTCGAGCTCGAGCGCGCCGGCAAGGGCCCCGGTCGCGGTGTCCCAGCGGTCCAGCCGGTCGGCGAGCACCTCGGCCTTCTCGAAGAGCAGCGCCGCGCGGAGGCGGGGTCCCTCGGTGGCGGAGAGCTCGGCCTCCAGGAGCTGGAGCACCATGGGCCAGTTGCCCACGTCGGAGAAGATGCGCCGCGCCGAGCGGAGGTTCTCCACGAACCTCGGCGCGAGCCGGTAGGCGGACTGGAACGCGGCGGCGGCGGCGCGGAGGTTGCCCAGCGGCCGCTCCCAGAGGAGCCCCAGCTCGTGGTAGAGGCGGGCGCTCCGCGGATCGGGCTCCAGCGCCTTCGCCTCGCGCTCCAGCGCCGCGATGCGGGCGCGCACCTCGGCGGATTCGCTCTCGCCCGGGCCGGCCGGAGGGCGAACCGGGCCCGGCTCCCGCTCGATGGTCATGCGGCGTGGGCTGCGGCCAGGAGCGCCCCCGAGTCGATGAGCGCCGAGACCGCCTCGATGTCGCGATGGATCTCCCGGTCCTCCTCCATGGAGGGGACGACCTCGCGCACCCGGGCGTGGGCCGCCGCCACGCCGCGCCCTGCGCGGAGCGGCCGCCGGTAGTCGAGCGCCTGCGCGGCGACGAGCACCTCGACTGCCAGGCACGTCCGCGCGAAGTCCACCACCTGCCGGGCCTTGAGCGCGGCGGTCATCCCCATGCTCACGTGGTCCTCGCGGCCGGCGGAGGAGGGGATGG
>JADGQZ010000418.1 GCA_017881345.1 Myxococcaceae bacterium | reverse complement strand
TGTTTGCCCACCTTGCCCCAGCGCGGCTGTTCGGTCGGGTCATCTACGTCGGTCGCCCAACAATGCACCAGATTGCGCGGTCCGGTCTTGTCGATCCAATCTTGAGGGTAGTCGAACCAGTACGGGTCCGACATCGCGTCCAGGTGGTAGAGATAACCGAAAAACTCGTCGAAGCCGTGCACGGTCGGCAAGAACTGGTTGAGGTCGCCCAGGTGGGTCTTGCCGAACTGCCCGGTGGCGTAGCCCATCGACTTCAGCGCCGTGGCGATGGTGGGCGCCCGGGCCGGCAGCCCGACGGTGTTCTTGAGCGCGGGGGGATAGTTCCGGTGACAGGGGGCCTCCATCGCGTCCAGTTGGTAGAGATACCCGAAGAACTCGTCGAAGCCGTGCACGGTGGGCAGGAACTCGTTCAGGTCACCGAGGTGGTTCTTGCCGAACTGGCCGGTGGCGTACCCCATGGCTTTGAGCGCGGTGGCGATGGTGACCGCCTGTGCCGGAATCCCGATCGGTGAGCCGGCCTGTCCCACCGTCGTCATCCCGGTCCGGATCGGCAGCTCACCGGTGATGAAGTTGGCCCGCCCGGCGGTGCAGCTCGCCTCGGCGTAATAGTCGGTGAACATCATCCCCTCGGACGCGAGGCGGTCGAGGTTCGGGGTCCGGCCGGCCATCATTCCGCGGTGGTAGGCCCCGATGTTGAACCAGCCGATGTCGTCTCCCATGATGACGACGATGTTGGGCTGCTTCTGGGCGTATGCCGGCGCTGCGAAAAGCAGCACCGCAAGGAGCCCGACCGTCGCACGTACCGTTGCCATGCATTCCTCCCGTGGGAACCGCGAGAGAGCAGCCGTAGCAGCAACCTGGAGCGCTCGTCCCTGGGCACAAAGGCCCATGACCCGGATCGCTGTGACACGTTGCGATGCAGTGGCGAATCCCTGGAAGATCCGCGCCCTGCCCGCGGACTAGGAACCCTGGATGTCGACGTGCTCGGCGCGCTCCACGCGCTCGCCGAGGAAGCGCGCGCTCAGCTCGGGGATTCGCTCGGGCAGGTCGGTCACGAAGACGCGGAGGCCGCCGGCTCCGGCCGAGGCCCGGCCAACCACGCCCCGTGACAGGAGCTCTTCGACCTCGTCCGCGGTGGCATCGGCAGAGTCGACCAGGGTGACGTCGGGGCCCAGCTCCTCCGCCAGGACGGCCCGGAGGAGCGGGTAGTGCGTGCACCCGAGCACGAGCGTGTCGATGCCGGCCTGCCGCATCGGCGCGAGGTAGGCGCGGGCGACCAGCCGCGGGACGTCGCCCTGCACCCAGCCTTCCTCGGCGAGCGGGACGAAGAGCGGGCACGCCTGGACCAGGATGCGTGCGCCGGGACGCTCGGCGGCGAGCGCGCGCTGGTAGGCGCCCGAGGCGATGGTGCCCGGCGTCCCCACCACGCCCACGTTGCCCGAGCGGCTCACCCGCGCCGCGGCGCGCGCCCCGGGCTCGATGACGCCCACCACCGGGATACCCAGCGTGGCCCGGAGCGCCGGGAGGGCGACCGAGGACGCGGTGTTGCAAGCGACCACGAGCAGCTTCACGTCCTGCCCGCTGAGGAACGCGGCGTTCCGGAGCGAGTAGCGGGTCACCACCTCGGCGGACTTGGTGCCGTAGGGGACCCGCGCGGTGTCGCCCAGATACACCATGGGCTCGTCGGGGAGACGGGCCCGGAGCGCCCGGAGGACCGTCAGGCCGCCCACTCCCGAGTCGAAGACGCCGATTGGCCGTGGATCTGCGTGTCCCATGCCGTGCACGGGCGTACCACGAACCGTGCCAGCCGGGGATCGCGGGCGCTGCGCCAAGTGAGCTGAGTGTGGCCGCCCTGATCTCGCCGACTGCAGCCCCCTGATGACACCCTGACCCCGACCTCGACTTCGGCCGCCCTGACCTAGATGTGGAAGAGCGGGATGAAAACGTTGAACGCAGCGGGTTGGGTCGAGTCGAAGAACCTCCCGGGCTGCACGGTCACCGACTGCGGATTCACCAGGCTCGGGTTCTCCCGGTAGACCACGGGACCCCCGCTCTGCGCGCCGCAGCTGCCGGCCGCGCCGCCCGGGCCGCAGGCGTCGATGTACGGGAACCAGGTGCCCGTCAGGACGTTGTCCAGGACGACGCTCGCGTTGCAGCTCGCGCCCAGCGAGAACGTCGAGCCCTGCTCCTGCTGCGTGGCGAAGCCAAGCACCAGATCCGCGATGCCGGCCTGTCCGCACGTCTGGCGAATGTCCGCGTTGTAGTCGCTCAGGCTCGCATAGGGAGCCCAGCCGACCTGGAGCCCGCCGACGTTCCAGTGGAGCGGGGTCGTCTGGGTCGAGGCCTGGCCGGTGGCGAAGGTGACCTGGAGCAGGTCGCTCTGGGCGAACGCGGTGACGATGTCCTGGCTGCTGAAGGCGACCAGCTGGACGGTGTGCGGGCCCGCGGTCACGTAGGGGCTGACGACCACCCCGCCCCCGGTGCCCTGGCCGCAGCCATAGGTGCCGGCGTTCTGATCGTCGATGAAGATGCCGATCTGGTCGAGCCGCTGGCCGCTGCCGCAGCGGGGAATCTGGTTGGCGTCACCCGTGGCCGGGTCGAGGGTCCAGCTGAGGTAGGTGACCGCGTTCTGGGACGAGACCGGCTGGAGGACCACGCCGACCCCGGCGCTGCCCCGGAGATCGATGGTCCCCGTTCCGGTCCAGATCGGCGTGGGGGGGTTCGGCACGGTCGCGTCCAGCGCGTCGACGGTGACCTGATAGGTCCCCGGATAGAAGCCGGTGAACATGACCTGACCGAGGCGGCAATCGAACACGCTCTGCTGCAGCGGCTCGCCGGGGATGGTGATCCGGACCTGCTCGATGCCGGCGCCGTCGCAGCTCCCACCGCTGGCGAAGGTCCACGAGACGGTCAACCCGTAGGTGCTCGAGCACGAGGCCAGCACCACACCACCGAGGAGAGAGAGGCACAGGGTGAGGGCACGGGTGCGCATGTCGGACGTCCTCCGGTTCCGCAACGAGCGGCCCTTCGGGCCTTCCTCGGCCTGCTTCAGGACGCTGCTCGGGAGACCGCTATTCACGATGGCTGGCCCCCGGGATTGCAGGGCGGGCGCCAGGCGTTGACGGCAGTCGGACCCGCCTGGTAGCGCTTGCTGCCCACCCCCATGCACTCCCTCCCCGTCGCGCTCGCGGCGATCGACTATCTCTCCATCGTACGACAGAGCTCGCTGGTGGAGCTGTCCGTGCTCGGCCTGCTGGTGGCGGTCTCGGTGGTCTCCTGGGCGCTGATCGCGGTCAAGGCCGTACAGCTCAACCGGGCACGTGACCAGTCCATCACCTTCCTCGACACCTTCTGGAAGGGCTCGCGGCTGGACGCCATCTACCAGTCGGCCCGCAACCTCCCGAGCTCCCCCATCTCCCGCGTGTTCTGCGCCGGATACGAGGAGCTGTCCAAGCTCGCCCAGAGCAAGGACGGGCAGGAGAACGCGATGAGCGATCGGCTCGGCGGGATCGAGAACGTCGAGCGGGCGCTCAACCGGGCCAGCACCTCGCAGATCACCGAGCTCGAGTCGCGGGTGAGCTTCCTCGGCACCGTCGGCGCCACCGCGCCGTTCGTGGGGCTGTTCGGCACCGTGATGGGCATCCTCTCGGCGTTCAACGAGATCGCCGAGAAGGGCAACGCGTCGCTCTCCACCGTCGCCGCGCCGATCGGCAACGCCCTGGTGGCCACCGCCGCCGGCCTGTTCGCCGCCATCCCGGCCGTGGTGGCGTACAATTCGTTCGTCAGCCGCATCAAGGTGTTCGACACCGAGATGGCCAACTTCTCCTCGGACTTCCTGAACATCATCAAGCGGCACTTCTTCAAGTAGGGGAGCACAGACACCCCATGGCGATGTCCGCCGGCAAGGGCGCCCCGGGGCGCACCACGATGAGCGAGATCAACGTCACGCCCATGGTGGACGTGATGCTGGTGCTGCTGGTCATCTTCATGATCACCGCGCCGCTCATCCAGAAGGGCGTCAAGGTCGATCTCCCCGAGGCCCGGGCGGCGCCCGTCGAGGCCAGCGAGAAGAAGCTGGTGCTCTCGGTCGATGCCAGGGCGCGGGTCTATCTCGGCGACGTGGAGATCCCGCTCGACGAGCTCGAGGAGAAGCTCCGGACCAACGCCAAGGCGCAGGCCGACAAGGAGATCTTCCTCCATGCCGACAGGACCATCCCCTACGGCGTGGTGGTGGAGGTGATGGCCGCCGCGCAGCGAGCGGGCGTCACGAACCTCGGGATGATCACCGACCCGGTCTCTCCCGGTCGGAAGAAGGGCACGCCTCCACGATGACCGGCGTCGCCGTCCAGGCCCCGGTGTCGTTGCTCGCCCGGCGCCCCGAGGGCCCGCTGCTGGCGTTCCTCTTCTGGTCGGCGGTGGTGCACGCGGTGCTGCTCTCGCTGGCGGTGGTCTACGCGAAGCTGCACGAGACCCCGCCGCTCGACCTGGAGCAGAAGCCCATCCGCGCCACCCTGGTCCGCCAGGGGACGCCGCGCGACGAGAAGCTCCTGCCCCGCATCGAGCAGCCGCCCCCGCCGCCCCTGGAGCAGAAGGCGCCGGCGCCGGTGGCAGCACCCGAGCCGCCCCGGACCGCTGCGCCCTCTCCGGTGGCCGCCCCCGTTCCTCCCCGGACGAAGCAGGCGGGCGAGAAGAAGGCGGACCCGCGGCAGAAGCTGCTCGGGGCCTTCGACCGCATGGGCAAGCCCAAGAGCGAGAACATCGGAGCCGTGGACGGCGACCCCGGGGGGGACTCGGCCGTGGCGGAGGGCGAGGCGTACTACGCACGGCTCCGATCGCAGATCACCCGGTTCTACGACGTGTCGGAGACCATTCCCGAGTCCGAGCGCATCCGGCTGACCGCGCAGGTGGCGCTCTTCATCTCGTCCAACGGCCAGCTGGATCGCGCCCGGCTCGCCAAGTCGAGCGGAAACGAGCTCTTCGACACCGCGGTTCTCGGCGCGGTGAAGCGCGCCGCGCCGTTCTCGCCCCCGCCACCTCACCTGCGCGATCCGCTGCAGAAGTACGGGGTGGTGCTGATGTTCCGTCCCTGACCCGCCGAGGAGCGAACACCACGATGCGCACCCTGGTCCTCAGCCTGTTGATCTGCCCTCTCGCCGCGCTGGCCCAGGCGCCGGTCATCGAGATCTCCGGCGCCAACTTCCGGCCGATGCCCATCGCCCTGCCGGCCCCGCAGGCGCTCAATGACGCCGCTCGCACGGTCTCGCCCGATTTCGACGACGCGTTCTTCTTCGACTGCAGCGCCGCGGGCATCTTCCAGGTGCTGGACAGGAAGAGCTACCTCGCCGACGCCCGCGAGGGCTTCACCGCCTCCACCATCACCTTCTCCCGCTGGGCGGACGTGGGCGCCGAGGCGCTGGTGAAGGTCCAGCTCTCGGTCGACGGCCGGGACGTGCGCGGCGAGATGCGCCTGTTCACCGTCTCCAGCGGCAAGGAAGATCTGCGGCTGGTGCACGTGGAGCCGGTGGACCGGCCGCGGAGGCTGGCGCACTTCTTCGCCGACGCGCTCTACAAGCACTTCACCCGCGAGCCCGGGCCCTTCCAGTCGCACCTGGCCTACGTGCGGAAGGTGGGCGCGAACAAGGACGTCTTCCTGGGCGACTGGGATGGGAAGCGCGCCCTGCCGGTGGCCCAGGGGAACATCAACCTCCTCCCGGTCGTCGGTCCGCAGGGCGACTCGGTGGCCTACACCAGCTACCGCTCGGGACATCCGGCCCTCTACCTGCAGCGGCCGGGCGGCGCCCCGGTGACGCTGGTGAGCACCGGGGCGATGGTGACCGGCGCCTCCTTCTCGCCCGACGGGCGGCGTCTGGCCTACAGCATGGCCCAGGGCGAGGGCGCGCAGATCTACGTCGCCGACGCCAACGGGGCGAACCCCCAGCCGCTGACCGACACACCCTACTTCATCAACTCGAGCCCCACCTGGAGCCCGGATGGCAAGCGGATCGCGTTCGTCAGCACCCGGGGGGGAACACCGCAGCTCTACGTGCTCACCGTGGCCAACGCCGCGGACGTGCGCCGGCTCACCTTCCAGGGCAACTACAACCAGACGCCCGACTGGTCCCCGCGCGGCGACCTGATCGCCTTCACCGCCCGCGACGAGCGCAACGCGTTCGACCTCTTCACGGTCAACGTCGAGACCGGGAAGGTGAACCGGCTCACCCAGGACCAGGGCAACAACCAGGAGCCGTCGTTCTCGCCCAACGGGCGCCTGGTCGTCTTCGCCAGCGATCGGACCGGCAGCTCGATGCTCTGGGTGATGACCGCCGAGGGGCAGAACCAGAAGATGCTGCCCCTCGACAAGGGGAATTACAGCACGCCCGACTGGGGGCCGTAGACCGGCTCGCCTCAGCGGCGCGGCAGGTCGATCATCACGAGATCTGACTGGTCCTTGACCTCCTCGAGTACCAGCTCGTGCCCATCGGGCGAGAGATCGAAGTCGCGCAGCTGCACGTCGGGCGGAAGGGCGAGCACCGGCTGCGAGCGGCCGGTCTCGAGATCCCGCTGCCAGAGACTCTTGTGACCGATGTCTCCCCCCAGGAACAGGAGCACGCGGCGCCCCGGCAGAAACGCCAGATGCCGGGCGCCCCGGGTGAGGGTGAACGGGGCCAGTCCTGACGGGCTCCCGTCGGCCTTTGCCACGTGGACCGGGAAGGTGGTTCCCACGTCGGCGCCGGAGTACACGAGCAGCTCTCCGGGCGACGACCACCCCGGGTCGACCGAGTGCTCGCGGACCAGTGGTGACGGCGTGCTCCCGTCGAGCGGAACGCGGAACAGCCGCGGCGCGCCGTCGACCACGACGCCGATGGTCAGGCTCCCGTCCGGTGCCCAGGCCGGCGAGCCCTGCACCTCGAGCGCTCCACCGACGACCCGCGCCGCCGTCCCGTCGGCGTTGAGCACCCGGAGGCTCGTCCGCCCGCGCTCCCGGACGGTGAAGGCGATGCGCGCGCCCTGCCGCTCCACCGCCGGCGGTCCGAGGATCCGGGCCTCGGTGCTGCTCCACACCTCGGTGGCGATCCCCGCCTGAAGCCTCCACACGCTGTCCTTCGACCCGCTCGAGGAGAGGTAGAACAGCGCGTCCGGCCCGAGCCGCGGCGACGACCCGTTCCCGGTGGTGAGCGGAATGCGCACCGCCTCGGTGATGTCCGCTTGCGCGCCGGCCAGCGGCATACGCCAGAGCGTGGTCTTCGGGATCGAGCGCGTGGCCACGATGCGCCGCCCGTCCGCGCTCGCCGAGAGGGAGGTGAAGCGATCGAGCCCCGCGCCGATGCGCCGACCCGCCCCGGTCGAGAGATCCAGGGTCTGCATCCACGGACCGGAGCCGTCCGGATCGGTGACCAGGTACAGCACGCTCTGCGGGCTGAGGAAGACGGGGTGGCTCACCTGCGACTCGTGGTGGGTGAGGCGCTCGGGCGTGCCTCCATGCGCCCCGACGCGCCAGAGGTCCATCCGGTCCGGAAGAGCGCCCTCGACGAAGTAGAGCGACGGCTGGTCCGGGGCCCACAGCGGAAAGTGCGAGTGGAGCCCCGCCGGTGCGGAGAAGATCTGCCGCGCCTCGGAGGCCGGTCCGGGTTCGCGGACGAACATCGGGTCCCCCGGTGCCGGTGTGTGGTAGGCGAGCCGCTCGCCGTCAGCCGACCAGTCGTACTCGGCGACCCCCTCCAGGTAAGGCCGGACAGGGCCGCCGAGCAGCGGCACTCCCCAGATGTTGATCTCCGCCTTTCCCGACCCCTCGATCCCCCGAGCCCAGAACGTCACCAGGGTCATGTCAGGCGAGAACCCCAGGGTGCGCACCGACGGATTGACGATCTCCAGAGCGCTTCCGTGGGTGAGGTTGGAGAACCGGCCTGTGCCCACCTGGGTGACCCAGACGTTCATCTGTCCGTCGTGGTCGGACTGGAAGGCGACGAACCGTCCGTCGCGTGAGATGGCCGCGGCCTGCTCCACACCCTCGAAGTCGGTGAGCTGCTGGAATCGGGCCGCGGCGAAGAGCTGCGCGACGTCTCGCTCCCGGCCTCGCGTCATCCACACCCCGGCGCCGACCAGGACGAAGAGGCCGAGCCCGACCGCCCCCCACCGGCCTGGCGACCGGCGCCGCGCACGGGGAGCGGTCGATGGGGGAGCGACGACGCCCTGCCGCTCGCCTTGGGCTGCGTCCCCCGCCGCGACCGGCGCTGCCGAACCCGTCGCCGCAGCGGGTGCCGCGTCCGGGAGCACCTCGGCTGCGGCACCCTGGGTGAAGCGACGACCCGTGGCCCACGCATCGAGCTCGGCCCGGAAGGCGTAGACCGAGCCCATCCGGTCGTGCTGGTGCCGGTGCACCGGCATGGCCTCCCGCTTCTCCCAGCGCTGGACGGTGGTGACGTCGCGCCGGAGGTAGGCGGCGATCTCCTTCCACGAGTCGAGGCGATCGGGCGGGCGGTCGCCTCCGGCCGGGAACCCAGGTGGCTGGGGCACGGGCATGGGGTGAAGGCTCTGTACCCCCACCCCGCGCGGCGCCGCAAACCGCTGCGTCGAGTGGCAAATGGCGGCGCCGCTCGCCGCACCGTGGAACGCAGGTTGAGCGTCCTTGCCCTCCCCCCGACCCTGCCCGCAGCTCCCGAGGGCGGGAGCTTCAAGGAGGAGTGCGATGCGAAAGACACTGCTGGGAATCGTGGTCCTGGCCTCGGCTCTGGCCGGCGCCCCGGGGCGCGCGACCGAGGCCAAGGGCTTCAAGGGTATGACCCTGGCATCGGGTCCGTTCGAGGATCTGGACCTCTTCAACCACTGGTTCCTGCCCCCCAGCCCGGGCAAGAACCACCGGCACTTCCTCTGGTACGCACACCTCAGGACCCGCGGCGCCTCGGACCTGTTCGTGCAGGACAACACCTGGGACCCCGGGGGCACGACGGGCTGGCACACCCACCCTGGCGCGAGCCTGATCATCGTGACCCAGGGAACGGTCACCGTCTACGACGGGGACGACCCGGACTGCACCCCACGCGTCTACACGGCCGGCGAGACCCTCGTCGACTCGGGCGGCGGCCACGTGCACCTGATCCGGAACGAGACCTCCGCCGGGGCCAAGACGATCGCCGTCCAGCTGGTGCCCCACGGACCGATGCGCCGGATCGACGCTCCGTCTCCAGGCAACTGTCCCTTCTGACCTCGCGTCCACCCGCTCGGGGCGGCGAGGAGCACAGTCCTGCTCCGGGCCGCTGGATCGCCGGGGCAGAGCAGGGCTCGGCCTGCTATGGAGCGTTGGTCATGGTCGAGCTCGAGGTCCATGTCCGTCCTGCGCGTCCCGATGACGTCCCGGCGCTGGTCCAGCTCTTCGGCCAGCTCGGGTACGCCACCGACGAGGCGACGCTCCGGCGACAGCTCCAGCACTTCGGCGGGGGCGGGGCGCATGCCCTGGTCGCCGAGCTGGTGACCCACGCGCTGGCCGGCGTGGCCACGGTCGCCATCCATCCGAGGCTGTACACCGCCTCTCCCTCGGCGCAGCTCACGGCGCTGGTGACCGACCGCGCGGCACGCCGGCACGGCGTGGGCCGGGCGCTCACCCGCGCCGCGGCGGAGCTCGCCCGGGCGGCGGGCTGCGAGAAGCTGTACGTTCGCACCAACCGGCGCCGGCAGGAGTCGCCGCCGTTCTACCGGAGCCTCGGGTTCGCGGACACGCACCTCACCTTCGACCTCCCGCTGCGCACGCCGGCGGGCGAAGGGCCCGGCCGGTGAGGCGCCCCGAGCCGTCGCCGCTCGCCACCCACTGGACGCTCGATCCGGACATCACCTTCCTGAACCACGGCGCGTTCGGCGCCTGCCCGCGCGAGGTGCTCGCGCTGCAGGCCGAGCTCCGGGCGCGGATGGAGCGCGACCCCATCGACTTCTTCGTCCGGGCGATCGAGCCGCTGCTCGACGAGGCCCGGGGACGGCTGGGCGCCTTTCTTCGCGCCGATCCGGAAGACCTCGCGCTGGTCGACAACGCCACGGCCGGGGTGAACACCGTCCTGCGCTCCCTCGTCCTCGGGCCGGGAGACGAGCTGCTCACCACGAACCACGCCTACAACGCCTGCGCCAACGCGCTCCGGGCCGTGGCCGAGCGTGCCGGGGCCAGGGTGGTGGTGGCCGAGGTGCCCTTCCCTCTCCGCGGTCCGGTCGAGGTGACGGACGCGGTGCTCGGCGCGGTCACCGGACGGACCCGGCTCGTCCTGCTCGACCACGTGACCAGCGCGACCGGCGTGGTGTTCCCGGTCGAGTCGCTGGTCCCGACGCTGCAGGCGAGGGGCGTGGACGTGCTGGTCGACGGCGCGCACGCCCCGGGCATGCTGCCGGTCGACCTCGAGGCGCTGGGCGCGGCCTATTACACCGGCAACTGCCACAAGTGGCTCTGCGCGCCGAAGGGCGCGGCGTTCCTCCACGTGCGCCGTGACCGGCAGGCCGGCATCCGTCCGCTGGTCGTGAGCCATGGTGCCAATGCGCCACGCACGGACCGTTCGCGGTTCCGGCTCGAGTTCGACTGGACCGGGACGCGCGATCCCACGGCGACGCTCTGCGTCGCCCGGGCCATCGAGCTCGTCGGCAGCCTCGTGCCGGGCGGATGGGACGAGGTGCGGGCCCGGAACCACGCGCTGGCGTGCCGGGCCCGGGCGGTGCTCTGCGACGCGGCCGGCCTGACGCCACCCTGTCCGGAGTCGACGCTCGGCTCGCTCGCCGCGGTGGAGCTCCCCTCGGAGCCGGAGCGGCCAGCCCTCGGTCCGAACGGGGCCGACCCCCTGCAAGAATGGTTGTTCGCGCAGCACCGCATCGAGGTCCCGGTGTACGGCTGGCCTGTCGCCGCGCGCCGGTGGATCCGCGTCTCGCCGCACCTGCACAACTCCGAGGCCCAGTACGCGTTCCTCGCCGGCGCGCTCCGGGAGGCGCTGGGCCCGGAGGCGGCGCGCGCACCCTAGCGCTCCGGGGGCGGCCCGCCCGATCCCGAGGGGGCTGGTCCGAGGCGCCGGGTCGGGTAAGGTCGTCGGCCGCATGGCCGGGCCAGACACCGCGCTCCTCCTCATCGACATGCAGCGCGACATCCTGCTCGGCAAGGGCGGGCCCGCTGCCCTGGCGGCGCTCGAGGAGACGGTGGGGCGACTGGCCGACCTGCTGGAGCGGGCGCGTCGCCGCGGGTTCCCGGTCATCCACGTGCAGCATGACGGGGAGATCGGTCACCGGCTGGAGCGCGGCTCGCCGGGATGGGAGATCCGTCCCGAGCTGGCACCACGGGGCAGTGAGCCGGTGGTGCACAAGCGGAGCTGCGACGCGTTCTTCGAGACGAAGCTCCCCGAGATCCTGAACACCCAGCAGATCCGCCGGCTGGTCATCGGCGGGTGCATGACCGAGTACTGCGTCGACACCACCTGCCGGCGCGCCGTCTCGCTCTTCCGCGACGTGGTGCTGGCGGCGGACGGGCACACCACCGGCGACGCCCCGGAGCTGTCGTTCGCGCAGGTGGTCGCCCACCACAACCGCGTGCTGGACGGGTTCTCCGCCGGCCGGTGGGGCATCCAGGTCGTCCCCTCGGCCGACATCCGCTGGTCCATCGGATGAGCCGCCTGGCCGCGGTGGACGTCGGGACCAACTCGGTCCTGCTCCTGGTCGCCGAGCGGGGCGATGATGGCGTGCTCCGCCCGGTGCGCGAGGAGGCGGAGATCACCCGGCTCGGGCGCGGGGTGGACCGGAGCGGCGTGCTCTCGGCGGAGGGGCTCGAGACCACCCTCGAGGTGCTCGGCCGCTTCGCGGAGATGGCGCGACGGTCGGGAGCGCGGGCGCTGGTGGTGACCGCCACCTCGGCGGCGCGCGATGCGAGCAACGGCGCCGAGTTCCTGGCCCGGGCCCGCGAGCGTACCGGGGCCACGGTGGAGATCCTCGCGGGCGACGAGGAGGCGCGCCTGTCGTACCTCGCCGTCGCCCAGGACTTCGCCGCCGACGCCGGGGAGGCCGGGCTTCTGGCCATCGACGTGGGCGGCGGCTCGACCGAGTTCGTCCACGGGCGGGGCCGGACGGTGCTCTTCCGGAAGAGCCTGGACATCGGCTCGGTACGGCTGACCGAGCGCTCCGTGAGGTCCGATCCCCCGACCGAGGTCGATCAGGAGGCGGTCCGGGGAGCGGTGCGCGACGCGCTGCGTACCCTGCCCGCCTTCCCTCCGGAGGTCAGGGTGGTGGGGGTGGCCGGCACGGTCACCAGCCTCTTCGCCATTGCCCACCGCGTCGAGCCCTACGATGCGGCGCGGGTCCACGGGAGCTGGCTCTCGCTCACCGAGGTGGCCGCAGTGCGGGGGCAGCTCTGCGCCCTCCCGTTGAACGTCCGGCGCGCGCTGCCCGGGATGCAGCCCAGGCGAGCCGACGTGCTGCCCACCGGGGCGCTGCTCTTCGAGACCGCGCTCCAGCACCTCGGGGCGAAGGGGGCGTGGGTCTCGGACCGCGGGCTCCGCTGGGGAGTCCTGCTCGATCGATGGGAGTCGCTCGGATGACCGCACCGGCAAGCGAGGCACAAAAGACCACGGGCGCCTCGCTCATCCCGGGCGCGGCCTACGCGCTCGGCGTCCTCACCTTCATCAACTTCATCAACTACCTCGACCGATACCTGGTGCCCGGGGCGCTCACCCGCATCGTGGACGGGCTGGGCATCGACTACACCCAGGCCGGGGTGCTGCAGACCGCGTTCATCGTCGTCTACACGCTGGCCGCACCGTTCGGAGGCTTTCTCGGGGATCGCTATCCCCGTCGATGGGTGCTCGCCGGGAGCATCTTCCTCTGGAGCCTGGCCACGTTCGGGAGCGGGCTGGCCCAGGGGTTCACCCATCTCGTGGTCGCTCGCGCGCTGGTGGGCGTCGGCGAGGCGGGCTACGGCACCGTCTCACCCGGGCTCATCGCCGACTACTATCCACCGAGTCATCGGACGCGCGCGCTCTCCATCTTCTACGTCGCCATCCCGGTGGGCTCGGCGCTGGGGTACGTGCTCGGCGGCTGGGTCGCGAACACCTGGTCATGGCACATGGTGTTCTTCGTCGGCTCCATCCCCGGACTCCTCGCTGTGGTGCTCGCCCTCCGGGTCCGCGAGCCCCACCGGGGCGCCAGCGAGGCCGTGGAGCCCGCCCAGACGCGCCTGCCGATGGCCCAGGGGCTGCGCGAGCTCGGGCACAACTCGCACTACTGGGTCAGCGTCGCCGGGCTCACCCTGATGACCTTCTCCATCGGCGGGCTGTCGGTCTACATGCCGGCGTTCCTCGAGCGCGAGCGGGGGATGAGCGGCGCGCAGGCGGGCATCTGGTTCGGGGCCATCGCCGCGCTGGCCGGACTGACCGGGACGCTGGTGGGCGGCGTGCTCGGGGACCGGGCGGAGCGGAAGAGCCGCACCGGAGGGCTCTGGGTATCCGGCGTGGGCATGCTCCTCGCCGCGCCGGCCATGGTGTGGACCGCGCGGGCCGGATCGATCCCGGTCATCCTCACCGCGGCGTTCGTGGCGATGTTCCTGGTGTTCCTGAACAACGGGCCGTTGAACAACGCCATCGTGAGCGCGGTGCCGCCGCTGTTCCGCAGCTTCGCGGTGGGCCTGAGCGTGCTCGCCTATCACCTGCTCGGAGACGCCATCTCGCCCCCGATCATCGGCTGGGTGGGCGACCGACTCAGCCTGGGGACGGCCATCGCCCTGAACGCCATCCCGGTGGCGCTCGGGGGGCTGGTCCTGATGGTTGGCGCCCGCCTGCTGCACGGCCCACCCGCGTCCAGGGTCGCGGCCTGAACGACTCACACCCTCCGTGTTGCATGGGTGGCCGTCGCTCGGGTAGTCCGGACGACGAATGACGTCGACCCCTGGACCGTGGGTGCGCAGCGTGGGCACGGCGCTGCCGCCGAACTGGGTGGACCAGGAGACCCTCATCTCCGAGTTCCGTGCGCTCTGGGAGCGCGAGCACTTCAACGTCGAGCGGATCGAGGAGCTGCACCGTTCGGTCCAGGTCGGCGGCAGGTACCTCGCCCTGCCCCTCGACGAGTACCGGCCGCTCCGGCGCTTCTCGGAACGCAACGACGCCTTCAACCGCGTGTCCCTCGAGGTGGGCGAGCAGGCCGTCCGGCGCGCCCTCGATGCCGCGGGGTTGCAGCCACGCGACGTCGATCACCTCTTCTTCGTCACCGTGACCGGCATCGGCACGCCATCGCTGGATGCACGACTCATGAACCGGCTCGGGCTCCGGCCGGACGTGAAGCGCACGCCCATCTTCGGCCTCGGCTGCGTGGCGGGCGCGGCCGGCACGGCGCGGGCGAGCGACGTGCTCCGCGCCTTCCCCGACCAGGTCGCGGTGCTCCTCTCCGTCGAGCTCTGCTCGCTGACGCTCCAGCGAGAGGACGTGAGCATCGCCAACGTCATCGCCAGCGGACTCTTCGGCGACGGGGCTGCGGCGATGGTGCTCTCCGGAGCGGATCGGCCGCCGTCCGGCGCCGCCCCCCGCGTGCTCGCCACCCGCAGCGTCTTCTACCCGGACACCGAGCGCATCATGGGCTGGGACGTGGTGGACGGGGGCTTCAAGGTGGTCCTCAGCGCCAAGGTGCCCACCATCGTCACCGACCACGTGCGCGCCGACGTGGACGGCTTCCTCGCCTCGCAGGACCTCCGCCTCGGGGACATCCGCCACTTCGTCGCCCACACCGGCGGCCCCAAGGTGCTGCAGGCGTTCGAGGCGGCGCTGGAGCTGCCGCCCGAGGCGCTGCAGCGCTCGTGGAGCTCCCTGCGAAAGACCGGGAACCTCTCGTCGGCGTCGGTGCTCTTCGTTCTCTCCGAGCTGCTGGCCTCGGGGGATGCGCGCCCCGGGGACCTCGGCCTGCTGATGGCGATGGGGCCGGGTTTCTGCGCCGAGCTGGTGCTGCTCCGATGGTGACCTCGCTACAGGCGTACCTGGGGCTGCTGCTCCTGGTCGCGCTGGAGCGCGTGGTGGAGCTCGTCCTCTCGGCGCGCAACGCGCGGCTCGCCCGGGCCCGGGGCGGCGTGGAGACCGGACAGGGCCACTACCCGGTGATGGCGGTGTTCCACGGCCTGTTCCTCGTGGCATGCGCGCTGGAGGTGGTGCTGCTCCGGCGTCCCTTCCCCGGCGCGCCCGGCTGGGTGGCGCTCGGGGTGGTGCTCGGCGCCCAGGCGCTCCGGTACTGGGCCATCGCCACGCTGGGCTGGCGCTGGAACACGCGCATCGTCGTCGTGCCCGGCACCGCGCCGGTCACCGCCGGTCCGTACCGCTGGGTGCGGCACCCGAACTACGTCGCGGTCATCGCCGAGATGATCGCGCTGCCGCTGGTGCACGGGGCCTGGCTCACTGCGCTGGTCTTCTCGGTCGGCAACGCCCTCCTCCTCCGGGTGCGCATCCGGGCCGAGGAGCGGGCGCTGGGCGAGCCCTGGCAGCACGCCTTCGCCGGTCGGCCGCGGTTCGTCCCCGGAGGCCACGGTGGCCACTGAGCTCGAGGTGCTGGAGACCATCCGCACCATCGCCCGCGCCGAGCTGGAGATGGAGCGGTCCATCGTCCCCGAGGACGACCTGCTCCGCGACCTCGCGCTCGACAGCCTCGGCCTGACGGTGCTCGCGGTGGGGTTGGAGAACCGCTTCCGGGTGAAGCTGAGCGAGGAGGACGCGGCCGGGGTGCAGACGGTGGGGGACCTCGCGCGCCACGTCGCGGCGCGGACACAGGTGACGGGATGAGGCCGGCCCGCCTCCAGGGCGCGCCGAAACCGCCCCAGCGGCACGCGAGCCTGCACGAGGCGCTGGAGCGCGCCGCGGTGTCAGGCCGGCGGGGGCTCACCTTCGTCGCCGCCGACGAGACCGAGACCGCGCTCGGCTGGGACGCGATCCGCACCCGGGCCTCGCTGGTGGCCGGCGCGCTCGCCGCGCTCGGGGTCCGTCCCGGCGAGCGGGTGGCGATGGTGCTCCCCACCGGACCCGAGTTCATGGACGCGTTCTTCGGGACGCTCCTCGCAGGCGCGGTTCCGGTGCCGCTCTACCCGCCGATGCGGCTCGGCCGGCTGCCGGAGTACCACGCGGCGACCGCGCGCATGCTCCAGCTCTCCGGGGCGGTGGCGCTGCTCTCCGACGGGCGGGTGGGCCGGCTCCTCGGAGAGGCGGTGCGTCGCGGCGCCCCGCGCCTCGGGCTCCGGAACGTGATTGCGCTGCGCGACTCCGGTGCACCTCCGGTCACCCGCTCGGCCGACCCGGGCACGCTCGCGCTGGTGCAGTTCTCGTCGGGGAGCACGGTGGACCCGAAGCCCGTGGGTCTGTCGCACCGTGCGGTACTCGCCCAGACCGACGCGCTCCGGGCGCTGATGCCGGACGACACTCCGGAAGATCCGCAGCTCGGCGTGAGCTGGCTGCCGCTGTACCACGACATGGGGCTCATCGGCTGTCTGCTCAGCGCCATGACCTACCCCGGACCGCTGGTGCTGCTCGGACCCGAGGCGTTCCTCGGACGGCCGGCCCTGTGGCTGCGCGCGCTCTCGCGCCACCAGGGGACCATCTCCGTCGCGCCGAGCTTCGCCTACGCGGTCTGCGCCCGGCGGGTGAAGGACGAGGAGATGGAGGGGATGGACCTCTCCCGCTGGCGACTCGCGCTCAACGGCGCCGAGCAGGTGTCGGTGGACGCCGCGCGGCGCTTCTCCGAGCGCTTCGAGCGGTGGGGCTTCCGGCCGGCGGCGCTGATGCCGGTGTACGGCCTCGCCGAGGCGGCGCTCGCGGTGACCTTCTGCCCGCCGCGCACCCCGCTGCGGACCGTGCCGGTGGACCCGGTGGAGCTCGCGCGCGCGGGCAAGGTCCGCGCGGGCACCCGGACCCTGGCGAGCGTGGGGATCCCGGTGCCCGGGATGACGGTGGAGGTGCGGGACGAGGCTGGCGGTGTGGCCCTCGAAGGCGTGGTCGGTCGCATCGTCGCCCGCGGCCCCTCCATCATGGAGGGCTACGTCGGCCAGCCCGAGGCGACCCGCGCGGTGCTCGCCGGTGGGTGGCTCGACACCGGCGACCTCGGCTTCGTGCAGGACGGCGAGCTGGTGGTGTGCGGGCGCGCCAAGGACGTGGTGGTGCTGCGGGGCGCCAACCACGCGCCCCAGGAGTTCGAGGACGCGCTCGACGGGCTGACGGGCGTGCGCGCCGGGTGCGCGGTGGCCCTGGGCTTCGTGCCACCCGCCGGGGACGGCGAGGAGCTGGTCCTCCTGGTGGAGACGACGGCGGATGCCGGGCCCGACCTCTCCGACCGCGTCCGGGCCGCCGTTGCCGAGCGCACCGGCATCCGCCCGCACACGGTGCAGCTGCTCGCCCCCGGCACCCTCCCCCGGACGTCGAGCGGCAAGCTCCGCCGCTCCGAGGCGCTCCGGCGCTGGACCAGCGGCAACCTGCATCCGCCCGCCCGGGTGAACGCGGTGCGGCTGATGGGGGCCATGCTCAGGTCGGCGCTCGCCCTGGCGCGCGCCCGTCCTCGCTCCGAGCCCGAGCCGGAGACGTGAGCATGCCCACCGTGGACGTCGCGGTGGTGGGCGGCGGACCCGCGGGCCTGGCCCTGGCGGCCATGGCTGCCCGGCACGGGGTCTCGGTCCTGCTGCTCGAGCGCGCGCCGCTGCCCCACGACAAGGCGTGCGGAGAAGGCGTCATGCCGGCCGGCCTGGCGGTGCTCGAGCGGCTGGGCGTGCTCGACCGCATCCCCGCCACGGATGCAGGGCCCATCCGCGGCGTGCGCTACGTCCAGGAGGACGGGAGCACGCTCGAGGGGGCGCTCCCCGGCACCGGAGGTCTCGGCATCCGGAGGACGGCGCTGTCGCGCGTGCTGCTCGAGGCGGCGCGGGAGGCGGGCGTCGCGGTGCGCGACCGGACCGCGCTCCGCGCACACCGCCGGACGCCCGGGGCGATTCTGCTCGAGACCGACGGGGGGGAGGTCGCCGCCCGGGTGCTCGTGGCGGCCGACGGGCTGCACTCGCCGCTCCGCCGCGCCGAGGGACTCGAGCTCCCGGTGAACGGGCCACGGCGCTTCGGGCTGCGCCAGCACTTCGTCCGCGCGCCCTGGACGGACCGGGTCGAGGTCCACCTGTCCCGGAGCGCCGAGGCGTACGTCACGCCGTGCGGACCGGCGCGGGTGGGGGTGGCGTTCCTCTGGTCCGACGGACAGCTCGGCGTCCGGCCCTCGGTCGCGTCGCTGCTCGCCCGCTTCCCGGTCCTCGCCGGGCGGCTGGGGCAGGCCGCGCCCGACTCCGAACCCCTGGGCGCGGGGCCGTTTCTCCAGCGCGCGCGCCGCCGCGTGGCCACCCGGTTCGCGCTGCTCGGCGACGCGAGCGGGTACGTCGACGCCATCACCGGGGAGGGCATGTCGGTCGCGCTGGTCTGCGCCGAGGCGCTGGCGACGTGCCTGCCGGAGGTGCTGCGCCGGGACGGAGACGTCCGCGCCTTCGGCCCCTACGGGGCAACGGCGCGCCGGGAGTTCCGGAAGTACGCCTGGACCGCGCGCGCGGTGCTCGGGCTTGCCCGTCGGCCGTTGCTCCGGCGAGGCGTGGTCGGCCAGCTGGCCCGCCGTCCGCGCGCCTTCGAGTGGTTGCTGGCCCGCACCGTCGGCTGAACGGGAGCCCGGTTCCGCGCGCTTGCGACGCGGGGCCCGGCGCCACCCGCCGATGTCGCGTGGCCGAGCCACTCCCGGGACGGCATCCGACGTCCCCGGGCCGCGGACGCCGAAGAACGCCGATCTATGTGCCCTGCATGCATACAAATCCTAAAATCATGTGCATGCAGAGCACATATATTTCACTTTTTTCTCATCCCGCCCCCGACCTCCCGCCGGATCCGGTACAGCACGTGGGGCCGGAGCGGGTGCCCGGGGGGCAGGTTTGGATGCTCGTAGTCGTCCGCCGGGTCGTGCCGCATCCCGAGCTTCTCCATCACCCGGCGTGAGCGCCCGTTGGCCGGTGCGGTGAAGGCGACGATCTCCTCCAGCCTGGGCGAGGCGAGCTCCCAGCCGAACCGGAGCGCCTCCCGGGCGCCCTCCGTCGCGTAGCCCTGGTTCCAGGACGCAGCCGCGAGCCGCCAGCCGATCTCCACGCAGGGCGTGAAGTGCGCCTCGAACCGCGGCCGGGCCAGCCCCACCCAGCCGATGAAGGGCGTGACGCCAGGGAGCTCCACCGCCCACCAGCCGAAGCCGTGCTCGTCCCAGTGCTGCCGGAAGCGGGCCAGCTGCGCGGCCGAGTCCTGCAGACCCATTGGCCCGCGCAGGTGCTCCATCACCCGCGGGTCCGCGTTCAGAGCCGCCAGCGGGGCGAGGTCCTCTCCGCGAAATCCCCGGAGCACGAGCCGCGCCGTGCGCCGGACCGGCACCGCGGTCACGCGAATCCGGGCGGATGCGCGTCGGTCATCCTCACCGCCCCCTCGAGCGCCATCCCCACCGTGCACACCGTCCCCTCGTCCCAGAGATGCCCGATGAGCGAGACGCCGGAGGGCATCTTCCTCGGGGGCGACACCGCCGGGAGCTGCTGCCCGGGAGGGGGGAGCCAGTCGCTGCGCATCCGGTCGATCATCACCCAGCCGGTGGGGAGGACCAGGCAGGGGTGCCCGGTGGAGTTGGTGGAGAGCGGCTCGTCGCGGAGCGAGGGCGCGAGGAGCACGTCCACCTTTGCCAGCTGCTCGGCCCAGACCTTCGCCACGTGCCGGCGCAGCCGGTCTGCCTGGACGTAGTCCACCGCGGAGATGAACCGTGACTGGCGGAACAGGTTCGGCCAGGCGTCTCGCACCTGCATCCGGAGCTGCGCGTCCTCTCCCGACAGCGTGAGGCGCTCGAAGGAGGCCGCCGAGTCGGCCATCACCAGGAGCTGGAGCGCCGCCCAGGGCAGGTCGGGGAAGGTCAGATCCACCCGCCGCATCCCGAGCTGCTCGAGCGCCTTCACCGCCGCGGGCTCGACGTCGCTCGCCGCCGGGCCGCCCATCCACGCCGGCACCACGCCGAGCTTCAGCCCCTTCACCGACCGCGTGGCGTCGAAGGCGAACCGGCTCGGCAGTGACGAGAGGTCCGAGGCGTCCGGTCCCGAGATGGCGGCGAGCACCAGCGCGGTGTCCTCCACCGAGCGGGTGATGGGCCCGAGCTTGTCGTGGCTCCAGGAGAGAGTCATCGCCCCGGTCCGGGGCACGCGTCCGAACGTGGGTCGCAGGCCGGTGGTCCCGCAGCGCATGCACGGGTCGACGATGCTCCCGAATGTCTCGCTCCCGATGGCGAAGGGGACCAGCCCGGCGGAGACCGCGGCGCCCGAGCCGGCGCTCGACCCGCCCGAGCCTTCCTCGAGGAACCAGGGGTTGCTGGTCCGCCCGCCGAACCAGACGTCGTTCAGCGCCAGCGCCCCGAGCGACAGCTTCGCCACCAGGATCGCTCCTGCCGCGCGCAACCGGGCGATGACGGCGGCATCGTCCTTCGGCACGCGATTCCGGAAGGGCTCGGCGCCCCAGGTCGTCCGGATGCCAGCCGTGTCCAGCAGGTCCTTCGCGCCGTAGGGGATGCCGTGGAGCGGGCCACGGTACTTGCCATGGGAGATCTCCCGGTCCGCCGCCTCGGCCTCGGCCAGCGCCTGCTCGCGCACCAGGGTGATGGTGCAGTTGAGCTGCGGCTGGTACCGCTCGAGCCGCGCCAGCGCCAGCTCGGTCAGCCGCACCGACGACACCTGGCGCGCCTGCACCCAGCGGGAGAGCAGGTGCACCGGGGCGAAGGCCAGCTCCGCGTCCCCCGGCGACTTGCGTGGGGTCCCGCTCGAGCGGACGAGCTGGTTCTTCTTCGGCATCCGCCCCGTCCCCCGCAGCACCGGGTTCCACACCATCCCCGGCACCTCGTCGCCCAGCGGGAAGTCCCGCCGGGCGAAGAAGGGGCCGATGTTGAGGTTCCACGACTCGGCTGCCAGCGTCCGCTGCGCGGGCGTCATGCTCACCCGCATCAGCGGCTCGGCGTGGGCGAAGGTGTCCGCCGTGATGGCCGGACCGGGCGCCGAGGCCGCATCGCCGGGCGTCCCGGAGAAGATGCTGCCCGTCCCCGAGCTGGCGGAGGTGCCGGCGTCCGGTGCTGCCTCGGCCGCGCCCGCCGCCACCCCGGCCAGCGCCAGCACGCCCTCGGCGAGGAACCGCCTCCGCGACTTTCCTTCGGCCATCGCACTCACCTCGTCTGCAAGGGAACTAGAAGACGCCGACGCTGAACTGGACGGCGAAGATGGGCTCGTTGAGCTGCACGTCCGGGTCCAGATTGAAGCCCACGTCGAGCGCCAGCGGCCCGACCGGGGTGACGTACCGTACCCCGAGTCCAGCCACCGGCCGCAGGTCGAACGGCTTGTACCGGCGCTCCTCGTACCAGAGGTTGCCGGCCTCGAAGAACAGCCCGAGCTCGAAGTCGCGGACCAGCGGGAGCCTGAGCTCGACCTTGGCCAGCTCGAAGATGGTGCCACCCTCGGACGGCACGGTGCCTCCGGCGGCGAGGGTCAGACCGCGGCTGGTGCACCCCCCGGCCCACGCCAGGGCCTCGCATGCCCTGCGCTCCAAGGCGTACGGGCCCCGGAAATCCTGCGGGATGAGCGCGTCGATCCGGAAGCCGCGAAGGGTGGTCGCGCCGCCCATGAAGAAGCGCTTGGGGGGGATGATCAGGCTGTTGGTGATCAGCGGGAAGATCTTCCCGCCCTGGAGCGACAGGGCGAGGACCGCGCGGGGCGGCAGCGGGACGTAGCCGGTGATCCCCATGCTCAGCTTGAAGGTGAAGATGTTGGCCGGCACCGGGTTGTTCCCGTTGATGTCGGTGGTCTCGGCGCTGAAGTCCTTGGTCACCTCGCCCGAGGTGGTGATCAGCAACCCCGAGCGCGGGTTCGCCGGCACGTCCCGGAAGTCGAAGGTCATTCCCGCGCCCAGGGTCTGGAGGAAGAAGTTGCCGGTGGGGAAGCGCAGGCGCTCGGCATCGGTCTGCCGGGTGGGGGCGAGGAGCTCCTCGACGTTGGCCTGCGCGCGGACCAGCACTTTCTCGATGAGGTAGCTGCCGTTGACCTGGAACCACTTGGTGATGGCCCAGTCCACCCCGAAGAGGCCGGCCACCCGGCCGTAGAAGTAGGTGGGTCGGTGCACGCGCTCGGCGGTGAACGTCAAGCGGGCGCCCACCTTCGCCGGCAGGAATTGCCAGATGCGCGGCTGCGACAGCCCGGCGTTGAAGTTGAAGTCCAGGCCGTTCAGACCCTGGAGCTCGGACCCGTTGACGTAATCCTGGAGCGGCAGCGCGCTCCACCCCACGTAGTTGAGCTTGCCGCGGAAGGTGAAGTTGATGCCCTCCCCGAACACGTTCGGGTAGACGAGGTCGCCGATGATCCGCGGCCCGTCCTCGAGCGAGTAGCCCACGCCGATGCTCCCCGAGAGCCGGGGGCGCTCGCGGGCCTCCACCACCACGTCCTTCACCGGCTCGGGCGTGTCCGGGGAGATGAGCCGGACCGAGACGGTGCGGAACAGCCCGAGGAGGAGAAGCTCCCGCTGGCTCTCGAACAGCTCCTCGGGGTCCAGCGGCTGGCCCGGGACCAGCTTGAGGTTGGCCCGGACCAGCGCCTCGTCGGTCCGCGCCAGCCCCCGGAGGACGACCTGGCCCACGCGCACCGCCGGTCCCGCGTCGATGATCAGGATCGGATCCGCCGCGGTCCGGTCGGCGGAGATGTCCGCCCGCGACGACACCTGGGCGAAGAGGTGGCTCGCGCGCCCGAGGTCCCGGAGGGTGGCGGCCAGGGCCTCGTCAAGCCGCGTCTGGCTGAAGGGCACACCGGGCCGGAGCATGGGGAGCGCGGGAGGAGGGAGGCCGGGTGGCAGGCCCTGGAAACGCACCGAGCGGACGAAGGTGCGGACTCCCTCGTCGAGACGGAAGCGCGCGTCGATCGCGGACCCGCGCACGTCCTCGTTCGCAGTGGCCAGGGTGACCTTGGCATCCACCCAGCCGAGCTCGCGGTACGCGCGCTGCATCACCTCGGCCGCGTCGCGCCACGCCTCCTCGACGAAGACCGAGGCGGGCGGTGGGTCGGGGGTGTCGGGGCGGCCTGCGGCGGCGAGACGGGTCTCGGGCTGGAGCGGATCCCACTCCAGCCGCCGCTCACCCGCCTCCGGGGTGCGATCCCGGATCACGCGCTCCAGGATGGTGCGCAGGTCCTCCTCGGGGATGCCGGAGCGCCCGTCGAACTGGACGGTGCGAACCAGGACCTGCCGGCCCTCGGTGACGTGGAACACCACCACCGCGCGCGTCCCGTCGGGGCTCTGCACCTCGCGCGGCTCCACCCGCGCGTCGCGAAACCCGCGGTAGCGGTAGAACGCCTCCACCCGCCGCGCCTCGCGCTCCAGGACCGAGCGGTCCAGGGTCTCGGCCGGGTCGATCTCCAGGGCCCCACCGAGCCAGGCGGACGGGTAGCGGCGGTTGCCCTCGAAGCGGAAGGTGAACCGCGGACCGGCGTCCACCGGCACGCTCACCACCGCGCCCGTCCTCTCGAGCGTGACCCGCGGCGACCCGACGCGGGCCCGGGCGTGGTGCGTGTCGCGGTAGAGCGTGCGCACCGCCTCGGCGCCGGGGTCGAGCCGGGTGCGGTCGAGGATGTCTCCGACCCGGAGACCGAACGCCTTGGCGAGCTGCTGGCTGGAGAGGCCCAGCTGTCCCTCGAACCGGAGGGCCGTCACCCGCGTCGGCTCGCCTGGCTCGATCTCCAGCCGGACCACCACCTCGTCGCCCTTGGCAGGCTCGGAGGTCGCGGTGACCTGCGCCGCGTTCCAGCCCCGCCGGGCGTAGGCTGCGAGCAGGCCGGCCCGCGCCTCGACCAGCCGCTCCGGCCAGAACTCGGTGCCCGGGGCGAGCCGCGCCGCCGCCAGCACCTCGCTCCGCCCGAGCGCGCCGGCGCCCGTCACGTCGATGCGCGCGACGCGGACGGCGGGCGCGAGCTCGAACACCACCACCAGGCCATCCGGTCCCTCGCGCCCGGTCGCCACCACGTCCGAGAACCGGCCGGTGGAGAACAGCCGCTCGATGCTCCGGCGGACCGCGCGGACCGAGAGCGGCTGCCCGGGCTCCACCGCCACCAGGCTGGACAGGTCGGCCGGGGCCGTTCCGCCGCCACGCAGCTGCAGCTGCACCGCCGCGACGCGGGGAGCCTCGGTCGAGGGCGGAGCGCC
>JADGQZ010000048.1 GCA_017881345.1 Myxococcaceae bacterium | reverse complement strand
GGTCACGCGACACCCCTCTGGTACGAGGTGCCGAAGAGTTCCAAGGCGCCGAAGGCTATCCGCCGCGCGATCAAGCACGGGGCCGACCTCATCTTCGTATGGGGCGGCGATGGCATGGTCCAGCGCTCCATCGACGCGATCGTCGAAGGCGGATACGAGGTTCCCATCGCGATCCTCCCCGCGGGCACGGCGAACCTGCTGGCCAGCAACCTCGAGATTCCGGCGGACATCGCTGGGGCGGTGGAAATCGGGCTGCGGGGTGTCCGTCAACCGCTGGACGTGGGCGTCGTGAACGGAGAGCGCTTCGCCGTGATGGCGGGGACGGGGGTCGATGCGATCACGATGCGCGACGTGAGCAAGTCGGCCAAGAAGAGCATCGGGCGCCTCGCCTACTTTCGCAGCGGCATGAACGCGGTGCGAAGACCCTCGGTGCGGACGAAGATCCGCGTGAACGGCAAGCCGTGGTTCTCGGGCAGGGCGAGCTGCGTCCTCGTCGGCAACGTCGGCACCATCACCGGCGGGATCAAGCTGTTCCCCAAGGCTTCGCCCATCGACGGCAAGCTCGAGCTGGCGATCGTCACTGCGGACACCGAGCTCGAGTGGGCGCGCGTCTTCGGACGCGTGGTGACGGGCCACGCCAGCCGCTCGCCCTTCGTCCGGACGACGCGCGCGACCAGGGTCTCGGTCAAGATGGAGACGACGGAACCGTACGAGCTCGATGGGGGCGATCGGGAGCCGACGAACGAGCTGAAGTTCAGTGTCGAGGCGCGCGCGATCACGGTCTGCATTCCGGCGTCCCTGACGGCGACGCGCCGCGCTCTCCGCAAGCGGCGCCCGCGGCCGCAGAAGCTGGAATCGAAGGGCGGGGCTGATCAGGGCGCGTTGGTGCAGTGAATGTCGAGCTCGGCGTCGGTGTACCGTGCGTTCTCCTGATGTCCGCGCGGCTCCATGCCCCCCAGGAAGCGGACGCTCTGCACTGCCGGGGTGCGGCCCACCTGGGCGCGAAGCGACGCGCGATCTCGCGCACGCGCTCGGCGTAGGTGCCGTAGACCTCGTGCCGCGTGGGCAGGTAGATCGCCTCCGGCGCGAGCTTGCCGGCCTCGACCAGCGACTCCGGTCAGCTCGTCTCCCACCGCCGCGCCAGCCAGCGCGCGCCGGCGAAGAGCACGGTTCCAGCGGCGACCAGGACCAGCACCTGCGGCCAGAGCGCCACCACGGGCTCGTCCCGCCAGAAGACCTTGGTGAACCCGTCGATGGCCCAGGCGTTCAGGGTGAAGAGCCCAGCCTTCTGCATGAGCTCGGGCATGAGGAAGCGGGGGAACATGCTGCCGCCGATGGAGGACATGACCAGTACCAGCAAGGTGGACAGGGCGCTCAGCTGGGCCCGGGTCCGGCACACGCTCGCGAGCAGCATCCCGAAGGCCCCCACCGCGAAGCTGGTTGCGAGGCCCATCACCACGAACCCGCCGAGGTGCGGCAGGAGTTCGAGCCCGAAGACCGCCCGTGCCCACAGGAACATCACCAGGAGCTGCGAGAACGCCAGCGCCGTGCAGTAGAGGAGCTTCCCGCCGAGCAGGGAGCCCACGGTGACTCTCGTGCCCAGTACCCGGTCGAGCGTCCCGCTCTCCACCTCGTCGAGGAGCGAACCCCCCGCGCCGCTGGCGGTGAAGAGGAGGAACATCACCCCGATGGCCGCCGCGTAGAACGAGATCATGGGGTGGCGCTTCCCCGTCCCGACCACGTCGCGGGTGGCGATCGAGACCAGTAGGTCGCCGCCGGCACCTCGGATCGGCGACCCGCTCGCCCTCCGGGCCCGCAGCGACCCGAGCCGGTCGTCGACCCTCCTCCGCTGCTCGGCGGTGAGCCCCCCCAGGTACTTCTCCATGAGACCCGAGCTCCTCTCCAGCATGAGCTCCGGCACGGAGGTCATCGCCACCTTCTGCAGGAGGCCGGCGACCACCTGCGGTGCGACCATGTCGCTCGGGTCCCGGAGCAGCTGGATGGCGACGCCTGCCTCGCCGGTGCCGAGCGAAGCCAGCCGGTCGGCGAACCCGCGGGGGATGACGATCGCGACCGGAGCCTCGCCCGCCCTCACCGCGGCCTCTGCGGCCTCGGCTGTGTAGTCCACCTCGGTAGCTCCCGGCCCCGGCGCACCGCGGGTCCGCACCGTGAGCGACTCGCCTCGCAGCCCCTCCACGAGCCCCTCCGAGACGGGGCTTCGGTCCTGGTCGACCACGATGACCCCGATCCTCGGGGTGGTGTCGCGGCGGCCGAAGATCACCGCGAAGATGCTGAAGAACGCCACCGGCAACACGAAGCTCAGGAGCAGGGCGCCGCGGTCGCGCCGCAGCGCGGTCGCCGCCGTGCGTGCGATTTGGAGCATCATTCGCGCAGCTCCCTTCCGGTGAGGTGCAGGAAGACCGACTCCAGATTCGGCTTGTGCAGCGAGACGTCCGCCACCTCGTGGCCCGCCCTGGCCGCACCCTCGAGCAGCCCACCGATGTCCGCTGCGTGCTCGACCTCGAAGTGGGCCACCCCGCCATCGAGGCGTCCGCCCCGCTCCCGCGCCCACGCCGCCGCCGGTCCGTCGGGGTCCTCGAAGCGGACCAGCACCTCGCTGCGCGTCCCGAAGGCGTCGCGCACCAGCCGGTCCCGGGCTCCCTCCGCGATGACTCGTCCGTGGTCGACGACGGCGATCCGGTCGCAGAGGCGCTCCGCCTCCTCCATGTAGTGGGTGGTGTAGAGGACCGAGATGCCCTCGGCGCCGAGCGCCTCGATCATCTCGAAGATGCGGTTCCGGGACTGTGGGTCCACCCCGACCGTGGGCTCGTCCAGGAGGATCACCCGGGGCGAGTGGATGATCCCCGCCGCCATGTTGAGGCGTCGCTTCATCCCTCCGGAGAGGCTGGCGACGCGGTCGCCCCCTCGCTCGGCCAGCGCGGCCCAGTCCAGGCACCGATCCACCGCCGCCCGCAGGGCCGCGCCCCGCAGGCCCTGGTAGCGCCCGAAGGCGTCCAGGTTTTCACGGCAGGTGAGCCGCGGGTAGAGCGCCAGATCCTGCGGCACCCACCCCAACGCCAACCGCGCCGCAGGCGATCCCGCCGGCTCGCCGAGGATCGACACCGTCCCGGCGTCGGGCACCACCCGCCCGACGATGCTGCGGATGAGGGTGCTCTTCCCGGCGCCGTTCGGGCCGAGCAGCCCCAGGCACTCGCCGGGCGCCAGCGCCAGGGAGACGCCGTCGACCGCCACCACCTCTCCGTAGCGCTTCACCAGCCCATCGACCTGCACGGGCTTCGCGGCCTCGGCCGGCAACGGACTCGTCGCGGACATGCTCCCTCCAGGCGCCTGGGCTTCGGGATCGGCACCATAGCGCGCCGCCGGTGGGCGGGACGGCTCCTGCGACGGACACCCCCCGACACGGACGGACGGCGGGGGGCGCCGACGACCAGACCGTTGCCGGGGGACCCATCCCGGCAGCCCGGTAAGCCGGCTAGAGTGGAGTG